>JACZYW010000097.1 GCA_022570885.1 Chloroflexota bacterium | reverse complement strand
GCCTCGTAGGGACAGACCTTCAGGTCTGTCCAGCCTCGATCCGACGTTGGGCCACCCGGACTCCCATGCTGAGCGTCCGGACATGCCCGTCTGCGTAGCGAAGATGCTCGGGGCCAGACCCTTCGCTAACGCTCAGGGTGACAGTCGCCCAAGCACCGCTTCCTCCGCATCGTCGACGCGAACCTGGCGTAGGGGCGACCATCTGGTCGCCCTGGGTAGCCCGACGGCCGCCACGGCTCGCCTTTCGCCTGCGGACATGCTACGCTATCTGAAGAGGGGAGATTCAACCCACTTGGACTCACAGTACCGCATCGACATCGCCGAGGTGCAGCGCAGCATCGATGCTGCTGATGTCGTCGCTCTCTACTTCCCACTGCTGCGGAAGACGCTGCTGATGGACAGCCGCAGCAACTCCCTGGACGGCCCAATGATCAAGGTGGTGCCGATGGCCTCCTCGCCGCAGGAGCGCTTTAAGGAGCTTGTGCGCCTACGGCCCCGCTTCTCCAAGCCGGAGAGCATCACCATCATCCAGTGGCCTAAGTACGTAGACAGCATGGTGAAGCTTCAGCTCTGGGACCACATCGTGCGCCACTTCCTCGAGATCGGGCCGCCCGATATCGTTCGCCGCTGCGACGAGTGTCTGCAAGAGCTCGCCCACACGGAGCAGGATGAGCTCCGCCGCGCGATCACCGGCGAGAACTACGAGACGCTCTGGGACGCAGCGGGCACCCACAACCAGGAGGAGGCGGAGGTAGACGACGCGGAGGAGGGCGAGGAGCTCTAGCATCCACCAGAGCTAGGCTGGCCGGACGGACGCCGGACGAACGCCAAACGGACGATCACCGATCGCCCGTTTTTTGCGCCCAGCATAGCTAACCTATCGTTCGGCTGAGCTCACGCCGAAGCCTCAGGACGAATCTGGCTCCTCGCTCTGGATCACCCGCTGGACGACGTGGGCGGGCACCGCTTCGTAGTGGCCCATCTCCATGGTGTACGCGCCGCGGCCCTGGGTGATCGAGCGGAGGTCGGTGGCATAGTGCTGCACCTCGGCAAGCGGCGCCTGCGCCTCGATGGTCGTGAGCGCGCCTGCGGGCATCATGCCCTGTACCTTCGCTCGCTTGCCGTTCAGGTCACTTAGCACCTCGCCGGTGTTCGCTTCGGGCACGATGATGCGCAGGTTGACTATTGGCTCAAGCAACACCGGGGACGCATCTTCGACGCTCTGCTTGAGCGCCTGCGCGCCCGCGAGCTTGAAGGCCATCTCCGAGGAGTCAACCGGGTGCTCCTTGCCGTCGTAGAGGGTGACCTTCAAATCGACCAGCGGGTAGCGTGCCAGCACTCCCTCCTGCATCGCCTCTTTCACGCCCTTCTCGACGGCGGGGATGTAGCTCTTGGGCACGGAGCCGCCGGAGACCTTGACGACAAACTCGAACCCTGCGCCATGCGGCAGCGGCTCGACCTCAATGGCGACCCGCGCGTACTGGCCGTGGCCGCCGGTCTGCTTCTTGTGGGTGACGTCGGCCTTGCTACTCGTCGTGATCGTCTCCTTGTACGGCACCTTGGGCGTGACTAGCTCCACCTCCACGCCGAACTTACGCTTCATCCGCTCGGCCGCTACCTCGATGTGCGACTCGCCCAGGCCGGAGAGGAGCGTCTCGTTGGTATCGTGCTCGCGCTGCACGCGCAGGCTGGGATCCTCCTCGACGATACGGCTGAGGGCGGTGCCCAGCTTGTCCAGGTCTGCCTTCGTCTTCGGGAACACCGCCAGCCGATACGACGGGACCGGGAACTCGATGGCGGGAAGCACGAGCGGGTGCTCGCGGACGCAGAGCGTGTCGCCGGTGAGCGTGTCGCCAAGCTTGGCGACGCCGCCGATGTCGCCCGCCGTCAGCCGCGGCGCGGGCTCCTGGTTCTTGCCTTGCAGGTAGAAGAGCTGTGCCAGACGCTCCTGCGCCTTCCGGTTGGCGTTCCAGACATGATCGTCGCTTGTGAGCGTTCCTGAGATTACTCGCAGATAGGTGAGCTTGCCCACGTAGGGGTCGGCGCTGGTCTTGAACGCGAGCACCGCCAGCGGCCCCGCTGCGTCCGCCGTTAGCTTCACCTCGGCGTCGCCGTCGTCCTGAGCGACGACCTCGCCCCGGTCGAGTGGCGAAGGGCCATAGTCGACGAGGGCATCGAGCAGCCGTGGGACGGCGATGTTCTTCGTCGCTGTCCCGACGAGGATCGGGACGATGCTGCCGGAACAAACGCCCGCGCGCAGGCCGCTGCGCAGCTCCTCCGCGGTCAGCTCCTCGCCCTCGAGATACTTGTTGATCAGGTCGTCGTCCGTCTCCGCTACCGCCTCGATGAGCTGTTCGCGGAAGGTCGCTACGTCCGAGCTGACCGATTCGGGGACTTCTCCCTGTTCCGCCTTCTCGCCCAGGTAGGCCTGCATATCGAGCAGATCGACGACGCCCTGGAAGGCGTCCTGAGCGCCGATGGGAACCTGGAGGGGGACGCAGCGCTTGCCGAAGCGCTCCTGTAGCTGCTGTACCGCACCGGCGAAATCGGCGTTCTCCCGGTCGATGCGATTGATGAACACCAGCCGGGGGAGCGACTGCTCGTCGGCATAGCTCCAGGCGAGGTCTGTGCCGACCTCCACGCCCGAGACAGCGTCGACGACGATGAGGGCGGCATCCGCGGCGCGCAGACCCTGCTTTACCTCGCCCAGGAAGTCGGCGTAGCCCGGTGTATCGATGAGGTTGACCTTGTGGCCGTTCCATTCGCAGGGGAGGAGGGCGAGGCTGATGCTGATCTGCCGCTTCTCTTCGTCGGGCTCGTAGTCGGAAGTGGTGTTGCCGTCATCGACGCGGCCCAGGCGGTTGATCGCGCCGGTGGCGAAGAGCGCCGCTTCAGTGAGAGAGGTCTTGCCGGTGCCACCATGGCCCAGCAGTACAACGTTGCGAATCTGGTCTGTTTCGTACTCCTTCATACAGACTCCTCAGGTGAGACTGGCGCGAGGGCACACGTCGCAGCACGAGCGCACCGCACCCGGCCGCAACCGCCTCGGATTGTACCGCAAGGCCCCTCAGGCAGGCAAGACATGCTGGCACGAAGGCTGAGGCTTCTGTAGGATCGACTGCGGCCCAAGTCGAACGCTCACCTGTGGAGTATGCACATGCTATCTCTTCTCGCTGACGGGCTCCGCGAGCTGGGGCTGGAGGCGGGCCGGCAGCAGCTCGAGCGCTTCGAGACGTACTACAACATCCTCACCGACTGGTCGGAGCGCGTCAACCTCACCGCCATTCGCGACGAAGAAGGCGTCCAGCGACGCCACTTCCTGGAGTCGGCCGCCCTCATCCCGCTCCTGGAGCAGCACGGCCGGCCCCTGCGCGATGGCTCGCTGATCGATGTCGGCAGCGGCGCAGGCGTCCCGGGCGTCCCGCTCAAGATCCTGGAGCCTCGCCTCCGCCTGACGCTGGTGGAATCGAAACAGCGCAAGGCGGAGTTCCTCCGCGCCCTGCTCTCGGCGCTGGGCCTTCGCGACGTCGCCGTCGTCCCGCGACGAGCCGAAGAGGCCGCGCACGATCCGGACCACCGCGAGCAGTACGACTTCGCCGTCGCGAAGGCGCTGGCGCCGCTCAGGACGCTGGTGGAGCTGACGCTGCCCTTCGTGCGGGTAGGCGGCCTGGTGCTCGCGCCGAAGGGCAGCGAGGCGAAGCGCGAGGCCACAGAGGCCAAGGTGGCGCTGGAGACGCTGATGGGCTCCGTGCGGGCCATCGAGCCGCTACCCTTGTCCGAGCCGCCGCAAACGGTGATCCTGGTGGACAAGAACCTCCCTACGCCCGAGCGCTTTCCCAGGCGACCCGGCATGCCGGCCAAGCGCCCTCTGTAGCGCAACCGGACGAGTACACATCCTGCCCAGTAACTAAAACTCGGTGTATACTGTGCCCGTCTGACAGTGCGCGGGCCGGTTGCCCGCAGGGATGCGGCAGAGCGGCAAAGGAGCACCATCACGATGTCTTTAGACCCCCAACTCACCTTCAGCACCATGATCGATCGGCTGATCCGGCTGTTCCGGCTGGACACCAACGTGTTCGACGAAGTACGGAACGACCCGCGGGCCACCGTCCCCGCCGTCTTCGTCCTCGTAGCTTCTACGCTGCTGGCGGGGATTGGCGGCTGGCTCTGGTGGATCGTCAAGGGCTTCGGAGACGCCGGAGGTGTGTTCGTCGAATCGGTGATCCTAGGGACTCTCTTCTCGGTAGCGCTGTGGATCGTCTGGCTGCTGGTCACCTGGGTGATCCTCACGCAGCTCTTTCAGGAGGAGGCAGACTGGCACCAGATGCTACGCACCATGGGGATGGCGGCAGCGCCCCTTGGCCTCTCCGTCTTCATGTTCGTTCCGGGGGTCAGCTTTGGCGTCGCGCTCGCCTCCGTGGTGCTCTTCTTCGGGCTGACGACGATCGCCATCCAGGCGGTAACGCCCGCCGACCCGGCCCGGGTGCTGGTGGCAAACCTGGCCGGTTTTACCATCTGGGCCGTCGTCCTGGCCCTGCTCGTCACCCCGGATAGCTTCCTGGCGCCGGGCATCTTCATCTTCGATGCTCCCGCAGAGGGGCTAGGCGAGATCATCGACCTCTTCGGCAGCTTCGACTAGGCGATACTGCAAGAGCAACCCTGCGCAGAGCATCGGGGCAGAGCATGAGCGTTGCCCCGGTTGCGACGTGATCGTGCTCGCATGACGACACTCTCCAGTCAAGACCGCCGCGCCTACCAGGCGAACATCTGGAAGAGCTATCTGCTCCACTTCCTTGTGCACTTCCAGCTCTGGTGGGGGATCTGGGTGCTCTATTTGCGAGACATGCGCGGCTTCTCGCTCACCCAGATCACCGTGCTGGAGGCGATCTTCTGGGGCACGGCCGTTCTCGCCGAGGTACCGACGGGCGCCGTCGCCGACCGCCTCGGGCGCAAGGCGTCGCTGGCGCTGGGCGTCGGCTGCACAGCGGTCGCCGTGCTCATCTTCGGCCTCGCGACTAGCTACGAGGTCGTCCTCGTCTCCTACGTGGCGTGGGCGATTGGCATCGCGTTCTTCTCCGGCGCGGACCAGGCGCTCCTGTTCGAGAGCCTGAAGGCGCTGGGGCGCGAGGACGAGTATCAGCAGGCAGCGGGGCGCTTCGGGGCGATCTTCGCCTTCGGCGCACTGGCCGGCGGGCTCGCCGGCGCGCCCATCGCGGCGGCGACCGACCTCTCGATACCCGTGCTGCTCAGCGCCGCCATCGTCGCGCCGGGCCTCATCGTCGCCCTCAGCCTGCGCGAACCGGCCCTGCCGAAAGGCGAAGCGCGGCTGGCCTATAGCGACCTGCTGCGCGAAAGCGCTCGCACAGCGATTCGCCTACCGCCGGTGCGCGCGATGCTGGTGCTCTCGTCGCTGGTGACAGCCCTCACCTTCGCCCCGACGGTCTTCATGCAGCCGTTCCTCGCCGATCACGGTGTCGAAGTTGGCGTCATGGGCTTCGTCCTCACACCCGCGCGGGTGATGGCGATCATCGGGGCGCTGGTGGCCTATCGCGTGACAGCGCGGCTGGGCACGGGCGGCGCGTTCATGGCCGCGCCGTTGCTCATGGGCGCAGGCTACCTGCTGCTGGGCGCATGGGATACCGTCTTCGCCTTCGCCGCGTTCCCGCTCATCCACTTCACGAACAGCCTGCTCATGCCGCCCGCCACCGACTACCTGAACCGGCGCATCCCCAACAACCAACGCGCTACCGTGCTCTCGCTGCGGACGATGCTGGTGAGCGTCTGGGCCGCCGTCCTGATGCCGGTGCTGGGCGCGACCGCCGACCTCGCCTCGCTGCGAGCGGTGTTCTGGATCGCAGCGGGCGTGACGCTCGTGGCGCTACCGCTGGCCCTGGGCCTCTGGCGGCACGCGGACCGCCGAGAGGGCGAGGAGGCGACGCCCGCGACGTGACGCACAGCGGCGCGCGAGGCCGAACGACACTCTTGACAGACGATGCACAGCACCCTACTATACACAGACGGCCTAGGCAATACGCCGAACCTCTGCAAAGAGGACGGGGGAACCACCAAAGAGGGGTGAATTTCTTCGAGCTGGATCGGAGAACAGGGTGAGCCTTCCACCCTAACCCGTTAGCTAACCCCGTAGGCGTCGAAGGATCGGCGAGTACCGCATCGGTCCTTTTTGTCTGCTCATCGGGCATCTGAGCGGGGCGTGCGGTTGACAGCGAAGGAGGCACCACAATGGCGAAGCATCTACAGCTCGCACGCATTGGCGTCGTCGTAGCGTTGCTGGTGATCGCGTTCCTCGGCGTCGCCTGTAGCTCGGACGACGAGGCGTTTTCGCCAAGCGACGGGGATGGAATACTCGGCTTCACCGATCTCTCCGAAGACACAACCTTAGGCTCGCTATCCGACGACGCTGGGGCTGGGCAAGCCGAGTCCGGTAGCCAATTCCAGGGCCTGCTGAATCGAAAGATCATTCAAAGTACGACGCTCGACGTTCGCGTCGATGAGGTGGGACGCGCCTTCCAGGACATCATCAGCCTCGCCGCGACGTTCGGCGGCTTCGTCGCTAGCTCCTCTTTCTCCGATGTCGACGATGATCAGCAAGCGGACCTTACTATCCGCGTGCCCGGCAATAGGTATCAAGAGGTCCTCCAAAGGATCAGAGACATGGGCAAGGTGGAGCAGCAGAACTCGGACGCGAACGACGTGACCGAGGAGTTCACCGACCTGGAGGCGCGCCTACGCACGCTGGAAGCTACCGAAAGGCGCTATCTTGAGCTCCTGGCCGAAGCGAACGGCATCAACGAGATCCTGCTGGTGCAGGATCGGTTGGATTCCGTGCGCGGCCAGATTGAGCAGGCGCAGGGACGGATCAATTTGCTCGACAGTCTCACAGAGCTCGCGACGATCACCGTCCACCTGCGAACCACCGTTCCGGAGGCAGAGGATCTAGAAGACGACGGCGGCCTCGATCCGTTTGACGCTGCCTCCAAGGCGTGGGAGAGCTCGCTCATCACGCTGCTTGCCCTCGCCACCATCGCGTTCGCCGTGGTCGCCTACTCCTGGTGGCTGGTACCGCCGGCAGTGATCGGGACGCTCGTTTGGCGCTGGTGGGCCAACCGGCGCTCACCACCGAGTTCGAGGCCACCGGCGTCGATGTAACCAGGCTAACGCGCCGCCCTGGCCTGGGTGCGCCGTTACCTTACGGCCGAACGCCGCTGAACGTCACACCGCGCGTATCGAATTCATGGGCGTCCGACTCGTGCTTCGAGCCGGAGAAGACGTCGATCTGGTGGCCCCAGCGGATCTCCGCGAAGCCTGTATGGTCTAGCACCCAATCCCACTCTGCTTCCAGCAGAGCACCGGCGATTCAGCCTGACCAGAGATCGATGTCGTCTTTCGCGTCCTGGGGCACCTCCTTGTGGACGAGGATGTCGGCGATCTGGAAGCGGCCACCGGGCTTCAGCACCCGGTGGACCTCCTTCATCACCGCCATCTTGTCCGGGCAGAGGTTGATGACGCCGTTGCTGATGACGACGTCGACGGATGCGCTCTCCAGCGGCAGCTCCTCGGCGTAGCCGAGCCGCGCCTCGACGTTGCTCAGGCCGAGAGCGGCCGCGCCGGCACGCGTCTTCTCCAGCATCGCCTCCGTCATGTCGACGGCGATCACGCGACCGCCGGAGCCGACCTGCCGGGCGGCGAGCAGCGTATCGATGCCGGCGCCGCTGCCGATGTCCAGCACGACTTCCCCTTCGGCGAGGCGGCCCATCGAGAACGGGTTGCCGGTGCCGGCGAACGACTCGACGGCCGACTCGGGAAGCCAGTCCACGTCGGCCTCGTCGTAGCCCAGCATCGCCGCCAGCGGACGGCCCGTGTGGAAGTGGAAGCCCTTGTCCGGCTCCACCGCCACGTCGTTGTACTTGGCCTGGATCTGCTCGCGAAGCTCATCACGATCGACCTTCGCTGCGAGGACTTGCTGCGTCATAGCATCGCCTTTCTACATCGGTCTGGCCAGCCTGACATCCGTTGTGCGGCTGAGTATACCGCATCCGCGAACCGTCGCACGCCGCTACGCCACCGCGCCCCGCTCCCGCAGGACGCCGATGCCGTCGGCGTCGTAGCCGAGCGACGCGAGCACCTCGTCCGTGTGCTGGCCGGGCGATGGCGCGGGCGAACGCACCGCCCCCGGCGTGTCCGAGAGCTTGGTGCCGATGCCAACCTGTCGCACGCGGCCGGCCTGCGGGTGCTCCACCTCCACCACCATGCCCCGCGCCTGGTTGTGCGGGTCGTCCAGCGCCTCATCGAGCGCGTAGACGGGAGCGACGCAGATGTCGGTCTCCTTCATCAGCTCGAACCACTCGTCGCGGGTCTTGGTCTTGAACTGCTCGCGGAAGTAGGCGAAGATCTCCTCTCGCTTCGCCGAGTCGTACTCGTGCGGGATGAAGTCCTCGCAGCCGAGGACGCGACAGAGGTTCGCCCAGAAGTGGGGCTCCAGGCTGCCTATGCTGATCCAGCCTCCATCGCTGCACTGATAGACGTTGTAGTTGGGCGCGTTGCCGTTGAGAATGTGGCGGCCCGCTTTGGGCGCGTTGCCGCTGCTGATCGTGCGGCTGATAGCGTCCGCCAACAGATAGAGCACGCCGTCCGACATCGCGATGTCCAAGTACTGCCCGCGGCCGGTGCGCTCCCGAGCGTGGAGCGCGGCCAGGATGGCATAGGCGGAGTGGAGACCGCCGGCGGCGAAGTCGGCGATGACGTTCATCGGGATAGCGGGCGGCTGGTCCGGCCAGCCGATCAGCCCCAGCGCGCCGCCGATGGAGATGTAGTTGATATCGTGTCCCACCATGGTGGCATAGGGCCCCGTCTGCCCGTAGCCGGAGAGCGAGCAGTAGATCAGGCGCGGGTTCTTCTCTCGTAGCGTCTCGTAGTCCACGCCCAGCCGCTTGACCACGCCTGGCCGAAAGCCCTCTAGCACGACATCGGCCGACTCTGCTAGCCGCATGAAGACCTCGCGCGATTCGTCGTCCCGCAGGTTGAGGATGATGCTACGTTTGTTGCGGCCCAGGGCGTTGTACGGATCGTCGCTGCCCGGTATCTGGCCGGCCCGGCTGTCCGGTGGCGGCTCGATGAGCAGCACATCGGCGCCCAGGTCGCCCAGCAGCATCGTGCAGAACGGGCCGGGCGCTAGGCGCGAGAGATCGAGGATGCGAACGTCGTCTAAGGGCAGCATAGCGTTGGTTTCCTCCTCATGGCTGGTGATCGATGGGCAGACAAAGACGAGCCGCCCGCGCGGCGGCAACATTGTACTGCAATCGTGGCCAGGAGGATACGCGGGCTGAGGCTAGTGACGCTCCGTGCGAGTTCGGAAGGCCTTGCGTTCTTCATCGGTCTTGCCAGCGAAGTACTCCTTGTTCTGCGGGATGAAGTCCCGCCACTGCGCCGGCACGTCGTCTTCGTAGAAGATCGCGTCCACCGGACAGACGAAGACGCAGGCTTCGCAGTCGATGCAGATCTCTGGATCGATGTAGAACTGCGTGTCGCCGTCGGCCGTGTGGATGCAATCGACCGGGCAGACGTCGACGCAGGAGCCTTCCTTCACGTCGACGCAGGGCTGGGTAATGACGTACGTCATCTCGTTACTCCGTAGACTCGG
>JACZYW010000096.1 GCA_022570885.1 Chloroflexota bacterium | reverse complement strand
CCCGTGGGAAGCCACCGCCTATGTCGGCCAGCGGGACCACTACCAGCGCAAAGAGCGTGATTATCAACACGAAGGCTAGGTAGGCGCGCGGCAGCCACTCTTGTCCCTTGCTCATTCGCAGCCTCTCCTCACCGATCTCGCTTCCGCTGCGAGCAACCAGCGACTAGCTACCAGCTACCAGCTACCAGCCTATCGATCCCACCAGGCGATGTTCTCCGGCGAGCGCTCCGGCCTCCGCGCGCCCACCGCGGGCCTGAGAAGGCCGGCTGTGCTTCCTTTTTACTTCCGCTCAGCGCGTGCGCTTCATCACGTCCTTGAGCCTCCCCATGATGCTTCGCAGGGGTACGCCGAGGTCAGGCAGAAGCATCGAGCGCTTCGGCTCCGGCGTGGCGTCCTCTTCGCCGCGCAGGAAGGCAAGGAGAGAGCCCAGATCGACGCGTGACGTGGTCTGATCGAGGGAGCGGAAGCGCACGGTTCGCGTCTGATCGATCACCCACGTCGCCGGATAAGCGATGCCGCCGTGTTCGCCTGTGTTGAGCAGTCCCCACTCGCTCACGACCTTGCGCTCAACGTCGGAGAGCAGGGGGAACGGCAGGTGCAGCGACTGCTTGAACGCCTGTGACTCCTCCGGTTTGTCGACCGAGATGGCTACGAGACCGGCGTCAGCCGCCTCAATTTCGGCGAGGTGATCTCGATATGCCGCCAACTGGCGGGCGCAGAAGGGTCACCAGTGCCCCCGATAGAAGAGGAGCACGATGCGCTGGCTCGACAGCAACTGGGAGAGCTGTGTCGAGGCCCCATCGGAGTCCGGGAGCGCAAAATCGGGGACGACAGCTCCGATCGCGAAGGGCCGCTGCGTGTCCCCAGCCTCTGAGTGCCGTGCATCTCCCATTGTCACACCTCCAGGTTCCCCGGCGCTGGGTCTCGGCCTATCACCGGGACGCCACCTCGCGCCAGTGGCATACAATTCACGACTCTGCATCCTCCCATTAAGGTTACCTTAAGCACGGGGCTCCCGCAGTTCCAACGGTTCGGCAACCAGCCTACCGGGGATCCCACCAGGCGATGTTCTCCGGCGAGCGCTCCGGCCTCTGCGCGCCGGCCGACGGCTGGGGCACGATCGCCGGGTCCACTGCGGGTCGCGTCGGGTCATCGTAGTGGTGGAAGGCCACCTCGCCCGACTGCGTATCGAGCACAGCGCAGGAGAGGCGAAAGCCGTTGCGATGATCGCGCGCTTCGCCGCAGGAGCCGGGGTTGATCACCAGCGCCCGCCCCACGCGCTCCTCCATCTGGTAGTGGGTGTGGCCCAGGACGATGAAGTCGGCCTCGATCTGGGCCAGCTTCTGCAGGTTGGGGCTGTTCGGGTAGAGATACTCGTCGTACGGCTCGAAGGGGCTGCCGTGCACCATCACCAGCGTGCGGCCGTCCACCTGCATCTCGATGCGGTAGGGGCGGCCCGCCATGTACTCGAGCAGGCCGCGCTGCACGTTCGGGCCGGAGCGAGCGGCCTCGCCTGAAGGGCCGAGCAGCACGCGTTCGTGGTTGCCCAGGATGTAGCGGGCGTCGCGCTCTCGCAGCAGCGCGATCACGTCGTTCGAGAAGCGGAACTGGTAGACAGCGTCGCCCGCGCAGAGCAGCTCATCGACGGGCCCCATGAGATCGAGCGCTCGGCGCAGCCCCTCGATGTTGCCGTGCACATCGGCGACGATGCCGAGCTTCATGGCCGGCGCGCGCTACCGCTCTTCGATGGTGATCGACTCGATGGTGTCGCCGGGCGTCACGGCGGCGGCGGGGTCGCGAGGCGTGATCTGCTCGACCACGTCCATCCCTTCGGTGACTCGGCCGAAGACCGTAAATTGGGCCGCCAGCTGGGGCTGGGGAGCATAGGTGATGAAGAACTGGCTGCCCGTGGTGTTCGGGCCCGACTTGGCCATGCTGATCACGCCTGTGTCGAACTCGTGGTCGCCATCGTCCTCGTCGGGGATGGCGTAGCCGGGGCCGCCGGTGCCGGTGCCGGTCGGGTCGCCGCCCTGGGCCATGAAGCCGGAGAGCACGCGGTGGAAGGTGAGGCCATCGTAATAGCCCTTGCAGGCGAGGAAGACGAAGTTATTCGTCGTGATAGGCACGTCGCTGAACAGCTCAAGGACAATGTCGCCATTCTCGGTCTTGATGGTGGCGATGTAGGTCTTATCCGTGTCGATGATACGTTCCGGGGCCGCAGAGAACTGCTTCTCGTCCGTCTTCTGGCACGCCTTAGCGAAGGCGCCGCCGCCGTTCCCGGTCCCATTGCCGTTACCGTTACCGCCGCCGCACGCCGCGACGAGGACGCCCAGGGCCAGCAAGCCGAGGGCCGGAAAGATGTATCCCTTCATCGTAGTCCTCCAATATTCAGACTCCCGTCGCAGGTCATCGTTACTCAAAGATCGCACTGACGACCTCTTCGATGCTGCGCTGCACGTCCGCGTCGTCCGTGAGCGCCCAGACGACGGCTACCTGGCACGCCCGCCGCGGCGCAATCCCCTGCGTGATCAGCCGGCCGGTGTAGATGAGCAGCCGGGCGCTCACCCCTTCGCTCAGCCCGTGCTCCCGAAGGTGGCGCACCTTCTCGCCCAGCTTCGCCAGCTCCTCCGCGATCGACCGGTCTACGCCGCTTTCGTGCTCGATGATGCGCGCCTCGACCTCCCGTGGCGGGTGGCCGAACTCGATCGCGATGAAGCGTTGGCGGGTGCTGTGCTTCAGATCTTTCAGCGCGCTCTGGTAGCCCGGGTTGTACGAGATGACCAGCAGAAAATCGTCGGATGCCTCCAGCACCTGCCCCCGCTTCTCGATGGGCAGGATGCGGCGGTGGTCGGTGAGGGGATGGATGAGCACCGTGGTGTCCTTGCGCGCCTCTACTATCTCGTCCAGATAGCAGATGGCGCCCACCTTCACCGCGCGCGTGAGCGGGCCGTCGATCCAGCGAGTCGACTCGCCCTCCAGCAGGTAGCGGCCGACCAGGTCAGAGGCGGTCAGGTCCTCGTGGCAGGCGACGGTGATCAGCGGCAACGCCTGCGTCGCCTCGCCGCCGTCGCTCGATGGAGACTCGCCTTTGCCGGAGTCCTTAACGATCGTAAGCGGCCGTCCCAGCTTCCAGGCCATGTACTCGACGAAGCGGGTCTTGCCGCTTCCTGTGGGCCCCTTGAGGAGGACGGGTATCTGCTGCTGGAAAGCGGCGGTGAAGAGTTCTACCTCATCGTCGATGGGCAGATAGAAGGGCTCCCGCGCCGGGTGATACTCCTCGATAGCGTACTGGCGGAAGTTGCCGTCCGCTACCTGTTCCTCCACCGTCATCGCGCTCGCCCGCCTGCGTGCTCAAGCTTCGACCACGCCTCGTCCACAGCGCCCCGCAGCTCCTCCAGCGAACCGTCGTTTTCGATCACCACGTCGGCGTACGGGCGTCGCTTTTCGTTGGGCAGTTGCGCGCGCAGGCGCGATTCCGCCTCCTCCATCGTCAGGTTGTTGCGACGAGCTAATCGCTGGCGGGCCGTCTCCGGCGCGGCGGCCGTCAGCCACACCTCATCGACCAGCGGCAGCCAGTCGGCCTCGATCAGGAGCGCCGCCTCCAGCACTGCCACGGCAGTGCCCTGGGCGCGCAGCTCGGTCAGGCGAGCCTCCATCATGCTGCGCATGGCGGGCCAGACGATCTCCTCCAGCCGCCGCCGCGACGCCGGGTCGGCGAACACCTTCGCCCCAAGCGCCCGGCGGTCGATCTCCCCGTCCGCGCCGACGACGTCCGAGCCGAAGGCGGCGACCACCGCGTCGTACGTCTCCGTGCCGCGACGGTACGTCTCGTGGCCCAGCGTATCGGCGTCGATCACCGTGGCGCCGTGCTCCGCGAGCTGCTGCGCGACGAGGGACTTACCGCTGGCGATGCCTCCGGTGAGGCCGATGACACGCATGGTCTCCTCCACAAACGCGCCGGCCGTGCCCCGTTCCCGCCAGGGGCGATGCCGGCGACCCGCCCATTGTACTAGTCGCCAGGAACGCCGCACAAGGAAGTCGCGGGGTATCTGAAGCGTCGTGCGGCGCTACGCTGCGTGCCACGCATGCGCTCAGGCGAATGCAGAGATACATTGATACGTTCGATGAAGGAGGGTTGACACGCTACCTGGCCTGTGCAATACTAAGTAATCGGTATCCGGTAATGCAGTTCCGGTATTAGAATACGCTAGACCAGCCTCCAGAACGGTTCAGCCCGCCGGCGGGCGAGCGCCGGCGGGCTGACGGTAGGAGGGCACCAGGGTAGGCTAGGCAGACCCGCCTGGTGCGCTTATATAGGGTGGGGGTGCTCCGATACACCGGAGCACCCCCGGGAGAACGGCGCGGGTCTGCCATGTTTTCGCTCCCCGCAGACCGAAAACATCGGCACCCAACGCCGGAGCTCCTGTACGGAAACCCACCACTTCACCACGTGGGTTCGTTGAATTCTTCTGACGCAGCAGCGCGGCAGGCGCGTGTCTGCGCTCGCCGCGATCACAAGGATGTATCTCGTTCGATCGTGTCTTAGATACGGTTTTGGCTTCCAGCCGGTCGTCCATGACCTTACTCCCCTAAATGGTCTTGACAGTTCACTAAATACTGAATAAGATTACATGACTGACGAAGAACGAGTGTCACTACAGGTAAGTCGTATCATCTATTTTCCTACGTGAAAGCCATCACATGTATCATTCAACGTGAAACCTGTCACATGAAGCATTGATTATGAGTAGCATTGCCTGTATTATAATGCATGAATCGATAATGTCAACCCCCTGCGAGAAATATTTTCATAAACGCGCGGGCTGACGCTCGGAGCGAAAGGACACCGCAGGAGCGGCGAGGAGATTGCCATGACTAAGTGGGGGTTTCTCACCAACCACGCGCACGTTCTGATCCAGATCGCTCACGATCCTCGCTCGACAGTGCGTGAGATCGCCATCGCGACCGGCATCACCGAACGGGCGGTCCACGCGATGCTCAAAGACCTACGACAGGCAGGCATCATCGACGCACAGCGCGACGGCCGGCAAAACGTCTATCACCTGGACCCGATAGCGCTCAGGAAGCATCGACCGTGGGGAGCCTCTGACATGGAGATCCCTGCCTCGCTGATCGATGCCACCATCCGCGGGCTCTCTCAAGTCGCGATGGCGGAAGGATCGCCCCATGGCAAGCCCAGCCTCAGGTCTGCGTAGACGCTATGCGACGCTGGGGTTTCCTCACCACGCACGCCCTCATCCTCATCCAGCTAGCGCAGCATCCCCGCTCAACGGTGCGCGAGATCGCCACTGCCGTCGGCGTCACGGAGCGGGCGGCTCACACCGCCCTCCAGGACCTACGCGACAGCAACATCATCGACCGCGAGCGCGAGGGGAGGCGCAACAGCCACACCCTGAACTTCGAACATCTATTGGCCTATCGCCGAGCGGGGACGGCGCCCGGCCTGGTGCCAGACCCCTTCGTCTCTTTCTTAGTCGACGCCCTGCTAGAGCTCAGGCCGACGACATAACGCAGCGACAATTGAAGGGATAAGCTATGGCCAAATGGGGATTTCTGACGAATTACGCGCTCGTGCTGATGCACATGGCCTCCCATCAGAACTCGACACTGCGGGAGATCTCAATAGCGGTGGGAATCACAGAGCGGGCTACGATCTCCATCCTGCAGAAGTTCGGGGAGGAAGGGATCGTATCGCGTTGGAAAGAGGGCCGGCGGAATCGGTACCGGATAAACCCGAGGGCCGTGATGCGGCATCTGAAGGACCAGACCCAGTCCCCCTACACCATCGAGCAGATCGCTAGCCAGACGGCAGAACTCGTGCGGCAGTTGCAGTATCTCGAGGTCAAAAGCTCACCCGAGCAAAACGCCTAACCCCTACGGTTTCCCCCGATACGAACCGACAATACTAGGGTAGACATCATGTTGAGTATGCTCACACGCGAGAGTATGCATGTCCAGCTCGACGTTCGAAGCGGACGCGGCCAGCGTGTTCTGCGCCAGCTAGGCGACGCTGTCCGCACCACGCTCGGGCCCGCCCAGGCGTTCACGCAGCGCCAGGACGTCGTTCGGCGCGCCTTCGTGTCGGCGGTGATCATCGCCGCGCTACCCATCCAGCAGATGCGCATACCCGGCTGGCCCGCCGTCGTGATAGCCTGCGTCGCCGCCATCGTCTACGATGCCCTGCTTGCCTACCTCGTCTTCGTGAAAAAGCAGTACTTTGCAGCACAAGTCTTGGGCCTTGTGCTGGACGCCCTCATCCTGATGGGAGCCTCGCTCTACGTCTTCCGCGAGATGGGCGCGGTCGGCTCCGCCTCAGACATCTGGCTGGTCTTCCTGATCTACATCGTCATCGGCGGCTTCACCTTAGCGCCTATCGGCTCGCTGCTCTACACCGCGCTCTGGACCGGCTGGTTCGCCCTGGGCACCCTCCTCTACTTCCCAAGCACAAGCCAGTTCTACGAGCAGCTCCCGATCCGGCTCATCTTTTTCGTCTTGATCGGTTTCGTCGCTCTGGCCATGGCTCGAGAGCTCCAGAAGCGGCGAGTGCGGCTAGAGCAGCAGAACCGTCAGACGATGGAGATGCTGGCGACGCTGGTGGAAGCTCGTGATACCGACGCCGGCGCCCACCTCCATCGCATTCAGCACTTCTCGCGGGCGCTGGCCTTGCATCTGGGGCTCACTAGACGCGAAGCGCAAGAGCTCGCCAACGCCTCGATGATGCACGATGTTGGCAAGGCCAACGTGCCAGACGTCGTCCTCAAGAAGACCGGCCCACTCAGCCCGGAGGAGTGGCTCATCATGCAGCGCCATACCATCTGGGGCGAAAGCCTGCTGGCGGAGAACCAGGACTTCGAGATGGCCCGCCTGGTGGCGCGCTGGCACCACGAGCACTGGGACGGCAGCGGCTATCCGGACGGTCTGGAAGGAGCGCAGATTCCCCTCGCGGCCCGCATCGTCGCCGTCGCGGATGTCTTCGATGCGCTCATCAGCGAACGGCCGTACAAGAAAGCCTGGCCGCCCGAGACCGCCCTGCAAGAGATCAAGCAGATAGCAGGGTCACACCTCGATCCACAGCTCGTCGAGGCGTTCTTCGAGCTCTGGGAGCAGGGCACCATAACAGAGATCATCGAGCAGATAACCACCGCCGGCGCGAACCACGACTCGCCGATGGCCCAGGCTGCCTGACCAACCGCAGGCCAGCCTGCCCCTCCTAATCACCACTCCCGCTACTGCCATTTCCACGAGGCTGGCACTCCTCGTCACTTCCAATCTTCTGCAATTAATTACCAATACTTGATTTAAAGAGTATATTTATTGACTAAGCCTGCCAGCTTGGGTATCCTAGAGTCACGATGGAGAGTACAAGAGAACAGGTGCTACACCTCTTGCAGGTGCGCGGAGACGCCACCGTCGCTGGCCTGGCCGAGACGCTGGGCGTCGGCCAAGCCTCGCTCCGTCGACACTTAGACCACCTGCGAGTGGATGGACTGGTCGATGTGCGGCTGGAACACCACGGCGTCGGACGGCCCTCGTTCGTCTTCTACTCGACCGAGGAAGGGGCGGAGCGGACGCCGGCCAGCTACTCGCGACTGCTCTCCCGGCTCTACGCCGGCCTGCGCTCGCTCGACCAGGCCCAGGTGCGCGGCCGCGACGGCGCGGAGGTCCTGCGCACAGCGTTCGGAGCGGTGGCCGAACAGGTCGCTCAAGAACACCAAGCGGAAGTAGCGGCCGACTCCCTAGAGGGCCGGGTAGCGCAGACCAGCCACGCCCTCCAGAGCGAGGGCATCGTGGATGGCTGGACAGAGCACGAGGACGGCTACCATCTGACCAACTCGGCTTGCCCCTACCGGCAGGCCGCCATAGCCAGCCCCGGCCCGTGCGAGCTAGACCGGCGCACCATCGAGCTGCTGCTGGCGGCGCCGGTGCGCCAGATTGGCCGCATCGTCGACGGTCAGGCTACCTGCGAGTACATCGTCGCCCCCGAGCGGCAGAAGCAAACGAGATAGGAGCAACGATGACAGGAAAAGACGGCGTGAAGGAAGCAAACACCTTCATCATCGAGGGCCTGCACGTCAGTGTAGAAGACAAAGAGATCCTCAAGGGGGTCGACCTCGCCGTTAAGCGGGGCGAGGTGCATGCTTTGATGGGGCCAAACGGCTCCGGCAAGAGCACCCTGGCCAACGCCATCATGGGCCATCCGCGATACAAGGTCACTAAGGGCCGCATCCTCTTCAAAGGCGAGGACATCCTGGGCCTGACGCCGGACCAGCGGGCGCGCAAAGGCCTCTTCCTCGCATTCCAGTACCCCCTGGGCATTCCAGGGGTGGTGATGGGCAACTTCTTGCGCGCGGCCCTCAAGGCTCGGCGCGGCGAAGACGTGCCCATTCGAGACTTCCGCAAGGTGCTGGACGAAACGCTGGATCTGCTCAAGATCGACCCCTCCTTCGTCCGGCGTTACGTCAACGACGGGTTCTCCGGCGGCGAGAAGAAGAAGGCAGAGGTGCTCCAGCTGGCGCTCCTCAAGCCAGAGATGGCCATCCTAGACGAGACAGACTCGGGCCTCGACATCGACGCCCTCAAGGTCGTGGCGGAAGGTATCGAGGCGCTTCGCGGGCCGGAGCGTGGGATGCTGCTCATCACCCATTACCAGCGCATCCTCAACTATGTGCGGCCCAACGTCGTCCACGTGCTGTACGACGGCCGCATCGTGAAGACAGGCGGGCCGGAGCTGGCCCAAGAGCTGGAGAAGCAAGGCTACGAGTGGATCATCAAGGAGTTCGCGCCCGCGGCGGCTGGTGCAGGAAAAGGAGCCACGTAATGGTGACGAAAGCGAAGGATCTCGCCGGCAAGACCGAGTACAAGTACGGCTGGAACGACCCCGAGTTCAAGGCGCTCAACACACCCAAGAAGGGGCTGAGCAAAGCCGTCGTCGAGCAGATCTCCGAGATAAAAAGCGAGCCCACCTGGATGCGCGACCTCCGGCTGAAGGCCTACGACCACTGGCTGGAGCGGCCGATGCCGACTGGATTCTGGGGCGGCAGCATCCAGAACTACGATCTGGACTTCAACGACATCTACTACTACGTGAAGCCGATCCAGGAGCCAGGCAAGAGCTGGGACGACATACCGGAGGAGATCAAGCGCACCTTCGACAAGCTGGGCATCCCGCAGGCGGAGCGCAAGTTCCTCTCCGGCGTGGAGGCCCAGTACGACTCGGAGGTCGTCTACCACAACGTCCGCGAGGACCTGACGAAGCTCGGCGTCATCTTCTGCGACACCGACACCGCCGTCCGCGAGCACGAGGAGCTGCTGCGCCAGTACTTCGGCAAGATCATCCCGCCCAACGACAACAAGTTCGCGGCGCTGAACAGCGCGGTGTGGTCAGGCGGCAGCTTCATCTACGTGCCCGCAGGCGTCAAGGTGCCCATGCCCCTCCAGGCCTACTTCCGCATCAACACCGAGAACATGGGCCAGTTCGAGCGCACGCTGATCATCCTCGAGGAGGGCTCAGAGCTCCACTACGTAGAGGGCTGCACCGCCCCGACCTACTCGAGCGACTCGCTGCACAGCGCGGTCGTGGAGATCATCGTTAAGAAGGGTGCGCGGATGCGCTACACCACCATCCAGAACTGGTCGGACAACGTCTTCGA
>JACZYW010000095.1 GCA_022570885.1 Chloroflexota bacterium | reverse complement strand
TCTATGATCGGTTGAAGTCCACTGGAGATGATGTAGAACTCAATCGAGACATCACGAGACTCACCCGCGATCGAACGTAGATCTACGAAGAGCTCCGGTAAGCCAGGAAACCACGTGTCATCTAAGGAAGCTCCGAACTCGATGAGCGCCTGATTGGTGAGTTCGCCGAGCGGCTTCCCCGGCCCAACCTCCTGCAACAGCAGGTTCAAGTAAGCCAGAGGTGGATCGTATCCTTGGTCTACTAAACCTTGCGCTCGAATCGACCAGAATTCATCCAAGTCGAATCCATGCTCGCGAAGAAGGGCGGAGGTGGAGTCTGGCAGTAGCGTATCGTCGTAATCAAATATTACGGCGAGCAAGGACACGGAACAGACCTACAGCGGTTTTCCGCGCTTCATGGTCCTGACCTGCTGAGCCTTCTTGGATAGTGCCTGAACCTGCGTTTGTATAGTCTTCCAGGACTTGGTTTCTTGTTTGGATGTCGTTTGTTTGGTTGCGCTCACGGTCATCTCCTCCCTGTGATGCTTTAGCGAATGCGGTTACGCAATTATACACTTACAGTGTCGCATTTACAACGCCCGATCATTTGCCTCAGATGATTGCAGACGTAAGCCCAGCGGTTACCACTGGACGAACATGGGCATGACGACGTGGATGTAGCTGTCGTCTCCCACGGGGCGAAGGACGCCCTGCTTGGAGGGGCCGTTCGTCTCTAGCGCCACTCGGCCGCCATCCAACACCTGGAGAAAGTCCTGCAGATACTTGCTGTTGAAGGCGATCTTGGCCGCGTCGCCTTCCACCGCAGCGTCGATCTCACCCATGTTGTCGCCGATCTCCTCGGCGCGAGCGGAGATGGTCATCTTCCCCGGCGCCAGCTCCTCCCCCGCGATGCACTGGATGCGGATGATGCCGCTGCCATCGCGGGCGAAGATCGAGGCGATGCGCGTCTCCCGCAGGAACTCGCTGACATCGACGACCGCCCGGCTCTCGTGCGAATCCGGGATGAGCTGACTGAAGTTGGGGAACGTACCCTGGAGAAGCTGCGCCACCAGTTCAATGTTCTTCAGCTTGAAGAGCGCCTGCGTGCGAGTGGCGTTGAACGTCATCTCCACCGGCTCTGTCTCCTCCGGCAGCAGGCGGTTGAGCTCGGCCAGCGCGCGGGCGGGGATGATCACCTCCACCCGCTCCGGCACCGCCTTCGCGAGCTTCAGGTGCCGCACCGAGAGGCGGAAGCCATCGGCGGCGGCCAGCGTGAGCTTGTCGCCCTCCATCACGACATCGACGCCCGTGAGCACAGGCCGCGAATCGTCCGTCGCCGCGGCGATGATCACCTGGCTGATCGCCGTATGTAACGTCTCAGGGTCCAGCTCCAGCGAGCCGCCGTCCTCGACGGTTGGGATCGGCGGGAAGTCATCGGCGTCCATGCCGCCGATGTTCGCCTGGTTGCGAGCGCAGACCAGCTTGAGCTGGCGCGAACGTTGGGCCAGCGACATCTCGATCTGCTCGCTGGGCAGCGAATTGACGAAGTCTGTCAGCAGGCGGGCGGGCACCGTGATCGCGCCCTCCGTCTCGACCTCGGCGCCGATCCAGCAGCTCAGGGCGATCTCCAGGTTCGTCGCCGAGAGCTTTAGGCGACCCCCGTCGCTCGAAAGCAGCACGTTGGCCGTGATAGGCAAGGTGCTGCGGAGCGCGACTGCCCGGCCGACAATGCCGAGCCCTTTCGCCAGATGCTCTTGAAGGCAAGATATCTTCATAATTAGTCACCTACATATTCATTTGATTCGATGGCTGCGGAGCGAAGTATACAGCAGCATTCTCCAGTGAGCAATAGGGTGCGGACATCGGTAGTGCTTCAGTTTGAATACGCCGCGTGCTTCTCCGTAGGCGAGGCCTTCTAGCCTCGCCGCCGCCGAGCCTGGAAAGGCTCGACTACGATATTCAAGAGTTGCAAACTGACCCACGTGCCGGTCCGCCAAGATTCGCTGCGCAGATGCTTCGGCAAGCTCAGCACGACAGACCGGGAGGGCCCGGCATGACAGCAAGCCACCCCGTCACCCTGAGCTCATCAATCCTCAGGGTAAACTCCGCGAAAGGTCTCTGGTTCTGGGTTCTGGGTTCTCGGCTCTGGGTTCTCGTAGACGCTACAGCGGGATGTTGCCGTGTTTCTTGGGCGGCGTGGTGTCCGCTTTGTTGCGCAGCATCTCCAGCGCGCGGATCACCCGCACGCGCGTGTTGCGCGGGTCGATGACATCATCGATGTAGCCGTGGGAGGCTGCGATGTACGGGTTGGCGAACTGCTCCTTGTACTCCTTGACCAGCTGCTGACGCCTCTTCTCCACGTTCTTCCCTTTCGCCAGCTCCGCGCGGTGGATGATGTTGACCGCGGGGTCCGCCCCCATCACGGCGATCTCGGCCGTCGGCCAAGCGTAGTTGACGTCCGCCCGCAAGTGCTTCGAGCCCATCGCGTCGTACGCCCCGCCATACGCCTTGCGAACGATGATCGTCACCTTCGGCACCGTCGCCTCAGCGTAAGCATAGACCAGCTTCGCGCCGTGTATGATGATGCCGCCGTACTCTTGCGCCGTGCCCGGCAGGAAGCCCGGCACGTCTACGAAGGTGACGATGGGGATGTTGAACGCGTCGCAGAAGCGAACGAAGCGGGCCGCCTTGCGCGAGGAGTCGATGTCGAGCACGCCGGCCAGGTAGAGCGGCTGGTTGCCGACGATGCCGACGGTGCGGCCCGCCATGCGGGCAAAGCCGACGATCATGTTCTGCGCAAAGTGCTCCTGCACCTCCATGAAGTCGCCCGCGTCCATCACCCGATAGATCACCTCTCGCATATCGTAGGACTTGCTGGGGTCGGCCGGCACGATGCGCAGCAGATCTTCGTCGCGCCGGTCGGGGTCGTCGCCCGTCTCCATCAGCGGCGGATCCTCCGCATTGTTCAGGGGCAGGAAGGTGACGAGCCGTCGCACCTCCTGCAGGCACTCCTCCTCCCCTTCGATAGCAAAGTGGCAAACGCCGCTGCGGGTGGCATGCGCCATCGCGCCGCCCAGCTCCTCGTGCGTGACGTCTTCGCCCGTCACCGATTTGATCACATCGGGGCCGGTAAGATACATCTGGGAGGTACCCTTGGTCATGAAAATGAAGTCGGTCAGCGCCGGCGAGTAGACGGCGCCGCCCGCGGCTGGGCCCATGATGACGGATATCTGGGGAATCACGCCGGAAGCGAGGACGTTGCCCAGAAAGATATCGCCGTAGCCTGCAAGCGAGGCTACGCCCTCCTGAATACGCGCGCCACCTCCGTCATTCAGGCCAATCACCGGCGCGCCGTTCTTCATCGCCAGGTCCATGACTTTGATGATTTTTTGAGCCATCGGTTCTGAGAGGGAGCCGCCAACGACGGTGAAGTCCTGGGAGAACACGTACACGGGGCGGCCCTCGATTTTGCCCCAGCCGGTCACCACCGCCTCGCTCCGGATATTGTCCCCAGCGAACTCGGTACCGGAGAGCAAGACTAGCTGGTCGAATTCCTCGAAGCTGTCCTCATCCAGCAGCAGGTGCAGCCGCTCGCGAGCGGTGAGCTTGCCCCGCCCGTGCTGCGCATCGATGCGCTTCTGGCCGCCGCCCAGCTTTACCTGCTCTCGAAGGCGTTCGAGTAGATCGAGTTGTTCTTCTTCGTTCGACATGGTGCTCCTACCTTAGCGTTGCCCGCTGCGCGGGCGCAAGAGAGCTACCGCCCTCACGGCTCCGTGCAGGGGACGACCAGCTCATCGCCGACCTGGAGGCTTCGCAGGTCGTCCACCGTAGTGTTATTCAGCGCCGCCAGCTCCTCGAGCTCGATCCCATGGCGCTCAGCGATCCGGATCGCGATGTCGCCCGACTCGACGGTGTAGATACAGCTCTCGCCGGACGGCTCCAGCGTCGGCGCGGGCGCCGGCTCCGTGCAGGGGACGACCAGCTCATCGCCAATCTGGAGGCTTCGCAGGTCGTCCACCGAGGTGTTGTTCAGCGCCGCCAGCTCCTCAAGCTCGATGCCGTGGCGCTCAGCGATCCGGATCGCGATGTCGCCCGACTCGACGGTGTAGATGCAGTTCTCGCCGGACGGCTCCTGCGTCGGCGCGGGCGCCGGCGTGTCGGTCGGCCTCGGCGTGGCCGAAGGCTCCGCCGTAGCAGCCGGCTCCGCTGTGGGCGACGGCTCAGAGGTAGCGCCCAACACGACGCCCTCTTGGACGGTGCCGGGAATGAGCAGCTGCTGTCCCACCTCCAGCTGCCTCGCGTCGGCGATATCGTTCGCTTCGACGATCGCCTCCACCGTGGTGGCGAACTGACCGGCGATGCTGAAGAGAGTATCGCCCGCTCGCACGATGTAGATCGAGCCCTCCACCTCGGGCAACTGCTCTCCCACGATCAGCGGTTCGGGCAGCGTCTCCGGTGGCGTGGCAGTTACGATCTCGTTCACGTCCAGCACTGCCGGGCCATCGTCGCCGCCACATGCGATCGAGAGCACACCCACACCTAGCATGAGTAGCAACACCGCGAGCAGCCATGGAGCGGAGCGCACCAGAACCTCCAGCGGGGCGAGGCCTGCCCGCCAATCGGCAGGCAGAGGCCGCCGCATGGTACATCACCCAGAAGAGGGGAGCAAGGGTATCGCCTGTCCTACAGCTACGGACGCTAGCGTCGCGGGCGGCGTTTCGCCTGCAGCCAGGCGCGCAAGCGGTCGGCAAAGCTCGGCTGGTTCAGCTCGACGATGCGGCCGCGCCAACGCTGTTCCGCCTTCGCCGGGCCTCGGTTGAAGAGGGAGAGCGCGAAGGCGGTAAGAAAGAGGAGCAGCGCAGCGATCATCACCCAGTTGAAGACGGGGGACACCCGCCGCCCGAAGAAAGCGACGATGATCAGGGCCAGCGACATGAGCAGCACCTGGCTAAGCGAGATACGCGCCAGCGGCCCCAGCAGCGCGCGAGCGAAGTTGGCCGCGCCGCCCGAGGAGCGACGCCGCATGCGGCTGACCGCACTCTCCTCCGGCACGAAGGAATCGAGCCGGTTGAGGATGTCCTCGATCTCACGCTTCATCTTGTCGTCAGCCATGGGATGCTCCTATCCTCATTCTACAGCAAGCACGGCGAGAAGGATAGAACGGGCCTTCGCGCTGGCAGTTGCGGGCTACGGCGGAGGCAGGCTGCTGATGCGGCCGACGATGAGCTGCGCGATGAGCTGTGCGTCGGCGATGGTGACGCCGTCGCTCTCGTTGACGTCGCCGTTCTTGGCGCAGGCCAGGCCGCTGATGCGGCCGACGATGAGCTGGGCGATGAGCTGGGCGTCGGCGATGGTGACGGCATGGTCGCAGTTGACGTCGCCGAGCAGGTCCAGCGGGTTCCAGGCGGGTTCTTCATCATCCGCCGGGTGGTTGGTCAGGTTGGTCTGGCCGGAGCCGTCGGCGTTCATCACGTAGATCTCGCTGCCGTCCTGGTCGCGAAGGAACGCGATCTGCGAGCCGTCCGGCGACCAGGCGGGCTCGTAATCGCCTGCCGGGTTGTCGGTCAGTCTCATCTGGCCACTGCCGTCCGCGTTCATCACGTATATCTCGCCGTTGCCGTCCCGATTGCTGCGGAAGGAGATCTGCGAGCCGTCGGGTGACCAGGTGGGGTTCGCATCAAATGCCATGTCGTTGGTCAGCCTCGTTTGGCCGCTGCCGTCGGCGTTCATCACGTGGATATCGAAGTTGCCGTCCCGGTAGCTCATGAACGCGATCTGCGAGCCGTCCGGCGACCAGGCGGGATCTCCATCATCTGCCGGGTGGTTGGTCAGGTTGGTCTGGCCGCTGCCATCGGCGTTCATGACGTAGATCTCATCGTTGCCGTCCCGTATGCTGCGGAACGCGATCTGCGAGCCGTCCGGCGACCAGGCGGGGCTCGAATCAACTGCTGGGTGGTTGGTCAGGTTGATCTGGCCGGTGCCGTCGGCGTTCATGACGTAGATCTCGCTGTTGCCGTCTCGTAAGCTTCGGAAAGCGATCTTGGACCCGTCCGGCGACCAGGCCGGGCCGCCATCGAAGGCCGGGTCGCTGGTCAGCCTGGCCTGGGCGCTACCGTCGGCGTTCATCACGTAGATCTCGAAGTTGCCGTCGCGGTCGCTGATGAAGGCGATGTCGTTGCCGATAATGGAGCCTGCTCCGGCTGCCCCCGACCCCGGCCCCGCCACCAGCCCAACGGCGAAGGTCAGCATAAGGAGTGCTAGCAGACTGCGTGATGCGATTCGCATGTCGTGTCTCCTTCGCCGGTTGAAGCCCCAGCCGATGCTATGCTACCACGCCGGGCTACCAGGCTGAAGCTTGGCCTTCGGCGCCTCCCTACGGCGGAGGCAGGCTGGCGATGCGGCCGACGATGAGCTGCGCGATGAGCTGGGCGTCGGCGATGGTGACGCCGCCGCTCTCGTTGACGTCGCCGTTCTGGGGGCAGGCCAGTGCGTCGATGCGGCCGACGATGAGCTGCGCGACGATCTGCGCATCCGCGATGGTGACGGCGCCATCGCAGTTGACATCCCCGAGCAGGACGAGCGGGTCGACCGAGCTTGTCGGATTCCAGGCGGGAGATGTGTCATTGGCCGGGTTGTCCGTCAGTCTCGTCTGGACGCTACCGTCGGCGTTCATCACGTAGATATCGGTGTTGCCGTTCCGGTTGCTGCGGAAGGCGATCTGCGAGCCGTCCGGCGACCAGGCGGGAGCGGTATCGAACACCCCGTTGTCCGTCAGTCGCATCGGGGTGCTGCCGTCCGCGTTCATCACGTAGATCTCGCTCTGGCCATCGCGGTCGCTAGCGAACGCGATCTGCGAGCCGTCCGGCGACCAGGCCGGACCTCCATCGAAGTTCGGATGGTTCGTCAGGTTCGTCTGGCCGCTGCCGTCGGCGTTCATCACGTAGATCTCCCAGTTGCCGTCTCGGTTGCTAGAGAACGCGATCTGCGAGCCGTCCGGCGACCAGGCAGGACCTCCATCGATCGCCGGGTTGTCCGTCAGTCGCACCACGACGTTGTTCTCGTCCGTCAAGTAGATCTCTTCGTTCCCGTCCCGGTCGCTAGAGAACGCGATCTGCGAGCCGTCCGGCGACCAGGCAGGATCCGCATCAGAATCCGGGTGGTTGGTCAGGTTCTCCTCGTCGCTGCCGTCGGCGCTCATCACGTAGATCTCGTTGTTGCCGTCCCGGTTGCTGGTGAACGCGATCTGCGAGCCGTTCGCCGACCAGACGGCGCCCGTGTCCGCCGCCGGGTCGCTGGTCAGCCTGGCTTGGGCGCTGCCATCGGCGTTCATCACGTAGATATCGGTGTTGTCGTTCCGCAAGCTGGTGAAGGCGATGTCGTCGCCGCCGAGAAAGAATGGCGGAGGGATGATAATGATGCCTGCGCTGGCTGGCTCTGACTGTTCCACCACGAGGAGGCCTGTGGCGAGTGCCAGTGTGAGGATGGCTAGCAGGCTGCGTGATGCGACGCGCATGTGGATCGTCTCCTTCTCAGGGCTGAAGCCCGGCCTACAAGGTAGCATTGGGACCGCGAATCCAACCTATCCAATTCTGCCACGTCGGGCAAACCACAGACCGGTAGGCCCGGCACGAGGCAGCAAGCGGTAGGCCAGTCCTTCAGCCTGGCCGAGAGGCGCAACCCAGTAGCCCAGGCCTTCAGCCTGGTCGAAGAAGCACCAGACCAGTAGGCCTGGCCTTCAGCCTGGTCGAAGAAGCACCAGACCAGTAGGCTTGGCATGAGGCAGCAAGCGGTAGGCAGGCCTTCAGCCTGGTGCGGGAGGCACAGACCAGTAGGCCTGGCACGCGGTAGCAAGCGGTAGGCCAGGCCTTCAGCCTGGCCCTCGAGCCTGGCTAGAGCCCGCCCGCTACTTCTGTCGCAGGGCGTCCCGGCCGGCGTAGCGGGCGGAGGAGCCCAGCTCCTCCTCGATGCGGAGCAGGCGGTTGTACTTGGCGGTGCGCTCGCCGCGGGCAGGCGCGCCGGCCTTGATCTGGCCGACGCCGGTGGCGACGGCTAGGTCGGCGATGGTGGTGTCCTCTGTCTCGCCGCTGCGGTGGCTGATCACGGCGGCCCAGCCCGCCCGGCGCGCGGCCGCGATGGCGGCGAGCGTCTCCGTGAGCGTGCCGATCTGGTTGAGCTTGATGAGGACGGCGTTCGCCGACTGCTCCCGCACACCCCGCTCGATCCGCTCGACGTTGGTGACGAAGATGTCGTCGCCGACGAGCTGCGTGTCGTCGCCCAGCCGCTGGGTGAGGAGACGCCAGCCCTCCCAGTCGTCCTCGGCCATGCCGTCCTCGATGCTGACGATGGGGTAGCGGCGACGCCAGTCCTGCCACAGCTCGGCGAGTGCGTCTGAGTCGAGGCTGCGCCCCTCGCGGGCGAGCCGGTACGAACCGCCCTCGAACAGCTCGCTGGCGGCCGGGTCGAGGGCGATGGCGATCTCCTCGCCCGGGCGGTAGCCGGCGGCCTCGATCGCCTGCGTCACCAGCTCGATCGCCTCCTCGTTGGCGAGGCCCGGTGGCGCGAAGCCGCCCTCGTCGCCTACCGTCGTCGCGAGGCCGCGCTTGCGGATGAGCGAGCCGAGCGCGTGGTATACCTCCGTCGCCATGCGCAGCGCTTCGGCGAAGGTGGGCGCGCCCAGGGGCATCACCATGAACTCCTGGAAGTCCGTCGAGCCCTCGGCGTGCTTGCCGCCGTTGAGGATATTGCACATCGGCGCCGGCAGGAGCAGGTCGGAGGCGTTCGTGCCGGCGATGTTGGCCAGGTGGCGAAAGAGCGGCTCGCCGTTCGCCGCGGCGGCGGCGTGGGCGGCGGCCAGCGAGACGCCCAGGATCGCGTTCGCCCCCAGCCGCGACTTCGCCGCCGTGCCGTCCAACTCGATCAGCCGCTGGTCCAACGCGGCCTGGCCGTCAGCTCGCAGCCCCTCGACGGCCGCCGCGATCTCGCCGTTGACGTTGCCGACGGCCTGGAGCACGCCCTTGCCGCCGTAGCGCTTGGCGTCGCCGTCGCGCAGCTCCAGCGCCTCGTGGACACCCGTGCTGGCGCCGGAGGGCACGGCTGCGCGGCCCGTGGCGCCGCCGGCGAGCGTGACCTCCACCTCCAGCGTTGGGTTGCCGCGCGAGTCGAGGATTTCGCGGGCGTGGACGGCGACGATCCGCATCGACACGTGGCTACTCCTTCGCGTCGGGGCGGAGGATGAACATCGAGCCGCTGGCGATGGCTACCAGCCGGCCCTGATCGTCGGTCACTTTCGATTCGGTAAAGGCGATGTTGCGTCCCTGCTTCACGACGTTGGTCTCCGCGATGAGCGTGCCCTTCCGCACGGAAGCGAGGTAGCTGACCTTGATCTCGATGGTGGTGCAGAGCTGGCCATCCGGCAGGCCGCGCATGACGGCGCCGCCCATGCAGTAGTCGATCATCGTATAGATGACGCCGCCGTGGAGGACGCCGTGGGGGTTGTGCCAGGCAGGGTCGACGTCTAGGCGCATGCGGGCGTGGCCGGGCTCCTGCAGCTCGTTGACGATGCCCAGCATGTCGGCCAGCGCGCCGACGGTGTGCTCTTCGTCCAGCGTTTTGCGCGTTTTACCAAGCACGCGCGCCCAGCCGAGCAGCGTCTGCGCCCGCGCGTCGTCGAGGCCGTCGATAGCGGCGAGCAGCTCGTCGCGGAGATCGCCGTCGCCGGTCACGATCGCGCGCCTCGGGCTGAGCCTGACGAAGCGGCCTCCGCCGCGGCGATGGCGCGCTCGACCGCCTCGACGGGC
>JACZYW010000094.1 GCA_022570885.1 Chloroflexota bacterium | reverse complement strand
CCACCAGCCGACCCAAGTATAGCCCTGCGGCGGAGAATGTCAAGGCCCTAGTCGCGCGAACGCTCGTGGGCGCGCCGCTTCGCGTATCAGGCCGCGCTGCCCAGGGCGAGGGCGGCGACAGCGTCCCTCAACCTCCAGTAATTAGGAGGCAGAGGTTCTATCATTCATTGTGAAACGATGTTAGAATCGAGGTCGGCTGTTCAATCGTCATCCGAATGTTTCCGAGGAAGGCCCACCATGCACGCAATACAGCCTCGCGCTCCTTCCAGCCTTGAGGAGACTGGTCTCGATATCGGCATCCTCGGTCCGCTAACACTCAAGAACCTCTACTCCTCCAGTCACAGCAGTGAAAGCGCGATCGCCGAGCAGTTAGGCTTGACTCTGAGCGTCACTACTGAAATCCTCCAGTTCTTGCTGAGAGAACACCTCTGCGAAGTCACCGGGGGGCAGAGCCAAAGGATCGGCGGGTCGCGGTACGCGCTCACCTCGAAAGGGCTAGAAAGAGCAACGGCAGCCCTATCCACAAGCGGGTATGTTGGGCGAGCTCCTGTGCCACTCGAGGACTACGTGGCACAGGTCCGGCGACAGTCTGTGTTTGACGTCGCCTTTGATCGCCAAGCTATCGAGGCCGCCCTGTCGCATCTCATTCTGCCCGCGGAAACTCGAGACTTGATAGGCCAGGCCGTAAGTTCCAAGAGATCCATTCTTATGTATGGAGCCTCTGGCAACGGAAAGACGAGTGCGGCGCTCTCACTGAAGAAGGCCGTGCCAGGGCAGATCATCATTCCCTATGCTGTCGAATTCATGAGGGAGATCATACAGCTATTCGACGCCTCTGCCCACGAGATCATCGAAGAAGAAAACCGCAGGAGTGACGAGCGTGGTATCGCACTAGATCAGCGCTGGGTCGTTATCAAGCGGCCGGTGGTGCTCGTAGCGGGCGAACTCCTGGCTAGCCAGTTGGAACTGATGCTCGACGATGTGCACAAGACGTACGACGCCCCCGTCCAGATGAAGGCCAACGGCGGACTCTTCATCATTGATGACTTCGGCCGTCAACCACTTGACGCCGCGTACCTTCTCAATCGCTGGGTAACCCCCCTGGAGCGACAGATCGATTACCTCTCGATCCACAGCGGTGCTCGTTTAGAGGTTCCCTTCGATGTGATCCCTCTGTTCGTCTCGAACCGCCCTCCGGCGGAGTTGGCGGACGAAGCGTTTCTACGGCGCATACGCTATAAGGTCGAAATTCCTTCTCCCGACCGCGCGCGCTTCACGGAGATCTTACGCCGTGAATGCGATCGGTACAGCGTCGCGTTTGACGATCGGGCCGCGGACTACTTGCTGAACCGCTTCTATAGCGACGGCAGCCGTGAGATGCGAGGCTGTCATCCACGCGACCTTGTCGAGATCGTTGCGGATGCGGCCGGCTACCAGGGCGAAGACAAGGCCCTTACGGAAGCAACGATCGACCGGGCAGGCGCCCGCTACTTCTCTTGATGTGCCTTGAAGTGAACTCGATTGGCCTCAGTATCGGCCGTCACCCAACGCTTCTTAGACATGTTCCCCTAAGCGCTGTGCCCCACGAGTGAGATAACGAGCGAAAACGTCTCGGGTATCTGCTGTTCCTGGGCTTGCCGCAGCCTAGCCGCGCCGCACCCGTCGCGCGTACCAGGCCGCGCCGGAGAGGGCGAGGGCGGCTACGGCGAGGGCGGCTACTCCGGCCAGCAGTCCCGCGTTGGTACCGGGCGCTGCAGGTGGCCCGAGCGCGGTCTGGAAGCCGCCGACGGCGACCGGCGTGCCGTTGAAATCGAACGGTTCCACACAGTTGACGACGGCGCTGTCGGCTACCGGACTCCCGTCCTGGAGTACGGTTTTCACCGGGATATGCGTTGCAGACGTGCTCCCGAACGCGGCCCCATCCAGAGAAGGTGGGTTTGCAGTCAATGTGATCTTCTGGATTCCAACCGTATTGCAGACGTAGCTTAGATTCGCCAAGTCTGCTTGGGCAGATATGGGTACGTCGAGGCTAGGTAGGGAAGTGGCAAGTGAGCTCAGGACCAACAGGCCTCTACCGCCTGCCTCACTAGCGAATGACTTGCACAGTTGTAGCGCTTCTTGATCCTTCCGTTGCACCTTAACCTCCGCGAGACAGTTACCGGTGCCGCTGTACTTCAGGGCGTCAGAAGTCAGCACCTCGGCGGCGAAGCCCGCGATGGGTTCGGCCGGTGTGAGATTGGCGCTGATGCCGATCGTGAACTTTTCACCCACCACGATAGTCGTTGGAACCTTCAGCTCCATCGCCACGGTCGAACCCGCGTTCGCCGCCTGGGCCGTCTCGGGCGCAGCCTCGCCGAACGTGAAGGCCAGTATCGCGAGCGCCACAACGCCCAGCGCGACTAGGAGTCGCCGTCGCCACGTCGCCGGTGCCGGATATGCGGACATACCTGCTCCCTTCCCCAGAGAGGCTAGGCTTGGGCGGCAACACGAGGCGGGGTTGCGTAGGCCACCAGTCGCCCCAAGTATAGCTCCGTGGCAGCGGTTGTCAAGACTCGCGCCGCGTTGCACTTGCGAATGCCCGGCGCGGGTCGATACGATTGCTGCACAGGCGCCCCCGTAGCTCAGTGGATAGAGCGCCGGCCTCCGGAGCCGGAAGCGTGGGTTCGAGTCCCGCCGGGGGTACCACCGCCCCAACTCGCACGACGCTCGGCAAGGGCGTCGTCCGTGCTACGAACGTAATGGCGCCCGAGCAGCCGCGTTTGAATAGGTGATCGGCGTTCCTTTCGCCGCTACCAAGCGTTTGTTATAGTCGAGTAACAGTCATGCCGAAACGACAGACCAAGCGACGCCACAAGCGCCACCAAGCCGTCAGCGCCTACGCCGGCGATGTGCGGCCTACCGGCGTCCTCGGCTTCCTCGGCAATCCTCAGATGGTGCGGGTGGTCTTCATCGCCATGGCATTGGCGCTGGTTGTCGGCGGCGGCGTCGCCATCTTCGGCAGCGGCGCCATCGGTGGGGGCGGCCACTCGAACCCGCAGGGCTTCGTCCTCCCCGACGAAAACGATGACTTCGACAACTTTGGCACGACCCCGGAGCCTACGATCGAGCTGCGACAGTATGCCAGCGCGCCCGCCCTGAGCATCGATCCCGAGAAGACGTACCTGGCGACGATCGAGACGGAGCTGGGCGATATTCAGATAGAGCTCTTCCCCGGCCAGGCGCTACAAACGGTGAACAACTTTGTATTTCTGGCCCAGGAAGGCTTCTACGACGGCCTCATCTTCCACTACGTACGGGACGACTTTACCGTCAACGCCGGAGATCCGTCCTGCACGGTGGGCAGCTTTGCCTGTAGCGGCACCGGAGGGCCGGGCTACACCATTCCCGACGAGATCAACGACACGTCCTTCGTCGAGGCGGGTGTGCTGGCCATGGCCAGCGATCTCAACACGCCCGACTCGGGCGGCAGCCAGTTCTTCATCACGCTGAATGCGTTGCCGGAGCTGGACGGGAGCTACACGGCCTTCGGCCGGGTGCTCTCCGGCCTGGATGTGGCGGAGCAGCTGACGGTTGGCACGGAGATACGGACGATCCTGATTCAGGAGCAGTAATCCGTTTCAGGGTGGATGCTGTCACGACGCCGATGCATTCGGCGTCGTTTTTCGTCTACTGTGCTAGGCAGTAGGCGGCGCTTCCTCTGGATCCTCTGGCTCCTCCGCCGGCCCTTCGACGAGGCGCATGATCAGGAAGAACGGGACGGCGAGGAGGGTCGCGCCGATGGCGAGGAGCCACTGCGCAGCGATGAGCAGGAAGATGCCGCTCGCTGCCGCGACGGACATGCCGATCACAGCGCCGATACGCACCAACGCGACGTACGGTGGAACCCGCTGGGGCTGCTGCGGGGGCATGGTCATGACGGTTGCCTTCCTACTGGTCGGGGTGGGCAGATTCGAACTGCCGGCCTCTTGGTCCCAAACCAAGCGCTCTGCCTGGCTGAGCTACACCCCGCTGACTTCACCCTAACGAGCCCTCTCGTCGCTCGTCAAGACGTTGCTGGGGACTCGGCCGGACGGCGCTCGTGCGCAGCGCCGATTAGCTCGCCTATGTCGGCCACGCCTTCCTCGTCCAGGAAGCGTCGGAGGCCGTCCAATACGTCCAGTGGCGCTCGCGGGTTCGCGAAGGTCGCGGTTCCCACCTGCACCGCCGTCGCTCCGGCGAGCAGGAACTCCACCGCGTCGAGGCCGGTGGCGATGCCGCCGCAGCCGATGATCGGCGCGTCGACGGCTGCGGCTACCTGGTAGACCATTCGTAGGGCCACCGGCTTGATCGCCGGGCCGGAGAGGCCGGCGAAGCCGCTGGCGATGGCCGGCCGCCGCGAACGAGCGTCGATCGCCATCGCCTGGAGGGTGTTGATCACGCAGAGGGCGTCCGCGCCCGATTCGACGACGGCGCGGGCCACGTCTGCGATATCGGTCACGTTGGGAGTGAGCTTGACGATGACGGGCAGGGTGATGTTGCGTACGACTGCCTGGGTGACAGCGGCCGCCGTGTCGGGCTCCTGGCCGAACTCCATGCCTCCGCGACGCGCGTTGGGGCTGGAGATGTTCACCTCGACCGCCGCTACGCCCTCCACCCCCTCGAGGCGCGCGGCCAGCTCGCCGTACTCCTCCACCGTGGCGCCCAGGATGCTGACGATGACGGGCGTCCGCCAGCGCGACCAGCGGGGCGCCATCTTCCGGACGACGGCATCGACGCCGGGGTTTTGGAGGCCAATCGCGTTGAGCATGCCGGCCGGCGTCTCGGCTGTGCGCGGCTGCGGGCTGCCCGAGCGGGGCCGCAGCGTCACGGTCTTGGTGACGATCGCCCCAAGCTCCTGCACGTTGAAAGCGTGGCCCTCCTCCAGCCCAAAGCTAAAGGTGCCGGACGCCGTCATCACCGGGTTCGCCAGGATCAGGCTTCCCTTCCGGCTGGCCAGCTCTACCTGTAGGTTCACGCAGCTCTACCCTTCGTTCTGAGTGGGGCCATTATAGGCGTCGCCAGCGTGGCGGTCGAGTCGAAAAAGATGGGGGCCCGGTGAGGGGCCCCCGTGCGGGGAGGGGCTACGGGCTGGGTCAATAACCTTCGCCGTCTGCTCTGTCGTCCAGACGTACCTTGGCGGGGCTGTTCTGGTTTTTGCCTCGGGACCAACGTCCCAGCCTGGCCGGGCCCTTCGCGTCGAGGGCGTCTTCGGCGGCGTTAGGATAGCGTCGTGCTGCACCACAGCGCTTGCAGACGCCGCGGCTGGTGACGCCGTGAGGCGTCTCGATTAGCCAGTGGTGTTGGCAGGACTTACTCGTCCGCCCGCTTCGGCTCTTGGTGGCGATTCGTTCGCTCATCTCCATGCTCCTTGCTACTATCCCCGACTATTGAGACGTTCTAGAGTCAGTAAACGTTCCCAGGCCGCCAGGGTCTGTAGCGTAGCACACGATCTTTTCCTGTGTCAAGGTTACCACGATAAAATAACTTTTTTCTTGGTAAAGTCATTGCCTGCCCTTACTTCATTCGTTATACTATGAGACAAGAAGCAGTCTGGTACCCCACTTTTAAGCATCGATGATAACCACAAAGAGCGAGATATTGGCGCTTCTCAAGCGCAACGGCGGCCACAGCGTGGCTGAATTGGCCACCGACATCGATCTCGCCCCGATCACCATTCGACAGCATCTCACGCACCTCCAGCGCGATGGCCTTGTACTCGCCGAGCAGCAATCGCAAGCGAGCGGACGTCCGCACTACATCTTCAGGCTCAGCGCCAAGGGCCACGCGGCGGCCTTCCCGGCCCGCTCCGATCGGCTGGTGGAGCTGCTGCTGCGGGAGATCGGCCTGCTGGACGGGCGCGAACTGGTGGGACGTGCGCCGCAAGAGAAGACGAAGCTGGTGCTTGAGCGACTCGCCCACCGGCTCGCCGATGAGTATGTACCGCTCCTAGAGGGCTGGCCCCTCCAGGAGCGGGTGGTTTTTGTGACCGAGGTGATGCACGCTGACGGCGGCTTCGCTGAGTGGGAGCGGACCGCGAGCGGGTACGAGATCCGCGATTTCAACTGCCTCTTCCATCGCTTGCTCCAGGCCGAGGACGAGGAAGAGGTATGTCAGTGGCATCGCACCTTCCTCGGCCGGATGCTCGGCATGGAGGTGCAGGTGAGTCCCTGTCCCGATGGGGCTGGCCAGTGCTGTCGCTATCTGGTCGAAGAGCAGTCCGCAGCGCCGATCGAATCAGCCCAAGCGGTCGATGCGCAGAGCTAGCTGAGTAAAGGAGATTATGCTAACCGAACAGGAGATTCTCGAAGCGCTCAAACAGGTAGAGGACCCCGACCTCCACCGCGATATCGTCTCGCTTGGCTTCGTCGGTGACCTGAGCATCAGCGACAGCCACGTCGATCTTCGTATCGTGCTCACCACGCCCGCGTGCCCCGTACGCGATCAGATGAAGACTCAGATCGAGGAGATCCTCCTCGCCATGCCGGACGTCGATACGGTCGACGTGACGATGGACGCAGAGGTGCGCACCTCCTCGCCTACGGGCAACATCAAGCCGGTGGAGGGCGTGCGAAACATCATCGCCATCGCCAGCAACAAAGGCGGGGTAGGTAAGTCGACAGTCGCAGTTAATCTGGCGTTGGCGCTGGCGAAGCGCGGCGCAGCAGTCGGCATTATGGACGCCGACGTTACCGGCCCCAACATCCCGATCATGATGGGGTTCACGGCCGGCTTCATGGCCGAAGGCGAGCGCGGTCTCACCACCGTGGAGAAGTACGGCGTGCGGCTGGTCTCCCTCGGCTTCGTGCTGCCCAAGCTATCGCCGGTGGTATGGCGTGGGCCCATGGTGGGCACGGCCGTCCGCCAGCTTCTGCATGACATCAAGTGGGGCGAGCTGGACTATCTCCTGATCGACCTCCCGCCCGGCACCAGCGATGCTTCGATGAGCCTGGCGCAAGAAGCGCCCATCTCCGGCGTCGTCATCGTCAGCACGCCGGCGGACGTGGCCTGGGAGGACGCCTGCAAGGCCGTGGCGATGTTCGATAAGCTGAACGTGCCCGTCTTCGGCGTGATCGAGAACATGAGCTACTTCCTCTGTCCCCACTGCGACGAACGGACCGAGATCTTCGGCCACGGTGGCGGCCGCGTCGCCGCTGAGGAGCTGGGGCTGGAGTTCCTCGGCGAGATTCCGCTGGACATGAAGACGCGCGTGGGCGGCGATATCGGCGTGCCCATCGTCGAGTCCGACCCCGATTCCCCCCAGGGCCAGATCTTCATGCGTCTCGCAGAGCAGGTAGCGGCGCGTTGTAGCACGCTTCAATTCGCCACCGCTGGCGTAGAATAGGCGTACAATAGACTATGAACATACTGATACACTGAACACACAGTTACACCACGTTTGAAGGAGAATGAACCCGTGACCTTACGATTTTTCCGCCGCAAGACATCGGCGGCTGAAACTCCGCCCGAAGAGCCGGCGTCTGGCCCTGGCGACAAGCTAGAGGAGGTAGCGCCCGCGCCGCCTCCCGGACCTGGCGACGGGCCAGAGGAGTCAGCGCCCGCACCGGCGCCCCGTCGGCGTCGCGGTGGCAGCTCCAGAAGCTCATCGAAGAGCCGGGCGAAGCCAGCCGCTCCTGAAGCTACGTCTAAGCCGGAGCCTGACTCCGCTACCAAGCCTTCCACCCCAAGCAAGACGCGTCGCGGGCGGCGCGGCGGCGGCCGTAAGTCCGCAGCGTCCGCCGACGCGCCTGCGGCGTCTGCGGACGCGCCTGCGGCGTCTGCGGACGCGCCTGTGGCGTCGAAGAGGGCGCAGGTAACCCCGCTCCGGCCGGAGTTGGGGGCGCCCGAATCGCTGCTGGAGCACCTGACGGAACGGCAGCTTGCGTCCCTGAATGGGCTGCAGAGCGTGTTGTCTGCGATTGAGAACCGTCTCGCCTCCATGAGCCGGCTCGGGGGGATGACCGAACGGCCGCGTGTTGGCATCTTCGTCGATGTGCCGAATATCGTGTACGCGGCCGAGCGGCTGAAGATTAGCATCGACTTCGGCAAGTTGATGGAGTTCCTGAGCCGCGACCGGGAGCTGGTGCGCGCCAGCGCCTACGCTCCGATTAACGATGACCCTGATGCCGAGCTGGAGACGCAGCGGTTCGTGAAGCCTTTCGTCGGCTTAGGCTACCGCATCGTCACGAAGCAGTTGAAACGCTACTCCGACGGCTCTACCAAGGCGAACTTCGACGTGGAGCTGGCCATCGACGTGCTGACCATGTCCGACCGGCTGGACATCGTTGTCCTCGTCTCCGGCGATGGGGACTTCCGGCGGCTGGTGGAGCTGGTCGCGAGCAAAGGTGTGCGCGTGGAGGTGGTCGCCTTCGGGGCGAGTACCGCCGCTGAGCTGCGCGCCGTGGCCGACGAGTACATCGATATCAACGACCACATAGCGGAGCTCCGCGTCAAGTAACCATGCCCGACGCCTTCACCGTCCTCATTGCGGAGGACTACCCAGACTTCCGCGCGCGCATCCTCGCGCTGATCGAGCCGCTCGCCCTCACCTGTATCGCCGTCGCCAACGGTCGCGAGGCGATCGATGTGTTGCGCGACGGTTCCCAGGAGTTGCACTTGCTGATCACCGATATGGACATGCCGGTACACACCGGCTGGGAGGTGATCGAGGCGGCGCGAGAGCATCGAGGCGAGGCGTTGCCGATCATCATGCAGACCGGCGAGGGGAAGTACAGCTACGTCCGGCGTCGTGCGGAGGAGCTCGGCATCGTCCTGATCGATAAGCCGGACGTGGACGCGCTGCTGATCCCCGCCGTGCGCGCCGCGCTCGATCTTTAGCAGACGGCTAGCTCGCTGTAACCAAGGGCAACACGAGGCCCCTCCGCTTGTAGGAGGGGCCTCGCTACAGGTATGGTTAGGAACGCAACGGACTAGTCGTTCTCCTCCTCGTCGTCGTCTTCTTCGTCGTCCTTGTCCTCTTCCTCGTGGACCCTAATTTCGCTGGCGATGCAGATGCCATCGACGAAGTCGCCCTTGACGCGGACTTCGGCGCCGTCGGCCATCGCTAGGGCCAGGTCGCCGCGTACCTCCTCGGCGCTGGAGGCATCGATGGTGATGCCGTTGATCACGAGCGGGTCGAGGCTGGTGATCGGGCCGCGGAGCTCGCATTCGCCATCCTCGATCTCCGTTCGAGGCTCGTCGCCTTCCGCGTCGTCGTCCTCGTGAACCTCAATCTGGCTGGCGATGCAGATGCCGTCGACGAAGTCGCCCCTGACGCGGACTTCGGTGCCGTCGGCCATCGCCTGGGCCAGGTCGCCGCGCACCTTTTCGGCGCTGGAGGCATCGATGGTGATGCCGTTGATCACGAGCGGATCGAGGCTGGTGATTGGGCCGCGGAGCTCGCATTCGCCATCCGCGATCTCCGTTCGAGGCTCGTCGCCGTTGGAGGAGCTAGACTCGTCGCCAAAGATCTCCCGCAGGACCGGCACGTCGGGCTGGATGACGGCGGCTGAGGCTGCCAGGCCGCCCAGCACCAGCAGCGCCACCACGGCGGGCAGCGCCTGGCCTAAACGTATCGGCGAGCGCAGGCCGCTGATCGGCCAGAACCATAGTGCGGACCGCGACGGCGCGCTTTGTTGTAGCTCGCCGACAGCGGTGAGCAGCCGAGACCGGCCCTTGGCCTGGGCCGCCGGCTCCGGCTGGGCTGTGGGCTTGGCATCCCACAGCGTCTGGGCGGTCTGGAGCTGGGCGCGTAGCTCGTCGGCGTGTTGCGGGTAGCGCGCCACGCAGTCGTCGATGCTTGCGCCGGCCTGCATCATGCTCAGGCATTGG
>JACZYW010000093.1 GCA_022570885.1 Chloroflexota bacterium | reverse complement strand
GACGGAGACGATGGACAAGTTCAGGGTGCAGGTCAAGGTGGCTGGCGGCGGCGTCAGCGGCTGGGCCGGCGCCGTCGCCCACGGCATCGCCCGCGCGCTCGTCGTCGCCGATGAGAACGCCCGCAGGCCGTTGCGCCGTCAAGGCCTCCTCACGCGCGATGCGCGAGTGAAAGAGCGCAAGAAGTACGGCCTCAAGCGCGCTCGCAAGGCACCTCAGTACACCAAGCGCTAGCTCGCTGCCCGGCGGCTGGGATGATGAGCCGACGCCCGTCGCTGCTCATCGACGGCTGGCTCGGTCCCGAGGCGCGGCTGCTCGAGCGCCACGACGCCTCTGTCGCAGCGCCTCATCAGCGAGCCTACGAAGCTCTGCAGCAGGTACGCCTGAGCGACATGCCGATCGTGCGGGCGCTCTTCCGCATTCGCCGCATCCCCCACTCGAAGGAGATGACGCTGCGGACGTTCTTCAGTACGCCGCCGTTCCTCATCCTGGAAGAAGATCCGTCTCGCGAAGTCGTCATCGGCGTCGCCAGCCGGCTGGGCCGCCCCCTCCCATGTTCCACACCGGAGGAGTTCCGCGCCTGCACTGAGGAAGGCGTGATTAGGGCGATCGTTAACTTTCGCGTCGAGTCGATGGGAGACGAGTCGCGCATCAGCACCGAGACCTGGATCGAGACGTTCGGGTCGCGCGCCCGCTGGCTGTTTCGGGCCTACTGGCTCATCGTCGGGCCGTTCAGCGCCTTCACCCGCCGCGAGTTCCTGCGGGCGGCGCGAAACGCGGCTCAGTCTTAGCTGCGACCGCGCCGCCTCGCGTACAGGGCGGCGGTACCGCTACTCAGAGCAACAAACACCGCAGCGAGACTAGATACGATCGCTATCGTTATCAGGAAGGACCTGCCCCCCTCGCCAGTCGAGGCCGAGTTCACCTGACCATCGCCCAGTCCAGCATCCGACGAGCCGTCAGGGACAATGAAGGCCGTTGCAACGATCGAATCAAATCCCGGTGTCGTTTCGAAGTAAGGCCCTTCTTGCGTGTAGCTCTCGGGCCAGAATCGGCCGGGGTGATCATCTGTCGGAGGTGTATACGACCCTAACAGCCCGCCAATGCCGCCGCCCTCGGTGTCGACAATGCCAAAGTATTCAATAGCGAACGTCGGCGGCTCGGACGTTGGCTCTGGTTGGTGTAGCGGCCCGCTCGCAGTTTCCAGCAAGTGACGCATGATGAATTCTTCACGGGAGCCCACGAAGATCGCGCACTCGCGACACGGACCCATGCTTGGCAATCTACTGCTGTCGTCCACTGCGACGAGCGAACGCGGTTTAAGCCAATACCCCACCTCCGGCAGGTGTCGGGCTCGAAAATCAGCGGCCATAGGACCCATTTCTAGTTCGCCCGCTGCCTTCTGCACCAACGCACCTTCGATCGCTGTGTCCAGAAACGCGACCGTCTCAGGCCCTAACTGGTACCAGCCGTCCGACAAGCGCTGATGTAGCACCCGCAGCTCGGGATAGTAGCGCAGCTCCGGCCCGCCGCTCGCCAGCTGAGCCGGGACGGCAAAGTTCCCGTAGGAGGGGTAGAGATCATAGGACAGGGCCGGAAGCTGCTGCGGTGGGTCCACGCCCAGAGCGTCCTCGCCCGGCAGTGCGAGGGGCTGACCCTGAGATATGGGAACGAAGACGTGGATGGCGTAGGCACCAAGTTCGCCGCCGGTGAGCACGTAGCTTGGCAGCTTGGCCGCAGCATTGTGCGTACTGAGCGCGATCAGCACGAGTACGATGCAGACGCCGAGGAGACGAAGTACCATCACCGTTACCTTCGCTGGTAGTATACCAGTCGCCCCTCAGAAAGTTCCGACAGCAGCCGGTGACAAGAGACGCCGCCTAGCTTTCGGCTAGCCGCGCCTTCAGCCGGTCGATCGCTTCCACCGGCGATGGCTCCACGCCGGAGAGGAGCGCCAGGTAGTAGCTCACCAGGTCGCCCAGGTAGATCGCCGTGAGCGCCTGCGCCAGCGGGCTCGCACCCGCCGCCCCCACCCGCTCGTGCGAGACGCCAGCGCCCTCCAGCGCCTCCGCCGTCGCCTCGTAGCGCAGCAGCAGTCGTGGGTGGAGCCCGGGGTGCGAGAGGAAGATCACGTGCAGCCGCTCGACCACCGCCGCGGGCAGGCCGAAGCCGGCGATGGTGTTGTGGTCGAGCTCAGGCAGCTCCTCGTGGATCGCCCAGCACTTGCTGTTCTCGTTGAGCTGGGTCTTCCAGCGGTGCGCCGCCTCGGTCAGGCTGCCGGCGCCGATGATCACGGGCAGACGGCCGTGCAGGCGGGCCGCCATCTGCTTCGCCTGGTTGCGCTCAGCCGGCGATGCGAAGCCGAGCTGCTCGCGCAGCGCTCGCATCAGCAACAGCGTCTCTGCGACGGCTGCTTCCTGTGCCTCCAGCACGCCGGCCCGTTCGCTCAGCGCCAGCAGCGTCATGAGCTGGTGGCCGAGCGCCGAGCGGGGTTCGCCGTCGAACTGGTAGACGAAGGCCGGTAGCTCCCGCTCCTGGGCCAGCTCCAGCAGGCGGCCGCCTGTCGTCACCACCAGCGTTCGCATCCCCGCGTCCAGCGCTTGCTGGAAGGCGGAGAGCGTCTCCTCCGTGTTGCCGCTGTGGCTACAGGCCACCACCAGCGTGCCATCGACGAGCGGGGGGAGGTCGTAGCCGCGCGCGACGGTCACCGGCTTGCGGCCGGAGATGGACGCCAGCGAGCGCAGGATGTCGCCGGCGATGGCTGAGCCGCCCATCCCCAGCACGGCCAGCGCTCGCGGGTCGGCGTAGCTATCCGGCAGCACGATGCCGGCGGCGCGACGCCAGCCGTCGGCGCACTGCTCCGGCAGCGCCTCGATGCGTCCGAGCAGTCCGTGCGGGTCCAGCCGCTCGACCAGTCCGGGGTCGTCCAGGCTTGCGCCGAGGTTTGCGACGTTTGCTGCGTCCATCATTGGTTTCGCGTTAGCTTCCGGCTGCGGCCTTCGAGTTGCGCACGTCGAGCTGCGCCGCGGCCTCGTTCAGATCCTTCACGGTGTCGATCGCTTTCCAGTAGGCGTGGGAGCGGAAGCCGTACAGCCGGCCTTCGTCCGCCAGCCGCGGGAAGAGCTCATCCTCGTGGTCGCCCACGTCGGGCAGGCCGGCGAAGAACTCCTGGCCCAGCACGTACACGCCGGCGCTCAGCCAGTGGGGCAGCAGCGGCTTCTCTTGGAAGCCGGTGATGCGCTTGCCTCGCTGCTGAACGATGCCGTAGGGGCTGCGGAGCTGCGTGAGCATGAGCGTTGCTGTAGCGCCGGTGCGCTGGTGCTGGCGCAGCATGGGCGCCAGCGGCTGGGTGATGACGTTATCGCCGTTGGCGGCGATGACGAACGGCTCCGACGGCGGTACCTGTTGATAGGCCAGCTTCAGCGCGCCGCCCCGGCCGAGCGGCTGCTTCTCGATCGAGTAGTGCATGGAGACGCCCCAGCGGCTCCCGTCCTCGAAGTGCTCCTCGATCACCTGGTGGAGGTAGCCGCAGGCGACGACGATGTCGGTCACGCCGCCCTCGCGCAGCCATTCCACCTGGTACTCCATGATCGGCCTATCGAGGAGCGGCACCATCGACTTCGGCCGGTCGCCCGTGAGCGGGCGAAGCCGTTCTCCTTTACCGCCGGCCAGGATGATCGCGAACATTAGCGATTGTCCTCCGTGGGCTGCCGCTGCACCCAGTCGATGATGCTGCGAGCGGCATCGAGATGCACGTCCGCACTCTTGCTATCGTACAGGTCCTCAGGTGACGCCACATCCGGTGTCACGTAGCGAGTAAGGACATATTCGGGGCTAAGTTCAGCGGCTGCCTGAATAATAGTCTCATCCCCGCCAAGTTTAGTAGATAGAGCGACGAGGTTGTGGGTTCTCGGCGCCAGTTCCGCATGCTGTGCAATCCAGAGGCTCTTTAGCGCCTTTTCCGCCGCTTGTTGAGCAAAGAATACCGCCGCGTAGTATAATCTTGTCCTCAAGTAGCTGCTGGGCTGTGCGCATGTCTGTCTGTGCTAGACGAAGCCACTGCGCAGCCTCGTCCCTCACAGCGGAACTCCCTCCCGGTCGATCTCGCGCACGATTGAAATGCGATTCCTCGATCGCTCGAACTCGGCAGGGGTCAGGCACAAGCAATCGAGGCCGGCCCAAAGCGGCCATACCTTGTAGATGGCTGTGGCGCGATCAGTGAGAGGCGTTCCCTCGAAGCTGCTGGAGACAACCAGGAGATCGTAGTCACTGTCTGGCGAGGCATCCCTGCGCGCCCGGGATCCGAAGAGCAGCACCTTCTCCGGCTGGTACCGTTCTTTGATTCCCGCAACAAACGCCTCGAAGGCCTGAGATTGCTCCCCTGCGTTAACGGCCATGTCCGCCTAGCTCCCGGCCGCCTCTAGCTCGGCGGGCGCGCCCTCGCCTAGGCCCGCCTCCTGGCGCAGCAGCGCGGCCTTGTCGGTGCGCTCCCACGGCGCGTCGATCTCCTCCCGGCCGAAGTGGCCATAGGCCGCCGTCGCCAGGTAGATCGGCCGGCGCAGGTCCAGGTCGCGGATGATCGCCGCCGGCCGCAGGTCGAAGTGCTGCTGCACGAGCTTCAGGATCGTCTCGTCGCCCACGCGGCCGGTGCCGAACGTCTCGATCGACAAAGAGGTTGGCCGGGCGACGCCGATGGCGTAGGAGAGCTGAAGCTCCAGCCGCTCCGCCAGCCCCGCCGCCACGATGTTCTTCGCCACGTAGCGGGCGGCGTACGCGCCGGAGCGGTCTACTTTCGTCGGGTCCTTGCCGGAGAAGGCGCCGCCGCCGTGCCGGGCGATGCCGCCGTAGGTATCGACGATGATCTTGCGGCCGGTGAGGCCGGCGTCGCCCATTGGCCCGCCGATGACGAAGCGCCCGGTGGGGTTGATGAAGTAGCGTGTGCGCTCGTCCAGCAGATCGGACGGGATCACTTTCTGCACGACCATCTCCTTGAGGTCGCGCTCGAGCTGGTCGTGCGATACCGAAGGGTCGTGCTGCGAGGAGAGCACCACGGCATCGATGCGCTTCGGGCGGCCGTACTCGTACTCCACCGTCACCTGGGATTTGCCGTCAGGGCGCAGGTAGTCCAGCTCACCTTCCTTGCGCAGCAGGGCCAGCCGCCGGCACAGCTTGTGCGCGAGCGAGATGGTGAGCGGCATCAGCTCCGGCGTCTCCCGGCAGGCGAAGCCGATCATCATCCCCTGGTCGCCCGCTCCCTGCTCCAGCGCCTCCTCGTCCACCTGCCCCTCGCGCGCCTCCAGCGAGCGGTTCACGCCTTGGGCGATGTCACCCGACTGCTCCTTGATCGAGACGGTGACCCCGCAGGTCTCGTAGTCGAAGCCGTACTTGGCGCGATCGTACCCGACGTCCCGGATCGTTTTTCGGATGATCTTGGGCATGTCCACGTAGCATTCGGTGCTGATCTCGCCCATCACCAGCACCAGGCCGGTCGTCACCGCGGTCTCGCAGGCGACGCGAGAGAGGGGGTCCCCCGCGATCAGCGCGTCCAGGATGGCGTCCGATATCTGGTCGCACAGCTTGTCCGGGTGCCCTTCCGTCACCGATTCTGAGGTGAGGAAGAGCGAGGGCGAGGTCATGAAGGTGGTATCGCTCATCGGTCAGCTCCTTGCGGCTACGTGCCTGCTTCCCAGCTCGAAAGATACGCGCGTTGTTCTTCGGTCAGCTCGTCGATGTGCACACCCATCGCAGCGAGCTTGAGGCGGGCGATCTCATCGTCGATCTCGCGCGGCACGGTGTAGACCTCCGGCGAGAGGCGCTTCTCCTGGCGCACCAGATGTTCGACGCTGAGCGCCTGGTTGGCGAAGCTCATGTCCATCACGCTGGCCGGGTGGCCCTCGGCGGCGGCGAGGTTGATCAGACGGCCCTCGCCCAAGAGGAAGAGCCGGCGCCCGTCCCCCAGCCGGAACTCCTCGACGAAGGCACGCACCGGGCGACGGCTCTCAGCCATCGCGGCCAGCGCCTCCAGGTTGATCTCCGAGTCGAAGTGGCCGGAGTTGGCCAGGATCGCCCCGTCTTTCATCACCTCCATGTGGCTGCCATCGATGACGTTCTTGTCGCCGGTGAGGGTGATGAAGATGTCGCCTATAGCGGACGCCTCCTGCATGGGCATCACCCTGTAGCCGTCCATCGACGCCTCCAGCGCCCGCAGCGCGTCGACCTCGGTCACGATGACCTGAGCGCCCATCCCCCGCGCGCGCATCGCCACGCCGCGCCCGCACCAGCCGTAGCCGACGACGACGACCTGCTTGGCCGCCCACAGCACGTTCGTCGCGCGGGTGATGCCGTCGAGGGTGCTCTGGCCGGTGCCGTAGCGGTTGTCGAACAGGTGCTTCGTGTTCGCCTCGTTGACGGCGATGATCGGGTAGGCGAGCGCGCCGTCCTTCGCCATCGCGCGGAGGCGGATCACGCCGGTGGTCGTCTCCTCCGTCCCGCCGACGATGCCTTCGATCAGGTCGCGCTTCTCGCGGTGGATCGTGGCCACCAGGTCGGCGCCGTCGTCCAGGGTGATCTGGGGACGGCTGTCCAGCGCCTGGTTGAGGTGGCGATAGTAGGTGTCGTTATCTTCGCCCCTGATGGCGAAGGTGGGAATGCCGTATTCAACCACGAGAGCTGCTGCGACGTCGTCCTGGGTGCTCAGCGGGTTGCTGGCGCAGAGGACAAGCTCCGCGCCGCCGTCGCGTAGGGCTAACGCCAGGTTGGCGGTCTCGGTCGTGACGTGCAGGCAGCCCGCCAGGCGCACGCCCCGCAGCGGCTGCTCCTTGGCGAACCGCTCGCGGATGGTGGCGATGACCGGCATCTCCCGCGCCGCCCACTCGATGCGCCGGACGCCCTCCTCCGCCAGGCGCGGATCGCGGATGTCGCTCTTCGTCGTAGATTCCGTCGTCAAGGGTGCTCCCTTCCTTTCATGCGTCCATCGGGCCCATCGGGCGTCAGTTAATCTTGTGCTGCCCGTTCGTGCTGTTCTTCGCTCATGATGGTATGCTCACCAGCTCCGCGTCGTAGCGCCGTCCGCGCAGCGCCGCCAGGCGTCGCCGCAGGAAGGCGCCCACGCCCAGATCGCGCCGCACCGCCGCCCCTTCGATCAGGCGGCCTACGTCGCGATAGCCCAGCCGCCGGTAGGCCGCTACCGCCGCGACGTTGCGCGGGTCGACGCTGAGCACTACCTCGCGACAGCTTGTCAGCAGGTGGCGGGTGACGGCGCTGGTGACGAGCGCCCCCAGCCCCTGCGCGCGGAAACCAGGATGGGTGAAGACGTTCCCCAGGACGGCGATGCCCTCGTCTGGAGAGACGACGTGCGTGCCGGCTACCGCCACCAAGCTGCCGCCTTCATACGCGCCGTAGTAGACGGCAGCGTCGATGTTCTCCGCGCTGTAGAACGCCGGCGTTCCCTCGCTGCGATAGAGGCGGTTGATCGTGTGCACGTCGCGTCCGGTTAGGCTGCGCGTGTTCCCCTCGGCAGGCTGTAGCGTCTCGCTGTCGACGAGCATGCGCATCATGCTCTGCTGGTCGGGCAGGTGGTAGTAGCGGAGCATCGTCTCCAAGTGCGCTACCTGGCAGCTAAGGAAGGTGTGCCGCGGCCCGGGATGGAGCTGAAGCACTGCCTGTAACGCGTCGGTGGCGCCCAAGGCGAAGAGGGCATGCCCCAAGCCGCCCTTGGAGTGGAGCACCAGCGCCTGGCCCTGGGCCCCATGCGCGAGCCACCATTCGCTGCGGGCGAAGAGCTGTGGCTGAAGCTGCCCCAGCGCGTACGCGGCGTAGGCGCGGTGCGGCTGGAGCGTGCTCCGCAGCTCGTCGAGGTTCGTCACCGGCCGCACGAAGTAGTCGACGTGCGCCCGGCCGGCTATCGGCTTGTTCGACGAAATCCGGCGCGGCAGCGGTCGATCGGCCATCTAGTCAGCCGCTCCTACCGCCATGTAGCGGTCGATGATCGGCGCCAGCTTGCGCTTCGTCTCCTCCGGCACCAGCTCCGCCGGCGTGACCAGCGCCTGAGCCAGCGCCGAGGAGCAGCGGCAGTCTCGCGTCGAGGGCAGGGCGGCTACCGCCGCTGCCACGGCCCGCTTGGCCGTCTCCACGTTGCGCTTCAGGTTCCCGATCACCAGATCCGCCGAGACGGTGTCGTAGCTGTCGTGCCAGGTATCGTAGTCGGTGACCAGGGCCAGCATCGCGTAGCAGATCTCCGCTTCGCGGGCCAGACGCGCCTCCGGCAGCGCCGTCATCCCGATGACGCCGGCGTCCCAGGAGCGGTAGAGGTGCGATTCCGCCCTCGTCGAGAAGGCCGGGCCTTCGATCACGACGTAGGTCTGCTCCCGGTGCACCGTCGCTCCGGCCGAACGAGCGCCCTCGGCGAGCAGGCCGCCGAGGCTAGGGCAGAACGGCTCGTCGAAGGCGATGTGGGCGACCAGCCCCCCGCCGAAGAAGCTGCTGGGCCGGCCGCGGGTGCGGTCGATAAGCTGGTCCGGCACGACGAGGTGCAGGGGCGCGATCTCCTCGCGCAGGCTGCCGACGGCGCTCACTGCGAGGATGCGCTCCACGCCCAGCTGCTTCAGCGCCCAGATGTTGGCGTGGGCCGGCAGCTCCGAGGGGAGGATGCGGTGGCCGACGCCGTGTCGCGGGAGGAAGGCCGCGCGCACGCCCTCGAGCGTGCCCAGCACGATCGTGTCGCTGGGCGAGCCGAAGGGCGTCTCCAGCCGCAGCTCCTCGATGTCGGTCAGCCCGTCCATCTCGTAGAAGCCGGAGCCGCCGATGACGGCGACTTGGGCGGTAGCGGTGCTGCTTGCAGTAGACATGTGGTTCATCTGGGCAATAAAAAACTTCTCAGTGGTGTGAGAAGTCGTGAAACCTTCACTCTCATCTCTCCCCGGTTAGGGGTCGGAGTTGGCACCGCGTCCTGCCTGGGCAGGACCGGTTGCCGGGCTTCCCAGGGCCGTTCCCTCCACCACTCTGGATAAGAGTCGTGCGTATTCAGTTGTAACTTATAGTGTAAAGTACCCGCCGATAGGCCGTCAAGCGGGGTTCTCTCTCGGAACTCCCCGCAGGTTCGCCGCACGCCGCGTGCGGCAAACGGTCAGTCGAACATGACGATGGTCGACCGCTACGTCCAGAAGGCGGGCGGGCGCATGAGCCTTAAGGACTTCGAGCGCATCAACGGGCGCTAGGCCCCGGCTCCCTGAACGCCCGCTCCCGCTCCCTGAACGTCCGCCCTCACCAGCGAGGGCGGCTCAATTGTCTACGGGCTGCCGCCGATAATCCTTCAAGCGGAGGGAATGTGTTCGCATGAACCGAATTATCATCATCAGCGCGATCATGGCCGTCGCGGTCGCTTGCGGCGGCGGCAGCAACGAACCACTCACGACAGCCCAGCTTACCGAGGTGCTTTTGACAGAAGCGGATGTGCCAGCGGGCTGGGAAGAAGCGGACATTCCAAAGAATCCCGTCCGTCCCTTCTGCGGTAGGGAGTTCCCGGCGATCGCTACTGCGGAAGTCGTCATGAAGTTCCGCGAAAATAGTCCAACCCCTGCGTCCGTAACGGAGTTCGTTCAAGCGTTCCCGCCGGGCGAGGCGGAGCGGGCGATGGCTGACGGCCTGGCTCAAATCCAAGCTTGCACAGGCTGGTTGGCGGGTGACAGCTCATTCGGAGGAGAAATCACAGGGCGCGTGTCACTGATTTCTCTTCCCAGATTCGGCGACGACACGTTGGCGCTCCGGCAAGAACTAGACATGCCCGGACTGGGCACACTGCCTCGCGACGTGATCTACGTTCGTCGCGGCGACCTTGTTATCACCATCAT
>JACZYW010000003.1 GCA_022570885.1 Chloroflexota bacterium | reverse complement strand
CCGGCCGTGCTGATTCTGGACGAGGCGACTTCGAGCCTCGATCCGGGCACCGAAGTGCTCGTCGAGGTGGCGATGCGCCAGCTACTCGCCGGCCGCACGAGCGTCGTCGTCGCGCACCGGCTGAGCACGGCTGAACACGCAGAGCGGGTGTTGCTGATCGACGATGGCCGCGTGATCGAGGACGGCCACCATGACGAGCTGCTCGCGCTCGATGGCGAGTACGCGAAGCTCTTCCGCCGCTGGTCCCTGAGCCTGCCGGAGGCCCACGGCGCGCAAACCTAAGTGCGGCTTCCCCCTGGAACGGGCACCCGCTAGCAGCAGCTGCTAGGCACTAGACATCGCGCCGCGCGAGCGCAATATGGCGCGCCCTACGTTCCGGCGAGCCGTTTCACCACCGGCGCCATCGCCTCGAATACGTCTCCAGACAGAACTACATACGAGAATCCGAACTCGTCTCTGCGTTGCTCCAGATCCTCCGTGATCTGGTCGACCGTTCCGACGAGGACGTGAGGCGTCGCCTTCACTTCGTCGGGGCTAAGGCCAAATCCGCCCGCGACGCGCTCGGCCATCGCTTCACGATCGTCCGTCACCACGCAGACGAAGACCGTCACGTTCATTTCGATCGCGCCTAACCGCTCCCCCGCTGCTTCACGGATCCAGGCAATCTTCTCGCGAGTCGCCTCGGCGGTACCGGTGGCAGCGACCACTGGGTTCACCTCGCCCTCGGCCAGCGAGAAGTTCACGCCAACGATGTCCGCCTCTCGCGCGGCGATGGAGAGCACGCGCCTACCGCCACCTCCAACGAGAATAGGCGGATGCGGCTTCTGCACTGGCTTCGGCAAGGCATCGTGGTCAGTGATGTTATAGAACTCGCCGGAGAAAGAGAAGGGGCCGTCCGCGAACATTCCCTTGATGACCTGCAAGCCCTCTTCAAACCGCCGGATGCGGACGCCGGGCCGGTCATACGGTATGCCGGACTGCTCATAGTCGCTGCGCATCCAGCCAGCTCCTAAGCCTAGCTCTACGCGGCCGCCCGACAGAATGTCCAGCGTAGCGATCTCCTTGGCGAGCACCAGAGGATGCCGGTAGTCGTTATCGAGCACCATGGTGCCGAGCCGCAGCGTCGATGTAGCGTCCGCGGCCGCCATCAGTGCGGGAACCGGTGCGAACTGTTCGGTGAAGTGATCGGGGATGAAGAGCGTGGAGTAGCCCAGCTCCTCTATCTGCTTGGCCTTCGCGGCCCACTCCTCGGCTGAGTTGGCGTGAGAGGTTTGGATCCCGAACCGAAACTTGTGCCCCATATTGCCTCCTTGCTGCGGGCTAATCTCTGCTCTTGAGACTGCCCTCTCCGACTAGCCTTCTCGTAGGAACTCAATCATAAGCTCGTTCACGCGTTCCGCAGCATCCACCTGCACCCAGTGGCTCGCTTCCGGGATACGCTCCACCCGGATGCCTGGAACCCATCGCTCCAAGCCCTCGGTGAGCTCAATGCCCAGGTAAGGATCTTGCTCACCCCAGATGAGCAGTGCGGGCACGTCGATCTGGCGAAGCATTCGTGCGGATTCAAAGGGGTTCCGGCGCACAGCGGCCCGGTAGTAGTTGATCGCCGCCGTGAGCGCGCCGGGCTGCGCGAGCGCGTTCTTGTACGCGGCGATGTCTTCATCGCTGAAGGCGCCCGGCCGCGTCGACTCGCGTCTCAGCCCGCGATCTAGCATCCGGTAGCCGCGGAACCGAATGGCCGCCTCCGGCAGCCACGGCAACTGGAAGAAGAAGACGTACCAAGACCTCGCGAGCTGCCGGAGCCGGCGGAACTCTCGTTGCAAGGCTCCTGGATGGGGCGCGTTCAGCACGACGAGCTTCTCGACCACCTCAGGGCGCAGCATCGAGACCGCCCAGGCAACCACGCCGCCCCAGTCGTGCCCAATCACCACCGCGCGCGATTCACCAGCGTGCTCGATGAGGGCAGCAACATCGTCGACGAGGTGCTCGATGCGGTAGCTCCGGACGCCTGGGGGCTTCTCGGATGTGTTGTAGCCGCGCTGGTCGGGTGCGATCACGCGGAAGCCGGCCTCGGCGAGGGCCGGGATCTGGTGCCGCCAGGAGTACCAAAATTCGGGAAAGCCGTGCAGCAGCACGACGAGCGGGCCCTCGCCTTGCTCGACGAAGTGAAGCCGTACGCCGTTGACCACGGCCTCGTGGTGCGTCCAGGGCTCGCTCTCGTTCACGTGCCGATGGTAGCGCGGACGAGCTGCGTTAGGCTAGGGCCGCTCGATAGGGCACTGCGAAGGTGACCGCGCGGGCTGGGACGCCCGCTTTACCTGCCCAGGTTATCCAGGAACCGCCGCAGCACTCGGAGGTACTCCTTGCCTCCCACTAGATAGGTGTCGTTATGGCCCGCGCCCTGGATGACATGAAACTGCTTCGGCTCCCGTGCGGCCTCGAAAAGGCTCCTCCCAGCTTTGAGTGGAACGATCTCGTCGCTATCACCGTGAAGCATCAGGAGTGGCACCTCGACGCTGCCGATCTTTGCGAGGGAATCGTACTTGGTGCGCAAGAGAGGCCCAATGGGCAGGAAGGGATAGAGGTGCCGGGCCAGGGCCGGGATAGAGGGGAAGGACGACTCCAGGATGAGGGCCAGCGGCGGCTCGCGGGTCGCCAGCTCGACTGCCACCCCTGCCCCAAGAGAGCGGCCGAAGTAGACGATCCGCTCCGGGTCGGTATCTCCCCGCGAACGCAGGTAGGTCAGCGCCGCCTGGGCATCCCGATAGCTCCCCTCCTCCGAGGGCTTCCCCTGGCTTTGGCCATAGCCCCGGTAGTCGAAAAGGAAGATGCTCACGCCCAGTTCGTCGTGGAGGAGCTTCAGGTTCTCAAGTCGATGGCTGATGTTCCCGGCGTTGCCGTGGAACCAGAGCCAGGTCACATCTCGGCGGCCGGGCACGAACCAACCGTGGAGGCGCACGCCGTCGCTGGTTACGAAGTACACCTCCTCAAACGACAGCCCCACCTGGGCGGGGTCGGCGACGAGGTCCTTCTCAGGAAAGTAGATGAAGTAGCGCTCGATCACTTCACACCGAATCGTCACGAAGATGAGAGCCACGAGCAAGGCCAGCGGCAGGCCCAGGTAGAGCAATCCCCGTCGCAGGAACGGGCCTCGCCACCCCCGGCCGGTAGGGGACACGGGGCTGCTGCGGGGCTGGCCCCCTTCTCTAAGGGAATCTCTCATTCCTAGCAACCTCAGGTCAAGGGCGGCCGCGGGGTGCGCCTGCTACCGGCGCAGGCCAGACCAAACACCAGCACTACTGATGTCATCACTACGGGTGCTAAAGTGCGAACATTCGTCACGCCACCTCCTTCTGTGGTCGTCAGAGTGCAGCACGGGCGGCTAGGCAGCGCCCCGGTCACGAAGAGGAGCGTCCTAAGTCGGGACGCTCCTCGTTCTAGACTATTCGGGACTGCCGGTGGGCCTCTGATGAACGGACACCGCGTAGTCGTGCCCTGCATCCCAGCTGTCGCGATCCCAGGTTGACCATCGCTCGGCGAGGACGAGGTCCGCAAGGCCAGCGATCTCGTCGTACCGTTCGATGGTGAGTTGGCCAGGCATAATCTGGAACCCGGCGATGAGCAAGCCCCCTGGCCGCAGATGGCGTGCGATGTTCGCGACAACGGCCGGCTCGCTCCCCGGCGTCAGGAATATCATGACGTTGCCGGCAAGGACGGCGGCGTCGAACGAACGGGCAAGGTCAACAGTCGCAAGGTCAGCCAGATGCCAGTCTATGCGAGGCGCCTTTCGTCGCGCCGTAGCGAGCATCGCTGGGTCGAGGTCGACGCCAACAACGTCCAGTCCGCGACGAGCGAGCTCGCGCCCGACACGACCGGTTCCGCAACCGGCATCGAGCACGGATGCCGGCGCGAACCGCTCGACGAAGTCGGCTTCACCGTGGACGTTCTCGCCGGCAGCGGCGCGGGACTCATAGGTCGCGTCGTAGATGTCGCCGGAGACGTTCCGGTTCTTCAGCCAACGGTTCGATCTTTCGGGTGTCATGCACATGCCGCCAAGGCATTCATCTGTTCGCCCATCTCCCGGATCATACCCCGATGGACCATGGCTGTGCACATATCACATAGCCAACGCCAGCAGGGCGCTCTACTGCGGCGGTGCCTATCGCAGATGATCCCGTCATCGATCAGCGCCTGGTTTACCTGCGCCGATAGGCCCAGGAGGCCTCGTAGGTGAGTCTCGTCTGCCCTCCCGCGCTATTCGTCCGCGCTCGCTTCATTCAGCGAACCCAGCTCCTCCGGACTGAGCCGTAGTTCAGCCGCAGGCAACAGATCGGCGAGTTGCTCTGGGGTGTTCGCGCTGATGATCGGCGCCGTGACCGTCGGCTGGTGTAACAGCCAGGCAATCGCTATGGCGGCGGGCTTCACGCCATGGGCTCTCGCCACGGCGTCTAACGCATCGACGACGCGGAATCCCCGCACGGTCATGTGGCGTTTCGTTCGCTCGGCCCTCGCGCTATCCGGTAGGGGTTGGCCGCGCTGGTACTTGCCGGTGAGGAAGCCACCGGCGAGCGGGCTATAGGGGATCACCGCGAGCCGCTCGCTGTCGCAAAGATCGGCGAGCGCACCCTCGAATTCAGAGCGGTTCATCAGGTTGTAGTGGGGCTGGAACGAAACGAAGCGGGAGAGGTGCTTTTCGTCAGCCGTGCGCAGCGCCTCCGCCAGTAGCGCCGGTGAGTAGTTTGAGACGCCGATGTAGCGCACTTTACCGGCGTCGATCAACTCCTCGAACGCGGCCAGTGTCTCCTCGATGGGCGTGTCTTCGTCAGGCCAGTGGCACTGGTAGTGGTCGATCGTCTCGATTTGGAGGCGGCGGAGGCTTTCCTCTGCCGCGCGGAGAATGTGGGAGCGACTCAGCCCTTCTCCATCCGGCCCGTCCCACATCTTGGCCCGCACCTTGGTGGCGATGACCATCCGGTCGCGGTTGCCTCGCTCCTTCAGCCAGCGCCCCAGGATCTCCTCGGAGACGCCGCCTGGGTTACCCGGCGTCCAGCTGCTGTACATGTCGGCGGTATCCAGGAAGTTGCCGCCCGCGTCGACGAAAGCGTCTAGCACGGCGAACGATGAACGTTCGTCCGCCGTCCAGCCAAACTGCATGGTGCCCATGCAGAGCTGCGATACGGTCAGGTCGGTCGTGCCGAAAGAGTGTTGCTGCACCCGCTCAGTGTAGCGACTTTCTTGTCGAATAGGCCATGCGAATGGAGCCGCGGCGCATCTTGGCGCAGCAGCGAGAGGATCTGTTGGCGGTCTCTTGGGTTGCGCCGCGTATGCTAACTGCGAGCCCCGGCTGCCGCAAGCCCGCGCTTTCAGTTCCTCTCGCGCCCCGATACAATGCCCTGGCATGAATCCGCTTCAGCGCCTGCGCCGCTCGGCTCGTATCACGTCCACCGCGTCGCGGATCGGCGCTGGCTACCGCTGGCGCTCGTGGCGGTACGCCCGGTTGCCGGATGAGGAAGCCGAGCGCCGCATGTCGGCCTACCACCGTCGCTGCGCGGAACGCATCTTCGAGACCGCTACCGAGTTGAAGGGCTTGCTCATCAAGGTGGGCCAGCTTCTCGGCGCCCGTGCGGACATCGTCCCGAAGGAGTACGTCGAGGTCCTCTCGCGGCTTCACGACGCCGTGCCCCCGCACCCCTACGGCGTCGTTCGCGACGTGATCGAATCCGAGCTCGGCGCCTCCGTGGAGGAGGTGTTCTCCGAACTCGATCGGACGCCCATCGCCGCCGCGTCGCTCGCTCAGGTGCACAAAGGCCGCCTTCATGACGGCCGCGAGGTCGCCGTCAAGGTGCAGTACCCGGAGATCGAGGAGATCGTCCGTACTGACATCCAGAACATCCGCATGCTTGGACGCGTAGCCGACCGCGTGTTCCATGCGTTCGACATCATGCCGATCGTCGAGGAGCTGGCAGCAACCGTTCCCCAGGAGCTGGACTTCATCAACGAAGGCCACAACGCCGAGGCCTCCGCCCGCAACTTCGCCGGCCAGCCCGACGTCATCGTCCCCGACATCTACTGGGAGTACACCACCAAACGCCTGCTCGTCATGGAATTCGTAGAGGGCATCAAGATCACGGATATGGCCGCCATCGACGCCGCCGGCATCGACCGTCAGGAGATCGCTCGCCTGGTGATGGGAAGCTACTTCCGCCAGATCTTCGTGCACGGCTTCTTCCACGCCGACCCGCACCCGGGCAACCTCTTCGTGCGGCCCGGCCCCAAGCTGGTCATCGTCGACTATGGGCTGGTGAAAGAGCTGCCGCCGGAGTTCCTGCCGAACTTCGCTCGGCTCACGCATGCCCTGGTCGCCGCCGATACGGCCACGCTCGCCGAGGCGCTGCGCGAGCTCGGCTTCCGCACGCGAGACGGTGATGAAATTGGCCTGGAGGCGATGGCCGAGTCGATGGTCACCTGGCTCTCCCGCAACGGTGAGTTCAACCAGGACAGTCGTTTGATGGCTGAGTTTCAAGACAACATGATGCATGCGTATCGCGAGAACCCGATCGTACGCGTCCCAAGCGACTTCCTGTTCATCGGGCGTGTGATGGGCCTCCTGGGCGGGCTCAGCAAACAACTTGGCTCGCAGCTCAACCTGCTCGATGTCCTCGGCGACGAGGTCTCCGAAGCCGCGAAGGAGCCCTCGTAGGGAACGTTGCGGCAGGCGCTCGTTGAGCTGCGTCGCCAGCCGGAACAGAGTTGCTTCGTCGCCGTTGCGCCCGGCGAACTGTGGCGCGATGCTAGGACGCTCGTCCGTACCCGCACTCTCTAGGGGCGGTGCTCACCAACCGTGTCAGCGCAATCGCCTGCCAGCTTGCAGCTACGCTGGCTTCGCGGTACGATCGCCACGTGCCCATCCAAGGAGAGTACGAGCCGAGCCCGGCGAAGTTCGTCGCTGATCAGGTGGCGCTCTACGAGGCTACCGGTGGCAAGGAGGGTGGGACACTCCAGGACAAGCCAGTCGTCATCCTCGGCACTCGGGGTCGCCATAGCGGCAAGGTGCGCAAGTCGCCCCTGATGCGCGTCGAGCAGAACGGAACATACGCCGTCATCGCTTCGATGGGCGGCGCTCCGAAGCATCCGGTCTGGTACCTCAACCTGATCGCCTCACCGGCGGTGACGTTGCAGGACGGCGCGAACGTCTACGAAATGGCGGCTCGCGAGGTGCAGGGGGATGAGAAGGCGCGCTGGTGGGCGCTGGCTCTCGACGCTTGGCCGGCGTACGCGGATTACCAGGCCAACACGGATCGACAGATTCCGGTTGTCGTCCTGGAGCCGACCCGGTAACCAGCGACACGACAACCGGCCCGTTTCGCTCAGGGCAGAGGGTCGGGAGTTCGGGCAGACGCCCCTGGACGGGGCCCGTCGGGGTCCGCCCGTGGGTTCGAATCTCCTCTTCCGCTCCAATAAAACAATAAGACGCACGGCTCGAATCTAGATCTGGCCGTTTTTCGGTCGGAGGGGGAGGTGGGCCGTGCGCCGTGCGCCTTAACGTTAGCAGCCAGCATCCGCGACACCCTAATTATCTACTCGAAGGTGATCAATTAGATCTCGATGAAGATTTGCTCACGAGCTGGCAGGTCTTCCTCAGGGCCGAGGGCAAGAGCCCGAAAACGATCAAAGGCTACTTTGATTCGGTACGCTAGCTGTTGGCTTCACGCGCGCGCAGGGAGATGCCGAGCCTAACCAGGCTGACCCGCTAGCATGTGGCCGCCTCGCATGGGCACCTGCGCTTCCCCTCGGACGTCCTCTGCGCTCGGCAGCCGCTCGCTGAGGTATGCGGCCAATCGATCTTCGAGCGATCCCTCAGCCGGGGCGTTTGGCCTATCTCCCACGGCTCTCCTCGCGGGGGTGGTTCCTGGCCTGGCCTAGACAAGTGACGAGTTGCTCTCTATCGCCGATTAAACTCGAGATCATAGCGCGCTGCCTCTGGATTACGTCACTCCCTCGTCGCCACGATTAGCACACGCCGCCGGTACGGCCGATGCTCGAGCGTCAGCGAAAGCTCAACGATTAGCGCGCCGGCGGCGGCCTCGCCCATCTCTTCGGTCAGCGCCTCCTTTTCGTCGAGAAGAGCCGAGTACGTCGTCGTCATCGGCTCCGGCCAGCCCGGAGTCTCCTCGTAGGTCTCCACGCGAAATCCCGCATCCGCCAACAGCGGTCGATAGTCATCGACTAGATCAGCCCCGAGGATCGGGAGGCCGGCGGCGCGATCCGGATCGAGTTCGTAGACAGTGAAGACGAACCGGCCGCCACGGCGCAGGATACGCGCGGCCTCAACCATAGCGGCCCGCTTGTCGGGCGCGTACTGGATGGCGTCCTCGCTCATGAGCCCCGCGGCTACATTGGCCTCCAGGCCAGTATCAGTGAACGAACCAACGACGAACTGCGCCTGCTCAGCCAGCCCAAGCTCGGCCGCGCGGGCGCTTGCCTGCTCCGTCGCGACACGCGAGAGGTCTACACCGATGAGTTGCGCGCCCGTCTCGCGTGCCACCCATAGCGCTGGCCCGGCCATGCCGCAGCCGAGGTCGACGAACGTCTCGTCAGCGCTAAGCCGAAGTTCGGCGGATATTCGTTGGAGCTCCGGCAGCGTCGTAAGACTGATGTGGCTGAACTCCTCTGGGAAGTCGAGGCCTTCCGCATACTTGTGCCACAACCGGCGCAACGTAGGGCTTTTGGCCGTGCTCCCATACACTGCGTCGTAGCCAGACGAGATAATGTCTTGCTCCATTGCTGCGCCCTCCTGTGATGCTGCCGGTGCCTCTTCCTCCTAGCAGCCCTCTGGTAGCTCAACGGTGGCCGCCACGATCTCCTCGCCGGTGTGCGAAGTAGCCCGGGCCAGCAGGAAGCGAGCGGCCGGCGCTCCTACCTCCCCCGTGTTACCGGCGATGTGGGAGCATCCCTGACCTTCCAGGTCGAGGATGCGGCCCGCCATCATGGGTACGATCGCGTACTGAATGTTCGGTCTCCCCTGGATCATCGCTCCAACGCCATGTTGCTCCCAGGCCTCGCCTACGGTGATGGCGTGGTTGAAGCCAGCGGGCTGCTCCCAGTTGCGATCGCTGTGAGAAGGATTCAGGATGATCTCCACGCCGAGACTGTCGTAATGCTCCACAAGCGATTCGTGGAACCCGTCGTAGCAGATAAGGATGCCCATGCGGCCGAGCGCGGTATTCACGGGGTGGAGGTCCAAGCGGTCGCCGGGGGAGAAATGGAAGCGTCGCTCGAGAGGCGGCGATAGGTTGCGCTTGGGCACACGCTGTAGGATAACACCCTTCGGGTTGAACAGATATGCGATGTTGTACACCTTTCGACCGAGGACATGACGGCCCTTCACTGGCTCGTCTTCGATCGTAGGAATGTAGATCGTGCCCGCTTGCAGGTAGCAGCCATAGCGCTTGGCAAGATCCGAAAAAGTCTTCCGGTAGATCGCCTCAGCGTCCAGCGCCGTCTCAAGGAAGATCGTGGTGACGCCGATCGTGCGGAAGCGCCAGCAAGCTCGAAGGAAGCGTCTCCAATTGGGTGGAATGCCCCGTACGATCGCCTGCTGAATCGTCGTACAGTCTCGGATGTTGTCATAGATCTCGGGAACGAAGCTCAGCCATAGCCCGACCGTCTCCGGGAAGCAGACGATGGTTGGCAGGTTGAAATCTACCTTCGTCGCCGCCTGCTCCATGAGTCCTTCCATGCGGCGGCGAAACGTATCGCCACTTGCGTAATCTTCGATACTCGCCCGCACCTGTATCGCAACCAAGTTCGCTCGCATTAGCTGTCACCTGCCTCTCCGGCTTGGGGGACCGCTGCCGCGTGTGGCGGTGCTTCATCGACTGGCACCTCGTGGAGGGTGCGTCCCTCGCGTATCCACGATGCGTCGTCCCAGATCAAGTCGGCCGGCGCAGACGCCCGCTCTTGCTCTCCAGACGCTCGCGTTCGCAGCGGCAGCTCCGGAAGGAAGACGCTAACGGCGAAAGCGAGGACCGCCACCAAGAGCCCTACGAGGAAGACTTCTTGCAGGCCGTCCGCCAGGACACCGCGCATCGCAGCGAGCGTCTGATCGTAGAGCGCGGGCCCAGTGTCGCCGAAGGCTGCGAACGTCCCGCGTAGCTGCTCCAGCGCCTGGGGGCTGAGCAGGATGCGCGGCTCCTCCAGTTGGCGGAGCGCTTCTGGTGGCGCAACGCTGGTCACCTCCTCTGGCAGCCGTCCAATAAGGCCGCCCTGGATCTGCGTCGTGATGATGGTGCCGAAGAGGGCGATACCCAGCGTGCCGCCGATCTGGCGGAAGAACTGACTCGATGCTGTCGCCACGCCGAGCAAACGGTCGTCTAGGGCGTTCTGGACGGCGAGGCCGAGCAGCGGCATGCTGAGCCCCAGTCCCAGGCCCACCACGATCATCCCCACGATGGGCAGGGCCAGGCTGGCCTGCTCGTCCAGCGTAGCCATGATGGCCATCCCGCCCACCAGCACAAAGCCACCGGCGATGACCATCCATCGATAGCGGCCTGTCCGGCTGGCCACCATGCCGGAGGCAAGGCTGGCGGCGGTCAAGCCGAGCATCAGCGGCATATTGACCAGGCCGGAGTTCGTCGCCGAAGCGCCCAGCACGCCCTGGATGAACAGCGGCATGTAGCTGAGCGCTCCGAACAACCCGATGCCCGTCAGGAAGGCGGCGGCGGATGCCACCACGAACGTCCGCACGCGAAAGAGGGAGAGCGGGAGCACCGGGTCCGCTGCTCCACGCTCGATCGCGAGGAAGGCGAAGAAACCCAGTCCTGCTATCCCCAGCAACGCTCCGATCGGGGCGGAGACCCATGGGAAGCGGTCGCCCGCCCAGGCCAACGCCAGCAGCAGAGGGATCACGGCCCAGAGGAGGGCGACCATCCCCATCCAATCGATAGGCACCGCCCGACGCTCCGACTCGTCTGGGCGCTGCCAGCGCATCCCTTTTGTCAGCACCGCCAACGCCAGCAGGCCAAAGGGCACGTTTATGTAGAAGACCCAGCGCCAGCCCCAGTGGTCGGTGACGAAACCGCCGAGGAGCGGCCCGGCGACGCTGGCGAGACCGAAGACGCCGGTGAAGAGTCCGAAGTACCGTCCGCGTTCCGCCGGCGGGAAGAGATCACCGATGGTGGCGAAGGCGCTGGCCATGATCGTCCCGCCTGCCAGCCCCTGCACGGCCCGGAAACCGATGAGCTGCAACATGTTCTGTGAGGCCCCAGTAAAGGCCGAGGCGACCATGAAGAGGGCGATACCACCCATCAGGAACGGCTTGCGTCCGTAGAGATCGGAGAGCTTGCCCACCAGAGGCATGGCCACGGTAGCGGCGAGCATCGATGACGTGAGCACCCAGCTATAGAGGCTCAGCCCGCCCAGATCGCCGATCATGCGCGGCAGCGCTGTCGTTACCACCGTCTGACTGATGGCCGATACGAAGAGTGCTGCCATCACGGCGGCGATGACCAAGACGCGGCTACCGTCCGGTTTCTCTGGCGCCATTGATTGTACGTTGCTGTTGAACATCGCGTTTCCCACAGCCTCAGGCGGCATGCCGCCGCGCCCCAAGCGCCGTTGACCCCCCAGCCACCACGAACGCGACAGCGAAGCCCAGAGCGGTAGCGCTCAGGCCAGGCACGCCCGCCGGGAAGGGGAGCCGCAGGACATCTTGAAAGAGGACCGACATCGCTGCTGTCCATCCAGGCACCTCTAGCGGCGCCGCCCAGTTGTAGAGCAGAAAGCCCATCGCCCAGGCAAAGGCGCCACCCAGTACTGGCAGCGATACACTCCCGCTGATGATCTCCAACCGTCCGTCAGGCCGCAGCCGAGTTTCCCCCGTCACCTGGAACCACCAGCGACGCACCAGCCTGACTGCCAGCAGCACGCCGAGCAGTGGCGCGAAGGCAGCGCCCAGCAGCAGGAGCGCGTCGCCAAAGTTGAACGGGTCGAGGAGCGCCGCACCCAGCGCGAAGACCGCCGCACCCCCGACTGCCACCGGCAGGGCGGCGTTCGCCTTCGGCGCCCAGCCGCGCACTGTCGAAGACAGCGCGTAGAGGCTGACGAACGCGCCGTCCAGTTCGAGTACGACCAGCAGTATCAGTACCAGAGCGCCGGCCGGCGTCGCGAGCAGGAAGCCCGCCAGGTCGCGGCCATCGACAGCCGGCACGAAGAGTACGCCCAGGAGGACGAACCATATCGTCATGCCCGCCAGTCCGGCGAAGGCGGCGCGGCCTGCCCGCCGCGCGCTCCCCAGCCGTCCAAGGTCTGTGGCGACGGGAAGCGAGATGAGAGCGACGGCAGCGACGATGTCGACGGCGCCGGTCATGCCCGGCCAGCCGCCCGTCGGCTCGCGCTTGAGCATCGCCGAAATGCCGAAGTCGGACCAGGCCGAGTAGGCGAAGACGGCGGCGATGAGCAGCGTGAGCGCCACGCTCGGCACCAGCCAGCGACGGATCACCGTGCTCGGCCCGGCGAGCACCATGAGGAGCACCAGCGCTCCGAAGATCGCCGCCCAGAGCGGCCGGCCGCCGCCCATGCCCTGGCGGGCCATCACGACGGCGGCTACCTCGGCGGCGATGGCGAGCTGGATCGCACCCCAGGCCAGGTGTCGAAAGCCTGCGAGGACGCCGTAGACGTTCGCGCCGGATTTGCCCAGAGCATCTCGGTGGAGTGCCACGCCCGGCCGGTTCTCGGCCGCCCCCAACCGCACCGCCGCGGCCACCATCGCTGAGCCCAGCGAGGCGCCGATGACGGTGGCGACGATCGCCTGGGGGATGCTGAGCGCCGGCACCAGCCAGGCGCCGACGACCAGCAGGTAGAGGCCTGTGCCCAGGTTGGCCCACAGCGCCAGGTGGCCTAGCGTGCCCAGCGGCCGGTCGGCGTCGGCCAGCGCCTCAGCCGTCGTCCGCTCCAGCTCGTCGAAGCGGAGCGGCAGGCGGCGGGCCGGAGCCTCGCTGCCGAGGTCGAGAAGCGCCATCACACTACTGCCTCCGAGGACGATTTCTCTACGTCTACGGCAATGGCCCGGTCGGCCTGCTGGGGCTGCCAGTTGTTGCGCCAGAACTTGAGATGGCCGTAGCCGCCCGCTAGGTGGAGCCACTTGATCATGCCGGGGATCACGGTGTCGTACGGCTTCCAGTTGCGGTACTGGTAAGGCTCCCATGCGTGGTAGATGATCACCTCCCCAGGCCGCACCGACGGCGAGAACTTAACGCGCACATGGAAGTCGTCGAAGTCGTTGTACACGCGCACCTCGTCGTTATCAGCCAAGCCTCTCGCGACGGCGTCCTGAGGGTTCATCATGAGGAATGGTTCGCCTCGGTGTGTCTGGAGCATCAGTCGGTTCGCCACCCAAGTGGAGTGAATGCTCCATCTGAGATGGCCGCTCACCATGGTGAGGGGAAACGAGCCGCCCATCCGGGGGTTGGGCTTGTGGCGAGGCAGCGCCTCGTCCGCCTCCAGGAACCACTCATGGTCGATGTAGAACTGGATGCGGCGGGTGAGAGTGGGATAGGGCATCTTCCGCTCGATGTGCCAGCGCAGGGGCGAGACTGTCTCGTTTTGCTTGATGTCCGTCGCCATGTTGAGCCCTTCTGCCGTCTGGCCCAGGCCCGTGAAGCGTACGATGCCCTTCTTGCGAAACGTCTCGAGAGAGGTGCGCTCCGGCAGCGCGCCGACGCGCACGGTATCGCGCACCATGTCCTCGGCCAGGGCCTCGCCGTCGTGCTCGCGCACCGCGCCGTGCATGGAGAAGCGCTCGACGAGCTGGTCGAGCGGGAACTCGCGGCCGTCGGCGTCGGTGACCGTCGTCATGCCGCGGGCCTGGGCGCGCTCCTGAATCTTGCTGGCAAGCAGCGAGAAGATCTCCCACTCGGGCTTCGACTCGCCGACGGGTTTCACCGCTTGCTCGGTAAAGGTGAGGAAATTGATATGGGCCGTAGGGAAGCGAAAGTCCGTCTTCTCGTAGAAGCCTGCCGCCGGCAGCACGATGTCCGACTGGCGAGCGGTGGCGCTCATTCGCACATCGACCGTGGTGATGAGTTTGAGCTGCGGCCAGAGGCGCTCGCGCAGGATCTTGTAGCCACCCCGAGTTCGCCGCAGCGTAGAGCAGCCAACTTCCATGAGCACGCGCGGCGGCCGGTCCGGAGGCGGTAGTGCAACACCCTCCCACCAGCCTTTCGCGACGGCCTCATCCAAGTACTCGCCCAACGGCCGCTTCATCGCCGGGTCCGACCACTCTGGCCGGTTCCAAACCTCCTTATAGCCGGCGTGCCAGTACCAGTAGAAGGCGGCTGGGACAGTCAGCGGTCCGGACGGGTAAGGCAGGAGCACCCGCCGCTGCGACTCCGCCTGCTCCACGCCGATGGCGAGCATCTCCTCCGTGAGCGTGGGATCTTCCGCGAGCAGCTCCTCTTCAACGCTCAGCACGTTTTCGGCGAGCTTGATGAAGCCCTCGATGCCGGCGTGGTCTTTCACCACTGTTCCCACCTGGAGCTGGCCGGTGTTGAAGCCGCGCATGCCCGTGCCCTTGCGGCCAAAGTTGCCGGTGAGCGCCAGCAGCAGCGCCTGCGAGCGCTCGATCAGGTCGCCGTGGTAGTACTTATTGACGTTCCAGCCCTGCAAGATGTGAACGCGCTTCGCCTCCGCAACCATCTTCGCCAGGCGCCGGATGATCGAAGGCCGAACACCGGTAATGGACGCTGCATGCTCTGGCGTGTAGGCGTCCAGCCGCTCGCGCAGCAGCTCGAAGACTGTCGTGACCTCTATCTGCTCGCCGCCGGGAAGGGCGACGGCGAAGCGGCCTTCCAGCGCCGGGCGGACTTTCATTCGCAGCGTGTCGCGCGGTGCGAGCGCAGGTCCGCCGGACTCCTCATCCCACACGTAGAACTGGTCATCGCGCGCGTCCGGCTCCTCAGGCTCGAGGTCGGTCTGGCGCAGGTAGCGGCGGTTATCCAGCCGAACCAGGAGGGGGAGGTCCGTCTGCTCTACGACGAAGTCATGGTTCACCCACCCCTCGTCGATGATGATCCGGCACATGGCCAGTGCCAGCGCCGCGTCCGACCCCGGCTCGACGGGCACCCAGAGGTCGGCGTGAACGGCAGAGGCGTTGTAGTCCGGCGAGATGTTGACGACTTGAGTGCCGTGGTAACGCGCCTCGTAGATAAAGTGGGCGCTGGGGATTCGGGTGAAGACAGGGTTCATGTGCCAGGTGAGGATCAGATCGGCGTGAAACCAGTCATCGACGGACGAGACGAACTGAAACTTGCCGAACGTTTCGTAGAGGCCGACGTTGAAATCGCCGATCATGCCGTTGGTATCGAGCACCGTTGCCCCGATCAGCCGAGAGAGGCGCCAGCCGGGCAGCGGCCCGTTGACGATGCCGCCGTTGCCGGGGCCGGTCTCGTAGATGATCGACTCCGGCCCCACCTCCTCCATCGCATCGAGCATGCCGTCTGCGACCACGGTGAGCGCCTCGTCCCAGGAGATGCGCTCCCACTTGCCGGCGCCCCGTTCGCCAACACGCCGCAGAGGGTGGCGCAATCGCTCTGGCCCGTACATGACGTCGCTGAAGCAGGCGCCCTTCTGGCAGCCACGGGGGTTCATGTCCGGCACGCCGGGCTCGATCTCCGGGTAGAGGCCCGCCTGCTCCTCGCGCCAGACGACGCCGTCCTTGGTGTAGACGCGGAAGAGGCAGCTCCCCGGGTAGCAGTCGATGAGATGCGTCCCCCAGGTGACCTTGTCCCAGGTCCACTTCTGACGGTAGAGGTCGGTCCAGTTGCCGTAGAGGGAGCTCTGCTCGACGACGCGGCGGATGCCTTCCTCGCCACCCCGGCAGCCCAACTGCGTCAGGTAGAGTGCGGCCACACCCAGCGAGGCGCCCTTTAGGAAGCTCCTGCGGGTGATGTGCTGGCCCAAAAGCTGAAGCGACGCGTCGCCTGAGCTTTTCGTCAGTTGCCGCTCGCGCTTACTTGACATCTCGCCTCCTTCGACGTCGAGGCCTGCGCCCGGCCCGAAGGTCTGGCAAGCGTCATTGCGCCGGCCTCAGCGCCAGTGGATGCTCGCCGGGTCTCGGGTCCAGGGGCCCAGCAGTTCGTTCCAGTGATAGACGATGAGCGTATCCATCAACTCGGATGGCTCCCCGCGTCGCTTCTTCTCCATCTCTGTTCGCATCGTGTCCAGGGCCGAGCCCACCCGCGGGCCGAAGAGCCGCTCCAGCTCCGCCATGGGGATGCGCGGCGTTGATTCGTCCAGGCTGCTGTCCTCGTTGAGCCGGTACGGCGCGAGCGGCGGGATGTAGAAGATGTTCGCGCCGGTGCCGTACTCGGGATGCAGGGGCAGTGCCACCCGCCACTGATTCACCAGCTTGTGGATCGGGCCCTCCTCGTCGTCCAGGTATCCGACAAAGACGAGACGTCCGGGACACTGGCGCACGCAGGCAGGCGCGACGTTCTTCTCCAGCCGGGGAAAGCACAGGATGCAGTGCTGGCTTACCTGTCGCGCCAGGTTGAAGTAGATCTTCTTGTAGGGGCAGGCCTCCATGCAGAACCGGTACCCCCGACATTCGTCCTCGTCTCGCAGGACGATGCCGTCCTTGGGACGCTTGGACATGGCGCCCCGAGGACACGCCTCCACGCAGACGGGACGGGTGCAGTGGTTGCAGAGCCGGGGCATGTAGAAGAAGTAGCTGTTGGGGTATTCGCCGCCACCTTCATCCTCGTCCCAGTTGGGGCCCCAACTGGTCGTACCGTTGCTATCGACAGGCCGGAGCGGGATGTGTTCCTTACTGGTGTAGACCTCCTCGTAGTTGTATTCCCAGCCGCCGCCGAACTCCGCTCGAGATGGAAGACGTCCGGCTGCAGGGGAACCACCGCTACCATAGCCGCCTCCCATCTGCTCCCAATCCTTGGGATGGCCGCGGCCAGGCAACGTGTTGACCGTGCACCACCACTGGTACTCCTCGCCCTCCTCTTGGGTCCAGAGCACCTTGCAGGCGACCGAGCAGGTCTGGCAGCCGATGCACTTGTTCAGGTCGAACACCATCGCTATCTGCTTCAGTGGAGCAGTCTGTGATTGTTTCGCTGCCATGATTGCCTCCTTTGCTACCGCCGGCGGCGACGGCTTGTCTTAGCGCCGTTCACTGCCCGGGACTTCGGCTTGATCTTCGTGACGTCTACGTGAATGGCGCGGTCGATGGGTATCGGCTGCCAATGGATGCTTCGGTACTGGAGGTGGCCATAGCCGCCCGCCAAGTGCAGCCATTTCACCATTCCCGGCTCTACGTTCTCGGCGCCTCTCCACTTGCGGAACTGGTAGGGTTCCCAGCCGTTGTAGATAATGACCTGGCCGGGGCGTACTGTGGCGGAGATCTTGACCGCTATCTGGATGGACGCCACGTCGTTGTGGACGCTCACCTCCTCATCGTCCTCGACGCCGCAGGTGCGAGCGTCGTCCGGGTTCATGAACATGAAGGGATGGCCGCGGTGCGTCTCCAGTATTATTTTGTTCGTCATGTTCATCGAGTGGATGCTGTGCCGCGGGTGGCCTGACGTGAGCTGGAACGGATAGTCGCCGCCCTGCATGGGCGTCTCCTTGTGCATGGGCAGCTCCTCGCCGGCCTCCAAGAACCAGTCGTGGTCAATGTAGAACTGGGCGCGGCGGGTGAGCGTGGGGAAGGGCTGCTTCTTCTCGGTATGCCAGCGGAATGGGGCCATGGTCTCGTCGGGCTTCAAGTCCGACGCCTGGGCCAGCGCCATCGGACTCTTGCCCCAGTCGATGAATCGCACGTGTCCCTTCTTGCGTAGGGTCTTCAGATTGGTTCCCTTGGGCAGCACCCCTGCGACGACGCTATCGCGAATCATCTCGTCCATGAACCGGTCGTCTTCGGCGAGGGCGCCGTTTTTCGTGAGCGAGTTGTACAGCGTGTCCAGGCGGATGGAAAACCCGCGCGTCTGATACTCAACGAAGTTGCGCGCCTTCGCCCGCTCCTCGATCTTCTTTGCCAGGGCGAGCGTGATCTGCCACTCGGACTTCGCCTCTCCGGGCGGTTCGGCCGCTTTGTCCGAGAGCGTGATGTTGAGGATGTCAGGGACGGGGTAGCAGAGATTCGGCTTCTCGTAATGATGGGCCGCCGGCAGGATGTAGTCCGAGTAGAGGCCGGTGGTGTTCATCCGCCAGTCGATCGTGACGATGAGCTTGAGCTTAGGCCACAGCTCTTTCAGCAGCACGTTCGCGCCGCCGCGCTGGCGGCGTAACAGATTGCTGCCGATCTCGAAGATCACCTGGGGCGGCGTCTTCTCGTCGGGCGTGCGGAATCCCTCCCACCAGCCGCGCTCGATGCCCTCTTCGACATACTCGTCGAACGTGCGCTTCATGCTGGGGTCGTTCCATTCCGCCTTGTTCCAGCGCTCGCGGTAGCCGCAGTGGTAGTACCAGAAGAAGACGGGCGGCACCATGCCACCCAGGCGCGCGGCGCGGTAGCCCTGCTCGGCCACGGCGATCTCGTCGGTCATCGTGGGGTCTTCCGCCTTGAGGGCGTCCAGGCCCTGGTCGCGCATCGCGAGCATCTGGCGAGCGGCCTCCGGGCCGGGGGCCGCCTTCGCGGGCGTGATGCCCATCCCATCGAACATGCCTACGGCCCAGGAGCGAGCGCCTGTGCCCTTCTTTCCCCAGTTTCCGGTGAGGGCCAAGAACAGCGCCATAGAGCGTTCCATCAGGTCGCCGTGGTAGTACTTGCCGGAGTTCCAGCCCATAAGGAGACGTGTACGCTTGCGGGCCGCCGTGCGGGCGATACGCCGCATCACGTCCGGGTGGACATCGCAGATCTTGGAAGCCTTCTCCGGCGTGTAGTCCTTGTTCAGCAGCTCGCGCAGGAGGACAAAGACGGGCGTTACCTGCACCTTCGAGCCGTCAGACAGCGTCGCCTCGAATGCTCCCTCGAGAGCAGGATCGACGTCGCCCAGGGCAAGGGTGCCACGAGGCGCCTCGACCACGCTCTCCGTCTTCGTGTCGAACCAGTAGAACTGGTCGTCCCGGCCGCCGTCCACATCGCTGGCGCGGAGGAAGCGCCTGTTATCGAGCCGCACCAGCAGCGGCAGGTCGGTCTGGTCTTTCACGAAGCCGGCGTGGTAGAGCCCCTCCTCGATGATGATCTGGCACATGCCGAGCGCCAACGCCGCGTCTGTCCCCACGCGAACCGGCGCGAAGATATCGGTGTGGAGGGCGGAGGGGCTGTAGTCGGGCGCAATCAGCGCGACCTCCGCGCCGTTGTAGCGCGCCTCGGCGACAAAGTGGTACCAGGGAATGATGGTGTAGATGGGGTTGCAGTGCCAGATAAGGATCAGCTCAGAGTGGAAGTAGTCGTCCACGCTGGGCGCCGGATCGAACTTGCCGAAGGTCGTGTAGAGGCCGGGGCTGAAGTCGTTGATCTCCGCCTGCACGTCTGTCGAGATACCGCCGAGGCGGCTGATCAGCGCGCTCGCGCAGACGAGCACCTGCATGCCCCCCTCGGCCGGCGCGCCAATGCGTACGATGGACTCCGGCCCGACCTCCTGGATCGTATCGATGAGCTTGTCGGCGATCTCAGTCAACGCCTGATCCCAGGAGACGCGTTGCCATTTGCCGGAGCCGCGAGGCCCCGTCCGTTTCATCGGGTAGAGAGCCCGCTCCTGGCCGTAGAGCATCTGGCTCCACATGGCGCCCTTCTGACAGCCGGCGGGGTTCATGTCCGGTACGCCGGGCTCGATCGTGGAGAAGGTGCCCGACTGCTCCTCCCGCACCACCTTGCCATCGCGGACAAAGACACGGTACGGACAGTTGCTGGGATAGCAGTCCACACAATGGCTGCCCCAGGCGACGCTGTCCCAGCGCCAGCGCTGGCGATAACGGTCGGCTGTCGATGGTGCTTTCGTCTTGGCTTTCGTTCGACCAGGCATGCTCACCTCCGATGGTTCATGGCCTCTTGAAGCTCGCGGTGTTCGCTATTAACCGGCGCGACCGGCGTGGCGAGGGCGCGCGCCCGCTCTAGGTCGGCCGGGGTGTTAACGTTCAGATACGAGAGGAGCCGGGGGTCCCACCGGCAGAGCGTCGTCTTAGGGACTTCGCTTAGCCGGAGCTTGGTGAGGAGCTCCCGGAGGCTGCGCTCGCCTTGGGTTAGCGCCTCTTCGATAGCGCCAAGGCAAGTGTGGCGGTAGAGGCCGGGCAGCGGCTCAGGCAGGTTGGCTGGCCGCCCCACGATGGCGTCGACGCCTCCCCTCGGTTGCACCAGCAGCCCGCGCAGTAGATCCGGCGTCAGGAAAGGCTGATCGCATGGTACGACCAACGTCCACTCCATCGGCAGCCAGCGCAGAAGGGCATGTAGGCCGCCCAAGGGGCCGGCGTTCTCCACCTCGTCTCGGACGACAGCAAACGTATGGGCAGTGAGTGGCACCGGCTGATGAGCGCGCAGCACCAAGGTGACATCTAGCCTTGCCAGACGCAGAGCATCGACGGCGTGGCGCACCATCGTTTGCCCGCCCACCTCCAGCGACGGCTTGTCACCGCCGATGCGACGGCCGCGGCCTCCGGCCAGCACCGCGCCCATCACTTCGCCTGTCATGCCCGCACCTGCTTTCGTTGCGCCTCTCCGACCGGCGCGTAGTATGCGCCGGTTGCGCAGGCGCGGCAGTGCGTCCGGCCGCCCTCCGATACGTCGCGGCCGTCGTTCACCTCTTCGCCACATGAGTCACACACCACGCGATGGCGTGGCCGCCCGGGCAAGTCGGCCTCGCTGAGGGCGACGCGCACCTCTTCGACGGCGAACAGCTCGTCGTCGGGCAGGGCTTTGTAGGCGCGAAGCTGCGCCTGATGCGGGTCCAACTCCTCTGGAGCGAACCTTTCCGACGCCCCCCGCGCGCTCTCGCGGGCAGCGACCCGCACCGCCCGGCCAGTTTCGGTATCGAGGAAGGTCGCTGCCAGCTTGCCATAATCGACGAACTTCAGCGTGCGCTTGCCCAGTGTGCAGCCGGTGACCGTCTGGACGGCGTCAGCGCCGCACCGGTCAGTTTCGACGAACGCGATCAGCCGCTTCGACAACTTCGGGTCGAAGATGCCGAGACGTTCGCAGCCCAGGATCGCCATGCGCACGCCGAGCACCTGTCCCGGACAGAGGTGGCCGTGCATCCGGCCAGCCTCCGCCAGCAGCGCCGGGAGATTCCAGGCCGGCGTCTGCGACGGCCCGCCCAGCAGCCGCTGCTCGATCAGGTCGGCCAGGGCAGCTACCTCGTCCGGCCGGAACCGCGGCGCTGCTGGCGCGACGTCAGTCTTGCCGTTCGAGACGACGGCCCATACCTCGCCGAGCACATGGGGCGGCTCGAGCCCCAGTTCCGATCGGTGGACGAGGATCTTCGGCAGCGGACTACGGCGTAGACCTTCGACGAGCACCAAGTCGTAGGAGCGGTCCACCAGACGAAGCAGCTCCTCCAGTGGTGCCTCTCGTTCCGTCAGCCGCACCATGGCGACTTTGGTAGAAGAGGCGATGATCGTCGTGCCACTTCCAGCCTGGCGGTGACGCCATGTGTCCTTTCCGGGCAGGTCGATCTCGAAGTCATGGGCATCGTGCTTGATGGTGGCTACCCGGCGGCCGCGGGCTATCAACTCCGGCAACAATCGCTCGATAAGCGACGTCTTTCCGGCGTTCTTGCTTCCTACGATGCAGATGGCAGCGGTCATGCCCGTACCTCCAGGGGGATCGTGGCGGTTCGTTCCAGTGTCTGGCGGAGCGAATCGAGTTCGGCCCGGGTAACGGCGCTCGTCAGCCAGACCAACGCAACGTAGAACGTCGGCGGCTCCAGCTTCTGCAGTCGCTCCTCCAGCGCCGGCAGCCACGATACGAGCTGCCGTTCCAGGAAGTCCGCCTGCGCCCGGCGGCAGGGAACCGCGTCCTCGCCCTGCCGTAGCGCCATCAGCTCCTTGAACGTAAGAAAGTGCATGAACTCAAGCTCGGTCGTGATGTGGTCCGGCAGCTCGCCGCTGCCCTGCTCGATCGAGAGGCCGAAGAAGTGGTAGAAGCGGGTGAGCTCCTCCATCACTGCCTTGCGGCCACCCTGAAACAGGCCGCTGAAGAGGGGGCACGGCGGCATGCCTGTGCCAAGCTCGAACAACCGCAGGTACTCGGCCTGAAAGTCCATGTAGGTGCCGGAAGCGACGAGGCCATCGTAGGCGGGCTCCAGATCATAGGGAAGAGCGTCACAGATTCCCTGCGCGTCATCTCGATAGCGGCCCGCCTTGATGGCGGCGAAGCAGGCCTTATCTGGATAGACGAAGCCATCGGCCAGAAGCCGGTAGAGGCTGCTGCGGGCGGCGGCCGTCTCTTCCTCTGGCGTCGTCAGAGCATCGATCTGCATCACGATCGTACCTGTGACCGATCCAGCTTGCCCGGGTCTTCGACAAAGGGCGTGAACATGTCCTGCCAGCGGTAGGCAATGAGCAGGTCCATCAGCTCTGATCGCTCGCCGCTGCGCGTCTTCTCCATCTCCTGTTTGAGTACGGCCAGCGCCCCATCCACCTCGGGGCCGAAGAGCGAACGGAGGTACTCCATGGGGATGCGCGGATTCTCCTCGTCGATATCGCCGTTCTCGTCGAAACGAGGCGGAGCGAGCGGTGGCACGTAGTAGACGTTGGGTTGGGTGCCGAACTCGGGATGGAGGGGTATCGCCACCTTCCACGTCTTCACTAGCTTGTAGACGTCGCTCTCCTGGTCGTCCAGGTAGCCGAAGTGGCGGACCCGCCCCGGGCACTGGCGGACGCAAGCGGGCGCCACGCCCTGCTCCAGCCGGGCGAAGCACATCACGCACTTCTGCGAGATGAACCGCTTAGGGTTGAAGTAGATCCGCTTGTAAGGACAGGCCTCCATGCAGAAGCGGTAGCCGGAGCATCGTTCCTCGTCGATGAGGACGATCCCGTCTTCCTGGCGTTTGAAGATCGCCTCGCGAGGACAGGCCTCCATGCAGGCGGGGTTGGTGCAGTGCATGCAGATGGTGGGTAGGTAGAAGTAGTAGCTGTTGGGGTATTCCCCGGCGCCTTGGTCCTCGTCCCAATTGGGGCCCCAGTCCGGCGCCTCGTCCGCGCTATCGCCGTTGCTGCCCGGACGGCGGGGATGGAGGTAGGCGGACTGGCCTTTCCCTCCGTAGAATACCTCGTCGTAGTTGAACTCCCACGCCTCGCCGAAGTCACGCGCGCTCGGCAAGATGCCGGCTTGCGCTTTGCCCTGCGCGTCGAACCCGCCGCCGGACTGGTCGCGGTCGCGCGGCGTGCCCCGGCCAGGCATGGTGTTGACGATGTTCCACCACATATACTCCATGCCGGGCTGGTCGGTCCAGAGCGTCTTGCACGAGATGGTGCACGTCTGGCAGCCGAGACATTTATTGAGGTCAAAGACGAAGGCTAATTGCCGCTCGATCTGTTGCTCAGGCATGAGAGCCCTGCTTTCTGCTACGCTTCGATCTCCAGCTCCTGCCAGGCCGGCGAGAAGGCCTTGATGCCAGCTCGCTCTTGGTTGGAGCCCTGCCAGATGGCGAACGCGACCTTGGATGTGGCGCCCGGTTCCAATCTCACCGTTCCAGCCGGCGAGTCCTTTCCGTTCAACGAACGCGAGATGACCACCACCCAACGCCCACGCTGGTGCTTGGCTTTCGAGACGAGGGCAGGATCCTCTCGACGTTTGGTTGTGCCCATCCCTTCCGCCACCACGTTCTTCGGTTGCTCCCAGTCAGCGCGCCAGAGCCAGGCGTTGACGGGCTTGCCTTCGGCCCCCATGCCGATGAGGGGCGCATCGGGCACCACAGGGAATAGCACGGCCGCGGCATCCACAAACTGATCGATGTCCGCGATCTGCTTGTCCACAGTGGCGTCGTCCCACACAAGGCGAAAGAAGATCTCCTGACCATTGTGAAAGGCGGTCACTCTCATGCTGGTCACCACGCCATAGGGGCGGTCTTCCCAGGAGACGCGCACATACTCCGCGGGCTGCATCGCCAACGGTATTGGCGAAAGTACCGTCTTGCTTCCCCGGGTCCGCCGCCACGCCTCATTGGTTGGATCCAACAGGTCCTCACGGTTCACCTCGACGCGTTTTACGAGCATGGCTTCGCTCCTTTCCTCAGTCTGCCTTCTCTAGCTCCACCGTCATCGCCCGTGAGATGTGGCTGGGCTGGGCCAGGGCGAAGCGGTACTGGAGCTGGACATAATCGCCCACCAGGTGAAGCGGCTTCAACGGCGAAGCGTTGACCGCTTGCTGGCCTATCCAGTCTTCGAACTGGTACGGCTCCCAGGCGTGGTACATCACCACCTGCCCAGGCTGAATGCTAGCCGCCAGCTTGACGCGAACCTTGAACCCGCCCACATCATTCCGGACCCGGGCCAGATCATGATCTTTGAGACCGCGCGCTTCGGCGTCCTGCGGGCTGACGTACATCACCGGCTCACCGCGCTGAAGACGGAGGAGCGTGCGGTTGGCGCGCCAGATGGAGTGGATGCTCCAACGGGTGTGCCCGCCGGTCATCCGCAGCGGGTAGTTGCCACCGGCAGGGGGCGGCTCCTTGTGCAGCGGCAACTCCTCGCCTACCTCTAGGAACCACGGGTGGTCGATGTAGAACTGCTGGCGGCCGGTGAGCGTGGGCCACGGCTCCTTCTCCTCGACGAACCAGGCGAAGGGGTAGACGGTCTCGTCTTCACGCATATCGCTGGTGATGGCAGTGATAGGGCCGTAGCCGCCGGTGCTTTTGACCCGTACCGCGCCGGCGCGCGCCGCATCCGCCCATGAGGCGTCGCCGACCGGCTCCGAGAGCTCGAATGCGACTTCCAACGCCTTCTCCGCATCGCCCTCGCCGAACTCGCCGTCATAGCTCCAGAGGCGAGCGATCTCACGCAGGTCATGCTCGTTTCCGAAGGCGTCGGTATACACGCCTTCCTCCCGCTCCTGCGCGCGCCTCTGGAGCGTGGCTGCCAGGTTGGCCATAATGTCGAACTCGTTCTTCGACTCGTAGAGCGGCTCCACCGCTTTCTCGCCCACGCAGATGTACGGCACATAGCTCTGGCAGAATTTCACGCCGGACTTCTCGTGCCAGCCGGCTGCCGGCAGGATGATGTCCGAGAACATAGCCGAGCTGGACATACGGAACTCCCAGGTGACGATCAGCTCCAGCTTCGCCCAGAGATTCTCGCGGATGACGTCCGGCGCGGGCCAGCGGCGGAGCGGGTTCATGCCGGTGTACAGGAAGACTCGGGGCGTTTTGCCTTCCTTCGGATAGAGCGGCATCCAGTTCTTGTCCAACGCCTCGCGCATGTACTCGCTTATGGGGCGGGGGAGGTCGGGATCGTGGTAGGCCGGCGTATCGACGAGCTTGGCATACCCCTCGTCATGCGCGTAGAGCCAGACCATTACTGGCGTCATAGAGCTATTGGCGCGCATCAGCGCCTTCATCATCTTCTCAAGGTCCCGGACCTTGGCCCGCTCGCCGCCCCCAGCCAGGGAGCCGATGGAGCGGTCGTAGCTGAGCGACATGTTCCACCACGCGCCGATACGCATGCCGGCGCCTCGCTTGCCGGTGTTGCCTGTCAGCGCCAGCAGCAGGATAATCGAGCGCTGGACGAGGTCCATGTGGTAGTGCTTACAGGAGCCCCAGGAGCAGAAGACCATGACCGCCCGGCTCTCGGCCACCTGATGCGCCAGGCGACGGATCACGCTGGCGCTGACGCCGGTGATCTGCGCCGCCAGCTCTGGCGTGTAGTCGCGTAGCCGCTCCCGCAGGAGCGCAAACACAGGGCGCACAGATACCTGTTGACCATCGGCCAGCTTCACGATGAACTTACCCTCGAGCGCCGGGTCGAGATCGCCGAGGGCGATCAACGCTTCCTCCTGTCCGGCCGTTCCCGGCGCCTCCCGCGGCTCGTTCGACGCCCGATCCCAGACGTAGAAGACATCCTCTTTGCCGCCTTCGACCAGATCGCACTGGCGCAGGAAGCGGCGGGTGTCCTCGCGCAGCAGAAACGGCAGGTCTGTCTGTTCCTGCACGTACTGCTCCTTGAGCAGCCCTTCCTCTACGATGACCTGGCACATGGCGAGGGCGAGTGCGGCGTCGGTGCCGACACGCGGGTTCAGCCAGAGATCGGAATGGACGGCGGTAGCGTTGTAGTCCGGCGCGATGGTGACGACCTTGGTGCCGTGGTAGCGCGCCTCCCACATGAAGTGGACGTCCGGCACGCGAGTATAGACGGGGTTGCCCAACCAAACGAGGATCGTCTCAGCGTTGAACCAGTCGTCGGAGGTGCCGTCAGCGTTGAAGAGGCCCCAGGTCTGGATGGCGCCCATGGGCAGGTCGCCCACGCCCGCCCACTCGTCCAGCGTGGTGGTGCCTATGAGCCGGGTGAGATGCTGCTCAGCCGGAGTGCCCGGGCCAAAGTCAATGTTCGTCGTGCCGAAGTCGTAGACGACGCTCTCCGGCCCGTCTTCCAGACAGACATCGATGATCTTGTCAGCGATCTCGGTCAGCGCCTCGTCCCAGGAAATGCGCTCCCACTTGCCGGAGCCCCGTTCGCCCACGCGGCGCAGCGGGTACTTGATGCGAGAGGGGTCGTACATCAGATCGCTGTAGCAAATCCCCTTCTGGCAGCCGCGCGGGTTAAAGTCCGGGACCGAGGCGTTGGTCTGCTCGAAGATCGGGTTCTGCTCCTCCCGCCAGACGATGCCGTCTTTCACGAACAGGTTGAGCGAGCAGGCGGAGATGCAGTCCGCCCGGTTGCAGGTTCCCTTCACCACCCGGTCCCAGGTCCACTTCTCGCGGTAGATGTCCTGCCATGAACCGTATGAAGCGCGTTCTCCCGCTTCCTTCGTGCCGAGGGCGTGGAGCTGTAGGCCTGCGTACGTCATGCGCTGCCCCCGATCGACTCCCCGGCCTGAGCCGTCGCTAAGGCCGGATACGGTGGCATGCCCTTCGGCCACTCTGTCTCGACCTCCTGCTGGTAGATCTCCGAGATGATCTTCACCAGCTCCGCGTTTTGGATCATCACCCGCATGTCCCCGATGATCTTGATGGCGCCTTTCAGGCCAGCCTCCACGGGGTCAGCTTGGTTGGCGACGATTCGCTCGAAGAGGACAGCAGGTAGCTCGAGAATGAACTGGAAGTCCTTGCGTGGAGGCGGCTCCGTCAGCTCCGCGTAGCTTTCGCACTTGCCGTCGTTGAGGACGATGGCGAAGCGCTTCACCTCGTCTTCCGAGAGGTACGGCGACGCACCATCACCTCGGATCTCGGCCAAGATGTGCCAGACACCACGTGGCGCGTTCTTCGTCACGGCGTCGCTGCTGTTGAGGATGTCCTTCATGCTGTCGTACCACGGTCCTGTGTAGATGGCGGGCATGACGTGCTCCTTAGTAGTCCCGATACTCTTGCTGCCAGACCTTGGGCAGCTTGAGATCCTTGCAGATCACCTTGAACGCGCTGTAACCGGGTGCGGCGCTGATCCCGCCCCCGCCAGCCGAGGCGCCGCAGAGGTAGAGGCCGGGGATCTCCGTCCGGTACTGGTAGCCGCCGACGATGCCGCCCATGCCGCTGCCGGAGCGGCCGTGGGAGAAGTCTCCCTCTGGCATTCCGATCTTCTTCTCGATGTCGAATGCGGTGTAGAGCCGGTCGGCGATCACATTCTCGCGGGTCATATTGGGCGCGTATTCGCCCCACAGTTGGAGGAAGCGATCGTTGTATGTGGCGCGCACCTCGTCCCACTCCTCGGGCGACAGACAGGAGGCGCGCGGGAAGAAGAACCACCCGTTCATCGCGTGCTTACCGGGCGGCGCCTGCGTCGGGTCCCAGAGAGAGTTCACCCAGGTACCGGCGCCCGGCCGATCCGGTATCGCGCCGCCATACGCCTGGAGAATGTAGTTTGACATCTGCTCTTCATCCTCGAAGCCCACCAGCGTGTAGAAGCAGCGGTCGATGTCCGGGTTCCACCTCGCCGACTTGTACTTCGGCGCCTCGCGGAGCGCGAACGATGGCACGCCCAGCACATGCTCCGGCCCGAAGCGCCAGTGGGCCAGCCGCTCCCGCCGGAAGGACGTCAGGTTCTCCTCGCCGATGAAATCGACGAACGTCTGCCTTGGGTCCACGTTGGAGGCGACGAGCTTTCTTGCCTCGATCTCCGTTCCGTCCTTGAGTTGGATGCCGGACGCCCGCCCGTTCTTCATCACAATCTTCACGACCGGCTTGGTAAAGCGAATGGACACGCCTTGCTTCATGCAGGCGTTCGCCATGGCGTGAGCCAGGGTATGCGTGCCGCCCACCGACATCTTGTGGATGGCGCTCAGCCAGAGCACGGAGATTAGGAATCCGTAGCCGTTTCCGGCGTGCACGTTAGCACCCCATTCGATGCATTGCCGGTAGAGGAGGGTACGCATCTCCGTCGATTCGAAGAGCCGGTCGATAAGCACCTTGGGCGCCTTGCCGATGTCGTTCGGCGCCAGGCCCAGGTCTGTCCAAAGGGACAGCCCAGCGCTCATCATGGCCGCCGGCGTTTGCTCATCGTCCTCAGCTTCCGCCGGACTGTAGAGCGTGGCGGCTATCGTTCGGTCACGCTCCATGACCTTGCGTTTCAGCTCCAGCCAGACATCAGCGTCGTTCTTGGAGTAGTGGGCGATGCTCTTGCGGGTCTTCTCGTCGAGATCGGCGCCTGGCCGGTAGATGACGATGGGTGGGCGGCCGTCCGCGAAGGTAATGCCGAGCTGCACTTCCGGGTAGATCATGCGTGCGCCCAACTTTTCAAGCTCGAAGTCGTGATACACGGGCATGTAGTCGATGAACTCCATGTACTGGCCGTGGAGATTGTGGTGGAACCCAGGGACGGTCGCCTCTTCCGTGTTGGCGCCGCCGCCGTCCTCGTGCCGGCGTTCGAAGATGCCCACGGAGAGGCCTGCCTTGGCCAAGTACGCCGCGAGGCAGAGCCCGTTGTGTCCCGCGCCGATGATCACCGCGTCGAAGGTTGCGTCAGCCATCGTCACCACCCGAAGCTCGCACTCGCCGCCGCCGCGCCAGCACTACGGCACTCACCAAGACTGCAGTGCCCACCAGGAGACCAACCGGTGGGCGTGGCAGCCCGCTCCATAGATGCACGTGCGGCAGACGCATCACGCGGTAGGCCTGATAGCCAAACAGCGGACGGAGGGGCCGTGGCTGGAACGCCACGGTACCTCTAAGGACTTCCCAGGCGGGATTCGCCCGTCCGGCCAGCACGTGCATCAGGAACTCAACTTCTCCGTTCACGACAGCATCCGGTTCGCGCAGCCCCTCCTCTACGGCGACGCCGTCCTCGGTAAAAGCAACGGTGATGGCAACATCGCCCTCGCGAGCACGCAGACCGAGATGGCCGCGTAGCCTCGCGGCCTCGTCTCGTTTCTCCTGCGAATCGGCGAAGAGCTGTTCCAGGTACTGGCAGATGATGCGGGCCAGGCCGCTGGCCTCGTCCCCCGCGGCGAGGGTGACGGGCAAGACCTCGTTCGCTGAAGCGGCGCTCACTACTGCCACCATCGGTCCAACCCGTAGTCTTCCGCGATCACTTGCAAGGCGTTGTAGCCCGGCGCAAAGGTGATAAATCCGTGCGGATGCTGGGTGGCGCCGCACAGGTAGAGACCTTTGAACGGCGTGCGGTACTGAGAGAGCTCTGGGCAGGGACGCTCCGTTAGCAGATTGTCCAGATCGACGAGGCCACCCATCCAATCGCCACGCACCATGTTCACCATGCGTCGCGAGATATCGAGAGGAGTATAGGGTACCCATTCGATCACGGCATCTCGAATGTTAGGTGCGTAGTCCGCCCAAGCATCGATGCAACGCTCGCCGTACGAATTGGCCATCTCATCCCAGGCCTCGATGCCGCCCCGGCCGATATCGATAGGAGCGAACTGGCGCATGAGGCCGGTGTAAAAGCCATCCGGCGCATCCGAGGGGTCGAAGAGTGTGTTGACGGCGCAGTTCGGCCGAGGATCGGGAAGCTTACCAGCTCGCACCGCCCGCCAGTCTGCATTCAGCTCCTCTAGCGACTCGTATCCCACGTTCAGCACCCACGCGTTCTGCACATCCGGATCGAACTCGGCCGCCGCATACTGCGGTGGCTCCCGCATGGCGAGGTGGACGCTATAGTAGGACCAATCCATGTGGGAGGAGTTTTCGATCTGACTGATCAGCTTCGGATCGAGCTTTTCGCGAGGAAGCATTTTCAGGAAGGTCTGCTCGAGGTCGATCGTGCTGGCAACGACGTGCCGCGCTCGCACTTCGCTCCCGTCGTAGAGACGGACGCCGGTGCTGCGCCCGTTCTCGGTCAATATGCCGGCGACCGGCGTGTTTAGGAAGATGCTTCCGCCAGCGTGGCTAAAAGCCTCCCACAATGAATGGGCTAGCTGGTGGGAGCCGCCGACGCAGACGTGCCAGTTGTCCATCTTGCCCACCAGCAGCGGGAAGGAGACGGCCAGCCCTCTGCGGTCCGTGGCGTAGCCGGAGATAGCCGCCTGGAACGCGAGCTGCGCCTTGATTTTGTCGTTCTCGAAGTGCTCGTCCAAGAACTCGCTAATCGTCTTGTTACGCAGATGAACACTGAGGAACTCCGACTTGTCTGCCACCTGCCAAACGACCATCGCCTTCGTAATATCGACGAGCGGGATAGGCGGGGAGTACATCAAGGTACTTAAGATGAGGTCAAGGTACCCCTTCACCTCATCATGGAGCCGCCGGAACGTCTCCGCATCCTTTTCCGAGAAGCGGGCGAAGGAGGCACAGGTCTTGTCGATATCCGTATGCACCGTGAGAGCGGTGCCATCGCGGAACACGCTGCCCATCTGCACCGGTGGCTGAACGTATTCCAGGCCATGGTCGTAGAGCCCTAGGTCGTCGTACACAGGACAGACGCCAACCAGCGTGTGATAGTTGCAGTGAACGTTGTGGAGAAAACCGGGCCGGGTGAGCTCCTCCGTGCAGAGGCCCCCGCCCTCTTCGGCGCGCTTCTCAAAGATCGCCACGTCCCAGCCGCATCTCGCCAAGTAGGTGCCCAGCGCCATCCCGTTGTGCCCGGCACCGATAATGACAGCGTCAAACGTCGCGTCAGCCATCACCGATATCCATGATGCTTAATCTAGTAATTGCTAAGTTAAGGCTAAAAGGGCCGAACGGCCCGTCATTGGGGGCCGAATGGCCTGCCGTCTAGGGCTTTTCACCTGCCGTAGCCATGCGGGAACCATACGGCGGTGCTGGTCGACGATACCGGCGGGCGGTGAGAACATCAGCATCTTTTCTTGCAGCCGGTGTGGTACGAGGTGCAGGAATCGGAGCGCCGCGCGGATTGCAGCGGCGTCGATGTCGCGCAGCCGTGCCTCTGCTGACAGGGACGCGGCGAAGCGGCCCAGCGGCTCAGCATGTCGCTGTACCAGCGCACGTTCTTGGGCGAATGGTTACGGTCATCCTGGTTCACCAGGAATGACTCACCAGTTCACTCACCCGGATGTCGGACTTGTCCACGTCATGCCACCCTCTCCGTCTCGACCTCCGAGCTATGATGACCCTCCTTCGCCGGCCGTGTCAGCGTCCAGCAGTCAACGAGGCCCGAGGCCTCCGAGACGAAGGGGTTAAAGACTAGTGACTAGAGGGCAATATTGTGATCGTGGAGCGGGAGAACGGACTCAAACCGTCGACCCTCTGCTGGGGAAGCAGAGGGTCGGTTAGGTTAGGCCTTTGAGCTAGCCATGGACGTTGGCCAATGGAGGATGGGCGACTTGGCCCCGTTCCCAGCCATCTTGTAGAGCGATCTGAAGGCCACTGTTAGGCCAGACCACCTAACTTACACGCTCCGCGACCCCCTAATTGTTAGCAGCTTGCATCGACCGAATAGGAGTGGTAGCGTCGGTAGCAGCTTGCAGAGCCGGGCCCCATTTGCCAAGGAGGGGGTCGGGAGTTCGAATCTCCTCTTCCGCTCCAATCCTGCACAATATGCATAGGGCCGCCGTCTCCGGCGGCCTTTGTCATCGCCAAAACAGCGACCATCTGCATACTGAGCAGAGCGTTTCCAACCCCCTACGGCGTGTTCAACGAGCTCAGGGAACGCCGTTACGCGGTGGGCACCTCGCGCGGGATGTTGGCAGCTCGAATCTGGCAGCCGAGTGATTGGGCGAACAGCTCGCCTAGTGAACGTCCTTGCGGAGTTGCACGAGGATGGTGGCCAGAAGCATGACGGCGGTGAAGGCGGCCAAGACGACCCAAGGTAGCCAAACGGTGGGTTCCAGTTCGTTTCGATATGGCTCAGCGAAGACGCTCGGGAACTGGGCCACGAACCGTTCGCTGAGATCGGTCAGGCTTCCTGCGAGCTGAAGCGCCCATTTGCTGATCATGAACTGAGAGATGACCTTCGCTGGCGCCAACATGTGGTCGAGTGGGACGAGGGCGCCGGCGAAGATGAGCTGTGGGATGAGCAGGACCGGCACGATAGCCATCGCCCGGTCGGAGTTCGCCGAAAGGGCGGAGACTAACAACCCCATGCTCAGTCCGGCCAGCTGCGTGAGCAGGACGGCCGAGAACAGCTTCGGATAGAGCTCCAGGTCAGACCCGGGTAGATCCACGGCAAGAGCGAAGATGCCGACGAGCGCCGCCGCCTGGAATAGGCAGAGGAGCGAGAGCACGACCACTTTGGACATAACGTACGGGACGACCGCCAGATTGACCAGCCGTTCGCGGCTATAGATGGCCGACTCCTTTGTGATCTCGCGTGCTGCGTTCGAGGAGCCCAGGAAGATCGCCGCTGTGGTGAGGATGTGCAGGGACATAAGCGCACGGAACGCGTCGCCTCCCTCCTCCGTCGTAGCGCCGAAGATGTCGCTGTTGAATAAGAGCAGCACAGCGAGAGCGATGACCGGCGCTTGGACTACGAGGAGCGCCATGTTGGGAGCATCCCTAACGAGCGTCTCGGCATAACGCGCCGTGAGCCAGAACCATTGGCGTAGCGGGCTCTGCTTCCTGCCCGGTTCCACCTCCCGATGGCTCTCGACTCCCTCCTCTGAGTCCTCAGTCTCGACGGCTGTTGCGGACTCTGGCGCCAAGCGCTCTTTCACGTTTACGCGGTAGGCGACCGAATCAAGGAAGGCGGCCGACCAGCGCTCCCTCTCCTCGGGGGTTTCGAGCAATCCGTAGATCTCACCGAAATCCTGAACACCGAAATGGCGCAGCGCTTCCGGCGGTGAGCCGAAGAAGACGAGATGCCCACCCGGCGCCATCCAGGCGAGCCTGTCGCACATGCGCAGGTTCTGGGTCACGTGGGTCGACATCACAACCGTGGTGCCGCTGTCGGAAAGGTCTCGAAACAGCGTCATCATCCGACCTTCCAGCGACGGATCGAGTCCAGAGGTGGGCTCGTCGAGGTAGAGTGCGCGCGGCCGCGCCAGTAGCTCGATCGCCACGCTCGTGCGCTTGCGCTGGCCTCCGCTGAGGCGGCGCACTTCGGTCTTGCGGTGTTGCGCGAGCCCGACTGCTTCGAGCACCTCTCCTATGCGCTCATCGAGTTCAGCGGTGCCTGTGTCCTTGGGCAGCCGCAGCTTGGCCGTATAGTAGAGCGTGCGTTCCACCGTCAGCTCGCCGTGGACGATGTCGTCCTGGGGCACATAGCCGAGCACGGTTCGAAAGAGGCCCTGGTTCTCGTAGAGGTCTGTTCCGTTGTAGCGGACGGCGCCACTCGTGCCAGGCGAAAAGCCGTTGAGCGCGTGGAGGAGCGACGTCTTCCCGGCGCCGCTCCCGCCGACGACTGCCACGAACTCTCCGGGTGCGATGCTTAGCGAGATATCGTTCAGGATGCAGCGGCCGTCTTTCAACTCCTTGGAGAGATTCAGCGCGTCGATGCGGATCCCTTCTCTGCCACGAAAGCCCTTTACCTGGACGCCATCGAGGAAAATCTTGTTAGCGGCGATGAGAATCTCGTCGCCGTCCTGTAGCTCTGCGACTTTGACGCGACGGCGGTTCACGTACGTCCCTATCTCGGAGCCCTCGTCATAGATCACCCAGCGCCCGTCAGTATTCCTGACCCGCGCATGTACGCCAGCGACCTGGGGATCGTTGATCACGAGATCGTTCTCCGGCAACCGGCCGATGGTGATTTCCGGCCGCTCTGGCGTCAGGGTGAGAAACGTGAAGGCTTCGTTCTCAAAGCGTTGAACGTTTCCCCGCCGGACGCGCTCGCCTTGGATGCGGGTCATTTCGATGCCGATCTCCGGATGCTGTTGCAGGATGGCCTGGAAGTCCGCCTTACGCAGGCGCCAGAGCTTAGCATCGGTCGCCGCGATGACCCCGGCGGAACGCTGTTCTCCGGTAATGAGGGCCATCTCGCCGAAGAACTCGCCGGGCCCAAGATGTGCGAATACTATCTTCTCAGTGTGCACGTCGGAGACGACCCGAGCGTGGCCGGAGGCGATGATGTACAGTTCGTCACCCGGGTCACCTTCGCTGAAGATGATCTCGCCGGCTTGCACCTGTTGTGGTTGCAGGACGGCTGCAAGCAGCGCCAGCGCTTCCTCGGAGCAGGCCGAAAAGATCGGGACGTGCTTCAGCAACTGAACAGGGACTTCTTCGGCAGTGGTCACGCGACGCCTTTCAGATACGGCAGCACCGCTCTAATCATCTCCGCAGCCTCCATAGTCGCTTTGTATCCGGCCTCCATGTATTCGTCGCCGCGGTTGAAATCGCCTATCCCACCGCCATCAAGGCAAACCTCGATGGTAACGTCTGCTTGGTCCTTGCTGAACTCGGAGATCCGATTGTTCATGATCTCCAGGCTGCGGGTCATCGTCTCCGCTACTAGCGGTCGCGATGGTGTAAAGTCGAGCTCTTCAGTCGGCGAAGTGCTCTTGCCCGTCAGTCTGACGCCGATAACAATACCCGCCCCCAGGGCACGTGCCTGCTGAGCCGGAACTGGACTCAGCACTCCGCCGTCTACGAGATAGCTCCGCCTGGCTCGAATCGGCGGATAGATACCCGGGATCGCCATGCTCGCCAGGATGGCTGGCCACACAACTCCGGAGGTGAACGTCACTTCGCAGCGGCGGTAGATGTCCGTAGCGACCAGTGCGAGGGGAATATCGAGGTCCTCGAACCGTTTGCCCGCACCCAGGCGCTTGAGTTCGTCGCGTATCCCCCTATTGCTGAGGAGCGAGTGAAGCGGGATGGTTGGCCGGATGGCGCGGGATCCGATCCGCTTCGCGGCTATCGCGAGTTCGTCGGCTGACAGCCCCGCCGCCCATCCTGCACCGATGGCAGCGCCGATGCTACAGCCGCTGATCACGTCGATCGGAGTGCCCAGCTCTTCCAGCGCCCGTAGCACGCCTAAATGAGCGAACCCCTTCGCTCCACCTGCGCCAAGGGCAATCCCAACCTGCTGGCCGCCGAGTACGCGGGCCAGCTTCGCTACTGGATCGCGAGGGCCGGGGGACGGCGACTCTGGCGGTAGCACGCCGACTACCGTTTGGTCCAACGCTGACGAGATCTGCTGGATCACCGCTCGCGTCCATGGTTTCTCCGTAACGACCACGGTCGATCCGTCGCCTGCATGCTGGTCAGGATGGTCTTCTGGCTGAACACGCAGAAAGGAGTGGACCTCGTCCTCCAGCTCTCGGAAGGTTTCCTCAGCCCCGAAGAGAATGATCTGGTCGTACTCCTGCTCAAGCAGGTGAATCCGATTTCGCAGTTCCGATGAGTCAGTCGTACCCATAGCGATCACGGAGACGTTTCGTCCTGCAAATGCGTCCAACAAGCCGGTGCTTTCGAAATGGTCCCCGACCGTCATCACCAACACTCGTGCCGATGCCACTTGAGCAAGCTCTCCAGGCAGCCGGGACAGAGCGGACACATCGGACGGCGAGCAACACACAACCTGGACCTTGGCCGTGTGCATGCTCAGCAGCCTGTCATTCGCCTTCCCGAGCCGGGTGGCTAAGATAGCCGATAGCGCCTGCGTAAGTTGTGGCCACTCAGGGTCTAGGGTGACCAGTTTGGCAGCTGGAATCACGTATGCCTCTAGGTGAGTCCAGGCCGTGACCTGGGCCGAAGCCGGCTCGCCTGTGAGCAAGGACATCTCGCCGATGGAATCGCCGGGCCCGAGTCGTGCCAGCTCTAGGTGCTGGCCAAGAGGGCTCGTTGCCGATATCGACGCCACGCCCTCGACGATGACTTGAAAGTCAGGTTCCACGGCTCCCTGGTGTACGAGCACATCACCCGGTTCGTATGCATGGCGGGCCATATGGCGACGCAACGAGTCCCATTCGCTTGAGCCGAGCACGTCCAGCAGCGACCCTGCCTGAGCTTGCTTCGTTTGCTCTTTCATCGGGACTTCTTTCCTCCCATCAGAGCATCCGGGCCGAAGATCGTTCGGACGGGCCCGTGCGGTCACGTTTTGAAGGCGAGCACCCGCCGACCGAACCAGCCGGATTCGGACGGCGCTATTCTATCACAAAGGCCGAGGCTACCAGGGAAGTACACGGTTTTGCTGCTGGTCACCGACACCGACGGCTAGCAACGAGCGCCCGCTTCCATGCAGGTAACCTGAGTCACGTGAACAGCGGCGCCATGGCCCGGCTCGCCGCCATCCCTCGCATGTCTTCCTCCGCCGGCGCGCGCTGGAATCGGCTCGCCGCGTCGAGGATCCGCGGCAGCAGCTCGATATCGCCGGCGGTGTTCAGGAAGACGCCGGGCAGGCCAAGCACGTAGTGCACGGCGCGGTCGATATCGGCCTGGTCCGTAAACGGCTCGTACCAGGTGCTGTGCGTGTGCTCCTTGTCGTTCCACGGCGCCAGCGTCAGTCCCTTGATCGTTTGGATCGCAACGCCACGCTCCCGGCAGAGCGCGGCCAGCTCTGAGAATTCCGAGGCGTACCGCTGGTTCTGCATCATGCTGAAGTTGTAGGGCAACAGCACGGAATCGAAGGGGAAGCGCTCCAGGCTGCGCTGGTGCATGTGGGCTACGGTGACGCCGTGCCCGGTCACGCCGATGAAGCGGGTCAGGCCTTGGTCGCGCGCCTCGACCGCTGCTTCTAGTGCCCCGCCCGGCCCCATCGCGACCTCCCACTCGTCTGGCTCGACGAGGTTGTGTAGCTGCAGCAGGTCGACGCTATCGACGCGCATCCGCTCAAGCGAGTGGTGGAACTGGGCGCGCGCCTTCTCGTAGGTTCGTTCGTTGGTCTTTGTGGCGAGAAAGAAGTCCTTGCGGTGCCCGTCCATCCACGTCCCGACGCGTCGTTCCGAGCGACCGTACATCGCCGCCGTGTCGATGTGGTTGATGCCATGTTGGAGCAAGAGCTCGAGAACCGGCGCCGCCTCGTCGTCGGTCGCTCGCCCGAGGGCTGCCGCGCCGAAGATCGTCCGCGTGCTCTCATGTCCGGTGCGTCCGAACTGCGATCGAGCGATCATCTTATTCCTCCTTCACATGCTCAGCAGGTCACGCGTCGCAAGGCTCCCGATTATAGGTAAGCCGCCTCCACGAGTCGCATCCGAAGCGGAGGGTAGTAGCTCCCCGCGCCGATCTTGCGCACGTCGCTCAGCCAGCGGACACGTTGGAGTGTCGCATACTTCCGACTGGCTGTATACTGATGCCCGCAGACGCTTTTGGAGGTCGAACTAGTTGCATTGTCCAGCCTGCGACCATGAGAACCGTGAGGGGCGCAAGTTTTGCGGCCAGTGCGGTGCTGACCTGGCCGTCGTCTGCGCTGCTTGCGGCACGCAGCCCGAGCCCGGCGAGCGGTTCTGCGGCCAGTGCGGCGCCTCACTAGAGAAGGACGCAACGCCGTCCTCGGCTACTCTGGCTCCTTCGGTCCAACCAGCGATAACTCCTGGTACGTCCTTCAGCGAAGGCCGCTATCAGGTCAAGAGCTTCCTTGGCGAGGGCGGGCGAAAGCGTGTCTACCTGGCTCGCGATAGCCGGCTCGACCGAGACGTGGCGATCGCCGTGATCAAGACGGAGGGGCTCGACGAGGCCGGACGGTCACGTGTGCGCCGCGAGGCCCAG
>JACZYW010000217.1 GCA_022570885.1 Chloroflexota bacterium | reverse complement strand
TCCTTCTGCTGTTCGCTCTAGGCGGGACAATGTTGGTGATCGGGTTTGTGCTTATCCTTCCGATCCCAAATCCAATTCGGTTCGTACGCCGCCGCCGGCAACTACTGAGAGTTGAACCGCGCACACGTGATCACCCGCACCTCACAAAGCGTAGAGATGTAGTCCTCAACATCGTCAATAGCACGGGTGAAGATAGAGTAGAGAGGTGCGCCGTTCGAGTAAGGAGACTTCAGTGGGCTGATGAGCTTGGTGACGACCGTCCAAGGATCACTGAAAGCTCAGACTACTTTCTCGGCTGGAACGCCCGCGGCGATGGTCCGCGCTATCAGACCTTCGCTACCAATGCCATTCTCGACGTTGCTTTCACTACAGGCGGCGATGCCGATTTCCAGCTCAACACTACGGATGGGATTCCATTCAACGTAAGCATCTTGAGCGACTGGCTGCTAACGTTGGAGTTCTCCGCTGATAACGTGAAGCCTTTTGAGAAGCGCTTCTTCCTCAGAGTGCATAGTTCCCCTGAAAGCATCGCGGCTCCGGGATTGCCAAGCGTGATCGATTTTCATGAAGTAGGGCCCGAAGACCGTGGATAGGCATTAGCTGATGCTAGACTCTCAGCTTTTAGGGCCGTCGCCGCGAGTAGATTCCGGTATCTTCTCTCGAATTAGCTCCGGTTCAGCGCCAATCAGCCTCAGCAACATGTCGTGGAACAGGTACGGGTTGTCGCGGTGGTCGTACCGGAAGGCCGTCTCGTCGAGATAGGGCGAGATGCTTCGACAAGCTCAGCATGACCCCAGCCTGAAGGCTGGGGCATGACTGCGCGGCCGGCCGAGGATGACGTGCGTGGGGGGCCGAGGATGACGTGCGCGGGCGACCGAGGACAGAGCTAAAGCTTTGTCCCTACGAGGTTGGGGGTGTGCGATGACGAGGTTGGTGTGGTGCGGTACAATAAAGCGCCTACCGGCTACCTGGCCGATGTTGGTAGGGAGCAGCCTATGACCACTCGCAACCCCTATCGCGACCTGCCCTCCGTCGACCGGCTGCTGGCCGACGAGCGGCTGCGCGCGCTCTCGGCCAAGTACTCCGGCGATACCGTCGTCGCGCTCGCACGAGAGGAGCTGGAGACCGTCCGCGAGGCGGTCGGCCGGGGCGACGCCGTGCCCGCGATCGACGCCATCGTCGAGGCGGTCGACCGGCGCGCGCGTTCGACGCTCCAGCCTTCGCTCCGGCCGGCGATCAACGCGACGGGCGTGATCATCCACACCAACCTGGGCCGCGCCCCCCTCTCCGACGAGGCGCTGGCGGCGATGACCGCTGCCGCCCGCGGCTACTCGAACCTGGAGTTCGACCTGGAGGCGGGCGAACGCGGCTCCCGTCACGTCCACCTGGAGGAGCAGCTCCGCCGGCTCACCGGCGCCGAGGCCGTGTTGGCGGTGAACAACAACGCCGGCGCGGTGCTGCTCGCGCTGTCGGCGCTGGCGCAGATGCGAGAGGTGATCATCTCGCGCGGGCAGCTCGTCGAGATCGGCGGCGGCTTCCGCATCCCGGACGTGATGGCGCAGAGCGGCGCCTTCCTGGCCGAGGTGGGCACGACGAACCGCACCTACCTGCGCGACTACGCAGCCGCCATCACCGACGACACCGCCGCCCTCATGCGGGTGCACACCAGCAACTTCAAGCTGATCGGCTTCACCGCGTCGGCCTCGCTCGACGAGCTGGCCGGGCTGGCCCGCGAACGCAACCTCTGGCTGATCGACGACCTGGGCAGCGGCTGCCTGCTCGACACCGCCGCCTTCGGCCTGACGCCGGAGCCGACGCCACAAGAGAGCCTGGCTGCCGGCGCCGACCTGGTGCTCTTCTCCGGCGATAAGCTGCTGGGCGGGCCGCAGGCGGGCATCATCATCGGCAAGCGCGAGATCGTCGAGCGGCTACAACGCCACCCGCTCGCTCGGGCGCTGCGCATGGACAAGGCGAGCATCGCCGGCCTCGCCGCCACGCTCGACCACTACCTGCGAGACGAGGCGCTGGAGCGGATCCCCGTCTGGCGCATGATCTCGGCCCCCCTCGACGCCATCGGCCGTCGCGCGCGGCGCTGGCGTCGCGCCGCGGGAGGCGACGCGACGGTGATCGACGGCCGCTCGATGATCGGCGGCGGCAGCCTGCCCGAGGAGGGGCTGCCGACGAAGCTGCTCGCGTTGCCGCAGACCGCCGGCCGCTCGGCGCAGGCGCTCGGCCGCCGCCTACGCGAGCACGACCCGCCCGTCGTCGCTCGCATCGAGCGCGACACCGTCCTGCTCGACCCGCGCACCGTCCACCCGCGCGAGGACCGCATCGTGCTCGCGGCGCTGCGCGCGGCGCTGGCGGACTAAAGCTAGTCCCCTCCGGAGCCCGCGAAGCCACAGAAGGAATGTAGACATGATAAGGAAGGTTCTAGCGGCTGGCATGCTGGTGGCGGGATTCGCTGTGCTTATCTGGGGGACAGTAGGTGAAATAGTCTCCAGCAATGCTCGTGAGCCTGCCTTCGAGCCAGGCGTGTTCATCGGGGCAGGCGCCATCATCTTCGGTGTCCTCGCCTTAGGAGCGTACTTGCTCTGGCCTAAATCAAACTGAAGCACTACCGAATTACCTGCGGTAGTGACAGGAAGCCCAGACGGCTGTATGCTTGTGCCACGTCCGGACCATTGTTGAGATAGGGAGGTCGCTATGCCACGCTACATGTACCAGGTCGCCTATAGCTCCGAAGCCTGGGCTTCTTTGGTGAAGACGCCGCAGGACAGGATCGAGGCGGTCCGGCCAGCCGTGAGAAAGATTGGGGGCAAAATCGAATAGGCC
>JACZYW010000216.1 GCA_022570885.1 Chloroflexota bacterium | reverse complement strand
ACCGCGGCCCGGAGTGCTCCGAAATGCCGGAGCGTATCACCGATGGGCTGAAGACGCTCTTCCAGACCGTGCACGACGTGCTCATCCTCAGCGCCTCGGGCACCGGCGCGATGGAGGCAATGGTCGTGAACGCGCTCTCGCCCGGCGACCGCGTGCTGGGCGTCTCGATCGGCGCCTTCGGCGACCGCTTCGCCACCATCGCGGAGACCTACGGCGCGGACGTGGAGCGGCTGAGCTTCGAGTGGGGTTCCGCGGCGGAGCCGGAGACGGTCGCGCGGGAGCTGGAGCAGAACGACTATCGCGCCGTGCTCCTCACCCACAACGAGACCTCCACCGGCGTCACGAACGACCTGGAGGCGCTCGCGAGCGCCTGCCGTCGAGCGCGGCCGGACGTGCTCATCCTCGTCGACGCCATCAGCAGCCTCGGGTCGCTCTCCTGCGCCGTCGACGCCTGGGACCTGGACGTCGTCGCCACCGGCTCGCAGAAGGGGTGGATGGTGCCGCCCGGCCTGGCGATGATCTCGGTCGGCCCGCGAGGCTGGCAGGCGTTCGATCAGGCGAAGATGCCGCGCTTCTACTTCGACTTCGGCCGCGCGCGCGACTTCCTCACGAAGGGCCAGACGCCCTGGACGCCCGCGATCTCGATCTTCTACGCGCTCGACGTCTCGCTCAAGCGGCTGCTCGCCGAGGGCATCGAGGCGATCGTCGCGCGCCAGCATCGGCTAGGCGAGCTCACCCGCCGCGAGGTGAAGTCGCTGGGGCTCCAGCTCTTCGCCGACGAGCGCTTCGCATCCGATACGGTGACCGCCGTTCGCGTGCCGGAGGACGTCGATGGGCCGGAGCTGAACCGGCTCATGCGAGAGGAGTACAAGGTAGTGCTCGCGGGCGGCCAGGCGAAGCTCGCCGGCCAGATCTTCCGCATCGGCCACCTCGGCTACGCCAGCGACGAGGACATCTTGTCGGCGATCGAGGCGCTGCGCCAGGCGCTGCCGCGCCTCGGTTACGCGCTGCCCGAGGAGGCCCGGTCGGGCTAGTCCGCGTTACAATAGGGGAGCAGGAGCGCTCATGCCCCAGGCTTCAGCCTGGGGTGGTAATTCATAAGGGTACGCTATGCCGAAGGTACTGATCACCGACAAGATCGCCCAGGACGGCATCGACCTGCTGAGCAAGGAGGCCGAGGTCGATGTGCGGCTCGCGCCCTCGCCGGAGGAGCTGCTGGAGCTGATCGGCGGCTACGACGCGCTCGTCGTCCGCTCGCAGACGAAGGTGACGAAGGCGGTCGTCGAGGCGGGCAAGCGGCTGCAAGTGATCGGCCGGGCCGGCGTCGGCGTGGACAACATCGACCTCGACGCGGCCACGCGGCGGGGCGTGGTGGTGGTCAACGCGCCCTTAGGCAACACCATTTCTGCCGCCGAGCACACCATCGCGCTCATGCTGGCGATGGCGCGCCGGCTGCCGGAGGCCCACGCCTCGTTGCGGGCGGGCCGCTGGGAGCGAGAGAAATTCGTCGGCGTGGAGCTGCGCGGCAAGACGCTGGGCGTCTTCGGCCTGGGCCAGGTGGGCACCGAGGTCGCCCGCCGAGCCCGCGCCATGGAGATGCGCGTCGTCGCGCACGACCCGTACGTCGCGCAGGAGCGGGCGCAGAGCCTGGGCGTGGAGCTGCTCGCCATGGACGAGCTGCTGCAGCAGGCCGACTTCATCACCCTGCACGTGTCGCTCACGGCATCCACTCGCGATCTGCTCGGCGAGGAAGAGCTGAGCAAAATGAAGCCCGGCGTGCGCATCGTCAACACCGCTCGCGGCGAGCTGATCGACGAGGTGGCGCTGGTGCGCGCCATCGACGAAGGCCGCGTGGCCGGCGCCGCTATCGACGTCTTTCGCGAGGAGCCGCCCGGCGAGAGCCCGCTGCTCACGCACGACCGCATCATCGTCACGCCCCACCTGGGCGCCTCCACCGAGGAAGCGCAGGAGCGGGTGGCGGTGGACGTGGCCGAGCAGGTGCTGGCCGTGCTCCGAGGCGAGCCCGCCCTCTACGCCGTCAACGCGCCGCTCGTCTCGGCCGAGACGATGGTGGTGCTCCGGCCGTTCCTCGATGTCGCGGAGCGTACCGCGGCGCTCGCCGTCCAGCTCTGCGAAGGGCAGCTCGACTCGGTGGAGCTGGTCTACCTGGGCGAGATCGCCGACCATGACGTGACGCCGCTCAGGGCCGCTGCGATCAAGGGGCTGCTCGGCCCGGTGAGCGAGGAGAACGTCACCATCGTCAACGCCAAGCTCGTCGCCGAGCACCGCGGCCTGCGCATCACCGAACGCACGGGCCCGGCCGAGGACTTCGCCAACCTGCTCTCGGTCTGCGTGACGACCGACCAGGGGCAGACGACGGTGTCCGGCACCGCCTTCCACGACGGCACGCACATCGAGCAGGTGAACGACTTTTGGGTGGACATCCCGCCGGGCGACGGCTACCTCCTCTTCTGCGAGAACGTGGACCGGCCGGGCATGGTGGGCGCCGTCGGCGAGTTCTTGGGCCAGCACGACATCAACATCAGCTTCATGCGCCTGGGCCGCGAGAAGGTGCGGGGCCGCGCCCTGATGGTGTTGGGCCTGGACGATGAGCTGTCGCCGGAGCTGCTCAAGGAGCTCGAATCGATGCCGGACATCCACTCCGCTCGCGTAGCGAAAGTCTAGCGCCGCCCGCAAAACTCTCCGCCTATCGTCACCCTGAGCTTGTCGAAGGGTCTCCGGTGTGCGCTGCTTCACCGTCGTAGGGACAGACCTTCAGGTCTGTCCGCAAGCGTGGTGTCTGGCGCCTAGCTCCCATGCCCCAGCCTTCAGGCTGGGGTGGCGGATACCCCAGCACGCACTCGGGCG
>JACZYW010000092.1 GCA_022570885.1 Chloroflexota bacterium | reverse complement strand
TGCCAGTCTTGGATGGGCGATAGGGCATCAAAATGGTGGCATGGAAACCGGCATCAAGCTATTCGAACGCGATGTCTTGGCCAGCCTGGTTTCGCCCCGGATGAGAGCAGAATATGCCAAACTCCTCGCCAAGTCGGGACATCTCACGCAAGCTGTAAAGCAAGCGGAAATCGCATACCGATACGATTCCAACTTGAAAAATACCCTTTCTGAGCTCGGGTCCATTTTCGAATCCAAAGGGAGAGTCAAGAAAGCGATCTCTTTATATCAGCGTGACATCGAACTCAAGAGACGGAAAGATGGCTCTTCTCTACCTGCGGTGTGCCACAAACCTACCAGTCTTTCCTTGGACAGCGTTTCCTCCGAGGATTTCTTCAGTGAATTGGACCTCGAAAGGGCCAAAGTGCTGTTTGCCGACGCCGTCGATCCGAGTCTCATCGACCCATCCCTGAACCCGGATCCTACGCATAGCTTCGTGGCGGCTTTAACCCACAGCGTAGCCTCGTTCGCCACGATAGGCTTCAACACCCTGGAGCCGGTGGGTTGGGGCGCGCGATTGCTGACTGCGGTCGAGTCCATGTTTGGCATCGGCTTCTTCGCTCTGTTTATCTACACACTCGGCAACCGGATGAGCCGCTCGTAGCCACCCTCACCCCGGCTTGTCCTACCCGCGACAGTCGTCGGACTGATCGCCCCTCTCCCTGGGGGAGAGGGGACGGGGTGAGGGCGGCTACGTCGTCGCGGGCGTCCCCGAGGGCGGCTGCCCGAAGTCCTCTACCGCCAGCGCCGCGACGCGCTCGCCCATCTCGATGCTGTAGTTCTGGCCGCGGTCCTCCGGATAGATCTGGCTCATCGTCGCCAGGTAGAGGCCGGGGACGGGCGTGCGATGCTCCGGGATCTTGTCGCGATAGCCGGTGGTGACGATCGGCTGGGCGTAGGGGCCCTTGAACAGCCATCGCTCGGCGATCCAGTCCGGCGAGAACTCGGGGTTGATCTTCGTCAGGTGCGGCAGGTACTCGCGCTCCAGCTCGTCGATCTCCATCTCCAGGAACGGGTGCTCCGGGTGGAGGTAGTTCGCGAGGTAGACGATGTGATAGCCGCCGTAGTGCTCCCGCTCGATGAAGTTCGTGTGCTCGACGGCGGCGATGAAGGGGATCTCGTCGTCGCTGATATTGAGCCAGTAGATGTCGGTGAGCGGGCGCTTGAGCGCCATGATGTAGCAGAGCGCCGACTGCCAGCGAGTGCCGGTGAGCTTCTCGCCGTAGTCCGGCGGTAGCTGGGGCGCCAGCTTGGCGAAGACGTGGGCCGGCATGCAGGCGATGACGGCGTCGCATTCGACGCGCTCGCCGCCGTCGAGCAGCAGGCCGCGGGCGCGTCCCTCCTCGACGATCACCTCTCGCACCGCCCGGCCGGTGTTGACCTCCGCCAGTTCGCTCGCCCGCAGGCGACGCTCCAGCTCGTCGATGTAGACGCCGAAGCTGCCCAGCATGTAGCCGAGCTGCTCCTTCTGCGCCGGCCCGCCCTTGCGCGAGGAGAAGCGCAGGTGGATCTTGCTCCAGAGCCAGGCCATCGAGAGCTCGTCGTAGGCGTCGCCGAACTTGCCGCGCAGCAGCGGGCCCCAGACCGCGTCGTAAGCGCCCTTCCCCATGTAGCGGCGTATCCACTCAGCGGCGGTGATCGATTCGTAGCGATGCCAGTCCCTCTGGCGGCGCAGGTAGACCGCGGCCAGCCCCATGCGGATGCGGTCGACGAGCGGCATCGGGGTGAAGCGCAGCAGGTCGAGCGGCGTGACGAAATCGTACAGCTTGCCGCCGTGGTAGAAGCCGACCCGTGAGTCGCGCCAGACGAGCTGGTCGCCCAGCCCCAGCTCCTCGATCAGTCCAGCGACGGTCGTGTCGGTGGAAAAGATATGGTGGTAGAACGACTCCAGCCGGCCGCCGCCCACCTCAAACGTGCGCACCAGGCCGCCCATGAAGGGGCTCGCCTCGTAGAGCGCCACCTTGTGGCCGGCCTGGATCAGGCGATACGCCGCCGCCATGCCGGCCACGCCGCCGCCGATCACACCTACCTTCATGAGCCCTGTACCTCCTCTCGCGGCAGCCCGGCCGCCGCAGGATCCGTTGAGTTAGCAGTAGATCGACGGAACATCCCGCCCAGCGAGAGGCCCATCGTCCCCAGGAAGTAGAGGCCGAGCGCGGTCACCGGCAGCAGCACCAGCGCGTGCAGGCCGATAGCATAGGCCGCTGCGGTCGAGCTGGCCACGCCGGCGGCGATGAACGTCTGCTTGGTCACCAACTCGAACGGGCCGATGCCGCCCTGCGAGGCGAGCACGGCGATGGCGAGGTTCGCCGCCGCCGTCGCCAGCAGGTAGATGTGAAACCCGACCTCGATATCGAAGGCCAACCCCACCAGGTAGTACATCGTCGCCTCCAGCAGCCAGGAGAGAGCGGACATCACCCAAGCGACGGCCAGGTCGCCCGGGCTGCGCAGGACGTCCAGCCCTTTGAAGAAGGAGCGAGCCAGACCCTCGACGTTCGGGCGGAAGCGGGCCGGCGTCAGCGTCGCGATCAGCCCGTCGGCGCGCTCTCGCCACGCCTCGGAGAAGGCGAGCAGTACGAACACGGCCAGCGCCGCCCCGAAGAGGACGGCCATGATCACGGCTAGCTGCAAGAAGTCGACGGTGAACTTGGTCACGAGCAGGTTCGCCTCGAACTCCTCGCCGCCGCCCACGAACAGAGCGAGGATCACCAGCGCGGGCAGGAGCGTGAGGCCATCGAAGAGGCGGTCGATGGCGATGGTGCCCAGCGCGGCCGCCTTGTTCACGCGCTCCCGTTCGCCCAGGATGTACGCCCGCACCAGCTCGCCCGCGCGCGCCGGGATCAGGTTGTTCGCCATCAGCCCGATGATCACCACCGGGAAGAGACGCCAGGCCGATACGCGGCGTACCGGCCGCAACAGATACTGCCAGCGGACGGTGCGCAGCCAGATGCCGAGGAAGTAGACCGGCAGCGCCGCGAACGCGATGAAGTAGTTCGCGTTGGCGAAGGCGTCGCGGATCTCGTCGAAGTCGGTGCGATAGAGGAAGAGGCCGATGAAGAGCAGGCTTACGGCGAACCCGATCCAGACGCGACGGCTGCGGAGCAAGGCGAGGACCTCCTCTTCGCTCCCGCCGTCGCAGACGCGAGGCGGGACTCTCTCCATAGTATGTTCGACCTCTACGGCGGGTCAACGCACCACGCGCTTGACAGCGCCCGGAAGAGGAGAGGTTTGCGGACGCGCTACTGTGCTAACCTGACGAGCAGGCGGTAACGTCTCATGAAACACCGCTACCTTTTAATCGCAACAGGCCTCTTGGCTTTGACCGCGGTGATCGCGCTCTGGGCGGCTTCCATGGAGAGCTCTTCGCCAAACCGCACTCTGTCTCCCACCGGCGGCTTCCAGTTCCTCGAGACTCTTGGGTTTTCTCCTTCCGCGATCGAGACGATGATGCGGATCACGCCGCCCCCTACTTCCACGCCGCGACCTCTCACACCCGTCGGCTCGTTCGAGGAAGCCCTGCGCCTGGCGGCTAACTCATTCATGAGTGGCAGCCCTCCGCTGGTCCTGGCCCACGCGAAGTCCGTCCAGTACGTCGAGACCACAGTGGGTGACGCGCGGCAACTGTTCGAGCGGAATGGCCCACGATCGGCGCCCGAGGTCACGGATGACGCTCCCGCCTGGGTGTTCGTCTCCTACGGCGAATTTCAGCACTTTTGTATGGGCTGCCAAGTTAATTTTTCGTCGATTTTCAGCACAGTTGTGGTCGTAATCCCGAAGGACGGCCAACGGCGCTTCGGCCTTGGCAGCGGAACGGGGCAGTACGACCTGAGCCAGTTGGGGACGCCGGTGGATGTGCCCTCGTCAGTGCTCGCCCGGCTATGCGACGAGCTGGTAGCGCCGTCTAGCCAAGCGCAGCTTTGCTGAGCGCACGGCGGGGCTAGAGATCCCCGCGCTCAGTCCTGATCCACGACGCCAAGTACATCTGCTTGACACCATCGCCGTGATCGGCCTAGCATGGTGCGCGGTCGTGCTAAGCGGGGAGCTAGCGGTGCCCTGAACCCGCAATCCGCTTTAGCGGGGCCGAATTCCCGTTCGAGGCCTGCCGCCGTGAGGACTGCCTGCACCAGACAACGTTGAAGGCCTGGTCCTGCGCGGCGAGGTGCTGTGAATCCCGTCAGATCCGGAAGGAAGCAGCGGTAAGCAGTTGCTCTCGGGCGCCGCAGGGTCACCGGGCTGGAGTTCGCCTGATGCCTGGCAAGCTCGCGCGGCAGATCGACAGCGGGTGCACGGCCGCACTCGACCGATCAGAATCAAGCTAGACCCCAGAAGGGAACACAACCGCAGGGAGCAGCGTACTTGTCGATCCGCGATGTCGGTGGACGCCCCGAAACGTCGGGGCCTGAGGAGGCCTACCGACCAGCCGCGAGCCAGGAGCCGCCCCGCCAGAGACCCCTCTGGGCGCGGCTCGCTGGCCGTTTTGAATGGCTGGTCGATGATGGGCGATTTCGTCTCCAGACGGCGGGGCTGACCGCCCTGGCGCTGGTCACGCTCCTCTCCTTTTTCCTCCTCCCGCCCCGAACGATCAGCATCGCCGTCGACGGCGATGTCACGACCGTCGAGAGTCGCGCGGCCAACGCCGTCGCCATCGTCGAAGGGGCCGGGGTCGAGCTCAAGCCAGGCGACCGGGTAGAGGCTACCGGAGACCGCGCCCTCGACGTCCGGCGAGCGACGGACGTTTCGCTGTACGTCGACGACCGAACGCTCGCCCTACGCACCCATGCCGTAACGATCGAGGAACTCCTGCTAGAGATCAATATCCCGCTGACGCCTCAGGACAGCGTCATTCGGAACCAGCGCTTCGTCGCGCCCGACGCACCTATCGTGCCCGCGCCCGCGCTGGCCGCGCTGCTCCAGCCCGATGCTATCCAAGGCATGGGCCAGGGCGTGGGGCTGGCTGAAGATGAGCCGGTCGCGTTAGAAGTACGCCGGGCTGTACCCTTCACCGTCGTCGAGAACGGGCAGCGGTTCGAGCTCCGCTCCAGCCGCGAGACGCTGGCGACGGCGCTGCGCGACGTGGGCGTCCGCCTGGGGCCGGGCGATTCGGTGCAGCCGCCGCTCGATACGGAGCTGACCGCCGGACTCGAGGTGCGCATCGAACACGCCACTCCCGTGGTGCTCACCATGCCCGAAGGGAAATTCATCCTCTACGCCTTATCGCCGACTGTGGGCGAGGCGCTGGACGAAGGCGGCGTCGATCTGCCAGCCAGCTTTCGCCTCGATCCGCCGGCCGAGACCGAGGTGTCGACCGGCTTGACCATCCACCTGGTCAGCGTCTCCGAGGAGCTGGATCTGGAACAGGAACGAATCGAGAGCCGCACCATCTATCGGACGGACACCGGCCTGGCCTGGGGCGAGAGCCGCGTCGTGGGCGGACGCGATGGCGTGCGCTTCCGCCAGTATCGGAGCGTCTTCGAGGACGGCGAGCTCGTCTCGCGGGAGCTCGTGGAGGAGTGGTACGATCCGGAGCCGCTCGACAGGACGATCTACACTTCGGCGGCAGCGCCACCGCCAGAGGTCCCCGCCGGGCTGGAGGTAGTGCGAGTGCTTCGCGTGTACGCCACCTGGTACAGCCCGGCCAGCGCCGGCCGCTCGCCCTCCCACCCTGCCTACGGCATCACCGCCACCGGCGTCCCCGTAACGCGAGGAGTCGTCGCCGTCGACCCCAGCGCCATTCCCCTGGGCACGCGCATGTACATCCCGGGCTACGGCTATGGCGTGGCGGCCGATACGGGGGGTGGCATTCGCGGCGACATGATAGACTTGGGCTATCCGGACGGCGTCGTTTCCGACTGGATCACAGGCTGGGTTGACATCTACATCCTCGGGCCATAGGCGAACCTCCCCGGCCGGCCGGCCGGCTAAGCGACCGCGCCGCTCACCCGCGGCGAGCCGCCGATCTGACGATCTGTCGCCGCCGCCGGAGCTGCGCGAGGCCGGGCTCACCGCCCGCAAGGCGCTGGGCCAGCACTTCCTCACCGATCGCGATATCCTGCGCCAGATCGCCGCAGCCGCCGGCCTTTCGCCCCAGGAGACGGTGATCGAGATCGGCGCGGGCCTGGGCGGGCTGACCGCGGAGCTGGCCGAACGCGCCGGACGCCTCGTCGCGATCGAGCTGGACGAGGCGCTCGTCCGCTACCTGCGCCACCGCTTCGCCGAGACCAACGTCACCATCATCCAGGGCGATGCCCTCGACGTGTCGCCCGCGGAGCTGCTCGCGCAGGCGGAGCTCTCCGGGCCGTACGTCGTCGCCGGCAACCTGCCCTACGCTATCGCCCAGCCGTTGCTTCGCCATCTCCTGGAAGCGCAGCCGCCGCCGAAACGGCTGGTGGTCATGGTGCAGGCGGAGGTGGCGGAGAGCATCGTCGCCGGGCCGGGCGCGATGAGTCTGCTCGGCGTCTCGATCCAGCTCTACGGCGAACCGCGCCTGCTCTTCCACGTACCACCCTCGGCCTTCTACCCACCGCCCAAGGTGCGCTCCGCCGTCCTGCGCATCGACGTGGCCGCGCAGCCGCGCGCGGGGGTGCGAGACGTCGAGGCGTTCTTCCGCCTGGCGCGCGCCGGCTTCAGCGCGCGACGCAAGCAGCTCCGCAACGCCCTCAGCCACGGCCTGCGCATCGACGTGGCGACGGCGGGCGAGCTGCTCGCCGACGCGGCGGTCGACCCGACGCTGCGGGCGCAGGCGCTGCCGCTCGAGTCGTGGGCGGCGCTCGCCCGCGCCTGGGTGGCGCGCGGACGCCCGGAGGGCCCGCCGTGAGCCGGCTGCGGGCGGACGCCAAGATCAACTGGACGCTGGAGGTGCTGGGCAAGCGCGCGGACGGCTACCACGAGGTTCGCACTATCCTCCAGACCGTCGCGCTCTCAGACTTAGTGACGCTGGCCCCGGCGGACGAGCTATCGCTTGCGCTGAGCGGCGAGGTGGGCTCGCTGGCCGGCGAGCCTGCCGAGGCGAACCTGGCCTATCGAGCGGCGGCAGCGCTTCGGGAGAGGGCGGGCGTTTCGGCGGGCGCGGAGATCCGGCTCAGCAAGCGCATCCCCGTCGCGGCCGGCCTGGGCGGTGGCAGCAGCGACGCCGCCGCCACCCTGCGCGGGCTGCGTGATCTCTGGGGCCTCTCGATCTCAGACGAAGCGCTGGCATCTATCGCCGCCGGGCTCGGCAGCGATGTGCCGTTCTTCCTGCGCGGTGGCAGCGCCCTCGCGTCGGGCCGGGGCGACGTGCTCGCGCCGCTGCCCGACGGGCCGCCCCAGCGACTGGTCCTCGCCTGGCCGGAGCGGGCAGGCCCGGCCGACAAGACCGCCCGCATGTACGCGGCGCTCCGGCCCGAGCACTACAGCGACGGCTCGCGAACGGAGCGGCTGGCCGACCGCCTGCGAGCCGACGAGCCCGTGCGCGACGAGGACGTCTACAACGTCTTCGAGCAAGTATTGCCCAAGGTTGACCCGAATACCGCCGAGACCTTCCAGCGAGCGGCTGATCTCGGCCTCGGCCAACCGCACCTCGCCGGCAGCGGGCCTGCCTTCTTCTTCCTGCTCGCGTCGGAGCAGCCCGCCGAACCGCTGCTCCGGCTGCTGCAGGGGGACGACCGCCTCGGTCTGCGGGCGACGGAGATAGCGACGCTGCCAGCGGCCGCGAGCCGAGAGGAACGCTAGCCGTGGCCGAGGCGCTGGCGGGCATCGTCTGCGGCTACGGGCTGGCGCTGGTGGCGACGCCGCTCGCCGCGATCGCCCTGCTGCGGGCGCGCGCAACGAGCCCCCAGCTACAGCGCCTGCTGCCGGAGGGGACATCGCTCATCGCCGTATCGGTCATCCTCCATACCTTCATCTTCCTCACCTTCACCGCGCTCGGCGGCCTGCTGGGGCTGCTGCTAGCCGGGCTGGACGGACGCAGCCCCGAGGGCGGCCTGGGCAGCCCCAATCGCGCCTTCACCGCCTTCATCATCGCCACCGCCGCCATCGCCGTGGTACCGCTCGCGCTCTTCGCCTCGCGGCAGCGGCTGCCGCTGCTGGCCGGCGGCCTCCTCTTCGCCGGCGTGTTCGGCTGGCTGATGCCCTACCTCGCGCAGTGGGGCCCAGGCGGGGGCTAAGACGGCCCGATTGCTATACTGCCCGCGATGGGCACGATTATCGACATGCACATCCACACCACGCGGGGGGCCTCCGACAGCGGCCTCGCCCCCGACGACCTGGCGCGGGAGGCCCGTCGCCGCGGCCTCACCGCCATCCACCTCAGCGAGCACGACCGGCTGTGGGACAAGTTCGTCCTGGCGGAGTACCGCGAGAAGAACGCCGATCTCCTCGTCGCGAACGGGATGGAGGTCTCCACGGACATGGGCCACATCCTCGCGCTCGGCCTGCGCGAGTACGTGGGCGGCATCCGCCAGTTGGAGACGCTGCGCCGCGTAGCCGACGAGCATGGCGCGTTCCTCATCGTCGCACACCCCTTTCGCCACTTTTTCGACCCCGTCTACTTCAGCCGTCAGGGGAAGGAGCCCTTCACCCTCACGCCGGAGCAGGCGGCCAAGCTGCCGGTCTTCCAACTGGTCGACGCCGTCGAGGTGCTGAACGGCGCCAACACCCTGCGCGAGAACCTCTTCGCGCTGCGCGTGTCGCAGGTGCTGGGCAAGCCGGGCACCGGCGGCAGCGACTGCCACTCCACGCAGGGCATCGGCATCTTCTGCGCCCAGCTCGAGCGGGACGCGGGCTCGCAGGAGGAGCTGCTGGCGGAGCTACACGCGGGCCGCTTCCACGCCGCCCACGGCCTCCTGGACGGCAACCTCCAGCGCTTCACCGAGACGAGCATGGGCGAGGTGCCCGAAGCGCCGGCGTAGGCCGGACAGATGAAGGTTTTTCTGTGTCACCAGGCCGCATCGAAACCTTTCGTGCGCGAGCTAGCGTTTCGGATAGCGCAGGTGGGCATTTCGAGTTGGGTCGATGAAGCCGAAATCGGGCCAGGTGAATCTCTAGTTAAGCGCATAGCCGAGGGGATTCATGAAGAATGCGACGCTCTCATCGCGTGCGTCAGTAGGAAGGCCCTTGGTTCTGAATGGGTGCGAGATGAGCTCGATCAAGGAAAGTATGCGGAAATCATGCGCCCGTCTTTCCAACTCATGGTCATTATCCTTGAGGACGTGTCCATCGACGAGCTGCCTGCTTACCTTCACAACAAGAAGCACCTACTGTGGGAAAAGGATCGTCCCGATAATCCGGAGATAACCCACCCAGGTTACGCACAGATCATCCGGCAGCTCTTCAAGGGCGCAGGTGGGGTGCATCCTGACGAGGCAGCGCAGGACGCAAGCCGCCTGCTGGATCGCTTCCTCCATGTCCTCTACTCGTACGGTGGGAAGCGAGAAGTTGTGAGGATCCTCGGTTCTGGCGGACCAATGATTTTTGGTGAGATCCGACGCGACTTGTCCCATGCAGCCATCCATGCATGGTCCAAGTACTCCGAAATGCCAAATGACCCGCTGACGACAGCGATGAAAGACCTTGTATCCTCAACGATTCACGCTGATGTGGCAGTTAAGGATTGGGCACTCGGTTATGCTGAAACCGACTTTCAAGAGGCGATTATCGCAGATTTCCGCGCGACGCTCGATCGGCTCGCAGCATCAATAGGCATTGCCGAGATAGTCGGTACCATCAAGAGTCGGTTGGACCTTCAGCGGAGGCCTGACATGGCCATCTTGTACGAGGTGTCGGCTAAAGAGGCGAAGTCCACCCTACTTTGGGCGACCGATGTAGCTGGCCAGTTCTACCGATTCGGGCTCTACGATCCGGGATCGGTAGATAATGACGAGTTCCAGAGATCGGTCCGGCCTCTGGTTGCCGCCGTGATGCGCGATCCCTACTTAGCCTGGCGCACGGCTGACTGGCCTTACCCATCCACCTCGAGCGCATCTTCGCTCGATAGCCCATAGCCAACGCCCGCATATCCGTCCATTTTTTCTAC
>JACZYW010000091.1 GCA_022570885.1 Chloroflexota bacterium | reverse complement strand
TCGAACCAGCGTTCGCGAAGATGGCCGGCTTCGATCAACCCATCCTGCACGGGCTGTGCACCTTCGGCCACGTGGGCCGGGCGGTGCTGCACGCCTGTTGCGACGGCGACCCGGCGCGCCTGAAGGACTTCGAAGTGCGCTTCTCCGGCGTCGTCTTCCCCGGCGAGACGATCGTGACCGATATCTGGCAGGAGTCATCGAACCGGGTGATCATCCAGGCGCGCACCGCCGAGCGAGGCGAGATCATGATCTCCAACGCCGCCGCCACCATCGCCTAAGGAGACGGCACTCCATTCGGCATGCTTTCCATTCGAGTCAACGGTGAAGAACGCCAGGTGCCGACGCCCGAGCGCAACCTGCTGAGCTATCTCCGGTTTGATCTGGGCCTCACGGGCACGAAATACGGCTGCGGCGAGGGGCTCTGCGGTGCGTGTACCATCCTCCTCGACGGCCAGCCACTGCGAGCGTGCATGACCACCGCTGGCTCGGCCGCCGGCGGCTCCCTCACGACCATCGAGGGGCTCGCCTCCGACGCTACACTGCACCCGGTACAGCAGGCCTTCGTGGACGAGTCGGCGATGCAGTGCGGCTACTGCATCCCCGGGTTCATTATGACCGCCGTCGGCCTCCTCAGCCGGGAGGCGCAGCCTAACACTTCCCAGATCCGCGAGGCGCTCGCCGAGAATATGTGCCGTTGCGGTACGTACCAGCGCATCCAGCAGGCCGTCGAACGCGCGGCCGGAGTACAACGGAACGACGCCCATGAGCGACACGACAGCCACAACTGAGGACGGCTTGCGGATCGTTGGCGAGGTCGCCCAAGGCTTCCCGCCACCACCGAAGAGCTACGCCCGCGCCGCCTACTCGAACGCGAAGCCGGATACCCAGAGCGCCACCTGGCTTATCGTGCGCCCGGACGGGAGGGTGTCGGCGTACGCCGGCAAGGTCGAATACGGTCAGGGCATCCGGAGCGGACTGGCGATGGAGGTCGCCGACGAGCTGCGCGTGCGGCTTGACGCCGTCGACGTACTGCTCGGCGATACCGACCACACGCCCTGGGACATGGGAACCTTCGGTAGTCAATCGACGGCCCGCGTCGGCCTCCAGCTCCGCCGCGCCGCAGCAACCGCCCGCGAGGCGTTGGTCGAGCTCGCCGCCGACAAGCTCGACCTGCCAACAGGCGAGCTCGAGTGTCGTAACGGACGGGTAATCTCTCGAGCTGACCCGGCCCGTTCCGTCGCGTACGGCGATCTCGTTGCCGGGAAGGCGATCACGCGGGACGTCCAAGAAGATGTCGCACTGACCCCGCGCGACGAGTTCACGGTCATGGGGCGTCCGGCGCCGCGCGTCGACGCGGTAGACCGAGTGACCGGCAAGGCTCAGTACTCGCAAGACATCATGCTGCCGGGCATGCTATTCGCCCAGCCGCTGCGCCCTCCAGCGAGGAAAGCGCGGCTGGTCGACGCCGATACGAAGGTTGCCGAGCAGCTACCGGGCGTCGTCCAGATCGTCCGTGAAGGCGATCGCATCGCGGTGCTGGCGGAGACCGACGAGCAGGCAGAATTCGCCGCGAAGGCGGTGCAGGCCCAGTGGCGCGAAGAGGACGGGCAGCCGACCAATTGGGACGTGCCCGACCTGTTGCGCCGCACGGCGGGCGAACCGGTGATTACCCAGGAGAGCGGCGACACGGCGGAGGGCTTCCGCCAGGCCGATGCCGTCCTCGAATCGCTCTACTACCTCCCATACATATCCAACGCGCCGATGGAGCCGCGCGCCGCGGTCGCACAGTGGGAGGACGGCCGCCTCACGGTCTGGGCCGGCACCCAACGGCCGTTCGGTCTGCGGGCCGAGCTGGCCGGCCACTTCGAGATCGAAGAGAGCAGCGTCCGCGTGATCGCGCCCGAGATCGGCGGCGGGTTCGGGAGTAAGAGCATATACCCAGTCGCGCTGGAGGCAGCGCGGCTCGCGAAGGCCGCGGGCCGGCCGGTCCGTGTCGCCTACACCCGCGCTGAGGAGATGGTCTTTGCCACGTTCCGCCCGGCGGCGCTGATCGAAGTGAAGAGCGGATTCCTAGATGACGGCACGCTCGTCGCCTGGGAATTCACCGCCTACCACGCCGGCGAACGGCCGTTCATCGGCCAGCGCGGTTCTCAGACGCCCTATCACCTGGCGAACGTGAAGGTGAGCGTCTCGTCTTCGGAGAGCCCGCTGCGCGAGGGTTCCTACCGCTCGCTGGGCGGCGCCGTCAACCACTTCGCGCGGGAGTCGCACATGGATGAGATAGCCGCAGCGGTGGGTATCGACCCGGTGGAGCTGCGCCTTCGCAACCTCACCGAACCGCGCTTCCGCCGCGTGCTCGAGGCTGCCGCCGATCGCTTCGGCTGGAGCGGCGCGAAGCCGCCCTCGCAACGGGGCGTGGGCGTTGCGATTGGCCTCGATGTGGGCAGTTACGTCGCAGCGTGCGTCGAAGTGCAGGTCCACGGCTCCGAAGTCACGGTGGAGCGTGTGGCGACGGCGCTCGATTGCGGGCTCGTCGTCAATCCTGAGGGCGCCAAGAACCAGATGGAGGGCTCGATCGTGATGGGCATGGGCACGGCTCTCTACGAAGCGATCGATTTTCAGAGCGGCCGCCTCCTCAACGCCGGCTTCACCCGCTATCGCGTTCCGCGCAGCAACAACGCCCCGAAGATCGACGTTGAGCTGGTGGGCGATCCCGACACGCCTTCCACGGGCGCTGGCGAGCCGGGAATCGTGCCCGTTGCGCCGGCGATCGCCAACGCCGTCTTCGATCTCACCGGCGACCGCGTCCGCGAGCTTCCAATCCAGCGGCACCTTCGCGGCTGACGGCTGCGAGCGCCAAAGCTGGCGCTTGTGGCGCTGTCGACTACTGAAGTGGCACCACGCATCGATGCGGGTTCGCCATGACATGCGAAGAGCATCGTCCACACTAGTTCGCATCGTGAGTGGTGGCGGGATGGGGAATCCATGTCGGAGCCGCGGTATAATGGGCGCGAATTAGGAGGTACTGAACGCATGACGATCCAGATAGGCCAGCCAGCGCCAAACGTCACGTTCGGTAGTAGTCACGGGAACGAGGTTTCGCTCGCCGGTCTGTGGCGGTCGCGGCAGGTAATGCCGTTAGTGGCAATCGCCATCGGCTGCGCGTTGCTATTCGCTGTCGCGTGCAGCGGCGGCAACGGGGAAGCGCCGCTTGCTACAGCCGAACCCACAGCTGACGATGCGCCGTACGCGGGGTACGTGAGCACGGTCTACGCCGAGGTCGCGAGCTGGCTCTGTCGCCCGGACGTAGCCGGCGACTTCTGCGACGAGAACCTCGACGCCACCATCGTCAACGCGGACGGTAGCATCGAAATGGAGCCTTTCGAGCTAGCCGCGGACCCGCCAATTGACTGCTTCTATGTCTACCCCACGATATCGGTCGACGAGGAGAAGAACAGCGACCTTGTGCCGGACCCCGAGGCCGAGGGATTGACGGTGCGCAACCAGGCGGCCCGCTTCGCCTCCCAGTGTCGGCTGTACGCGCCGATGTACCGCCAGCGGACGCTCACGGCGCTGATCGAGGGCCTGGACCCCGACAGTCCGCCAGCGGACGAGGCGACGATAGCCGAGATCGCCTACGCATCGTTGCTGGACGCCTGGAAGCATTACATCGCCAATGACAACGACGGTCGCGGGGTGGTGTTGATGGGGCACTCGCAGGGTTCCAGCGTGCTCCGGCGGCTCATGGAAGAGGAGATCGACGGCGACGAGCAGCTCCGTGGCCGGCTCGTCTCGGCCCTGCTTTTGGGAGCGACGGTCGCGGTGCCCGAAGGTGAGGATGTCGGCGGGGACTTCGCGAATATCCCCCTGTGCCGAGAGGCAACGCAGACGGGGTGCGTGATCAGCTATGCGTCGTTCAGGGACAACGCGCCGCCTCCCGCGGGCAGCTTCTTCGGACGAGCGACTGAAGGAATGGCGGCCTGCACGAATCCCGCCAGTCTCGCTGGCGGGCCGGGTACGCTCCGGCCGTACTTCGAGACCGAGGGAGGCGGAGGCGCGCTTAGCGCGTTGGTCACGGTCGTGGAGGAGCCGTGGGCGTCGGGCGTCGATATCACCACGCCGTGGGTGACGTTGCCAGGCTTCGTCGAGGCGGAGTGCGTGGTCAAGGAAGGATTCTCGTACCTCGAGATCAGGGTGCTGGCCGACCCGGCAGACCCACGCATCGATGACATCGGCGGCGACATCCTTGCCTTGCCTTCGTTTGGGCTCCACATCGTGGACGTCAATCTAGGCATGGGCGACCTGGTGGAGATCGTCGGGCAGCAGGCTGAGTCGTACATCGCCGCCGGGAATTAGCTAGAACGCGCAAGATTCGGAGGTACTGTACACATGACGATCCAGATAGGCGAACCAGCACCAGACGTCACGTTGGCTAATGGTGAAGGGAACGAGGTTTCGCTCGCCGAGCTCTGGCGGGCCGGGCCGGTAGTGGTAGCCTTCCTCCGGCACTTCGGCTGACCTTTCTGCCGCGAGTATCTGGCGGCGCTCGGTGCGAGCGCCAAGGACATCGAAGCAGCCGGCGGCCACATTGTGGCCGTCACGCAAGGCGAGCCGCAGCAGGCTCAGGCGCTATGTGATCGCTTTCAGGTGCCGTTCCCCTGCCTCGCCGACCCTCGCCGCTCAAGCTACAAGGCGTTCGGCCTCAAGCGCGGCTCGGTGGTGGAAGTTCTTGGTCCAGCCGTCCTTCTGCGAGGGATGCAGGCGGCACTCAAGGGGCATCACATTGAGAAGACCGTCGGCGATGCGTTCCAGATGCCGGGAACGTTCATCATCGATGGCGAAGGCGTTGTGCGCTACGCCCGGTACGCCGTCCATGCGGCAGACCACCCGGCGATCGGCGAACTCGTGGAGGCGCTGCACTCGTTGAGCGGCGCCGCTGAGCCTACGTCTCCAGCGTAAGGGCGGTTTCGAGGCGCCACGTGCCTGCCGTTCGGCCTCAGATTCGCTGTGAGGAGGCGTCCAATGCAATCGTTCGATCTCATCGTCATCGGGTCAGGTTCCGGCCTGGAGGTTTCGTCCGCTGCGGCCGGGCGCGGGCTGTCTGTGGCCGTGGTCGAGTCTGGGCCGTTCGGGGGAACGTGCCTGAACCGCGGCTGCATTCCGTCCAAGATGCTCATCCACAGTGCGGACGTCGCCGAGACGATACGGCGTTCGGAGCTGTTCGGGATCAAGGCGGAGATATCAGCCATCGACTGGGACTTCATCGTGAAGCGGGCCTCGGACACGGTGGACGAGGATGCGCGGATGATAGAGGAAGGGAATCGCCAGCATCCGAACATCACGGTCTTTGGCGACGCGGCCAAATTCGTCGGCCACAAGACGCTGGAGGTGGCAGGCGAGACGATCACAGCCGAGACGATCGTCATCGCCGCGGGAACACGGCCGCGGGTGCCGGAGATCGAAGGGCTGGCAGGTGTCCCGTTCATCACCTCCGATCAGGCCCTGCGCCTGCCGAAGCAGCCGGCGCGCATGGTGATCGTGGGCGCTGGCTTCATCGCTGCTGAGCTTGCGCACTTCTTCGGAGCGCTGGGCACGGAAGTGACGATTGTACATCGAGGGACGCGCCTGCTCCGCCAAGAGGATGAGCAGATCTCCGAGCGCTTCACAGAGGTGTACCAACGACGGTTCACGATGCTACTCGACGCCAGGATCACCAGCGCGGGGAAGCGGGGCGAGGAGATCGTGCTTGCGGTGGCCTCACGTGACGGAGAGCAGACGATCGAAACCGACGCACTGCTGATCGCCGTAGGACGCGTGCCGAACACCGACACGCTGGATGTCACAAAGACCGGTGTCGACGTCGACGAAGCCGGCTACGTGAAGGCCGACGAGTACTTGGAGACGAACGCACCGGGCATCTGGGCGCTCGGCGATATCGTCGGCCGCTACCTGCTGAAGCACAGCGCCAATCTTGAGGCTGCCTACGTCGCCCACAACATCTACAACCCCGAACAGAAGGCGGCCATCGATTACCATGCGATGCCACACGCCGTCTTCGCTTCGCCGCAAGTGGCGTCCGTTGGGCTCACGGAACAAGAGGCGAGAGAGAAGGACGTGCCGTTCGTCACGGGAATCTACAACTACAGCGATACGGCGTACGGTTCCTCGATCGAGGATAGCGATGGCTTCGTCAAGGTGCTGGCCCATCCGGAGACACGAGAGATCCTCGGTTGCCATATCATCGGCAGCGAGGCGTCGATACTCATCCAGGAGGTCGCCAACGCGATGCGATTTCGCGCGGATACCAGCGCGATCACGCAGGCGATTTACGTGCACCCGGCACTGCCTGAGGTCGTGCAGCGGGCCTTTGGCGCTCTGGCGGCCTGAATCTCGCGATAGGTACTGAAGTTGCTCTCTTCTGTACCGTCCTGCTTCCAGCTACCGGAACGATGCGGTTTCTCGATATACTTGTTATAGAACGAGCACCCTCAAAAGAGAGTAAGGACTCGAGATGCCTGCAGTGACCGCGGACACGCTTACGCTGCCGCGCCTTCCCGCGCTACCGGAGAAGGAGACCCGCTGGCGTCCGGTCGCCCAGGTGGTGACAGCGCACCGGCAGTTGGAGGGCGAAGGCTTTGTTGTGCGTCGCTCGTTCCCCGGCCCCATGCTCGCCCTCGCCGACCCGTTTCTCCTGCTGGACCACATGGGCGCCGTGGAGTACGCACCAGGCGAGGCGAAGGGCACCCCCTGGCATCCGCACCGTGGCTTCGAGACCGTGACGTATATGATCGACGGCGCGTTCGAGCATCACGACACCACTGGTGGCGGCGGACTGATCACCGACGGCGCGACGCAATGGATGACGGCTGGAGGCGGGATCCAGCACATCGAGACGCCGCCCGAGAGCCTCGTCGTCGCGGGCGGGCTGTTCCACGGCGTGCAGCTCTGGGTGAACCTGCCCGCTGCGCAAAAGATGATCCCTCCGGCGTATCAGGACATCGAAGCGGACGATGTCACGCTGTTATCGAACGACGACGGCTCATCGCTCGTGCGCGTGATCGCCGGTGAGCTCGCAGGGCACCGGGGTCCCGGCGTCACCCATACGCCGATCACCTATCTGCACGCCACGGTCGCTCCCGGCGCGGGTGTGTCGATTCCCTGGCCGCGCGACTTCAACGCGCTCGTGTACGTCCTCTCCGGGCGCGGGCACGTTGGCGTGGAGCAGCAGCCGCTCGATGAGGGGCAGCTTGCCGTCTTCGGCCCGGGCGATGCGATGAGGATCCGCGCGGCGGAAGCGCAGCCGGCAAGCTCGCCAACCGGCTGGGAGGTGCTCGTCCTCGGCGGCCTGCCGATACGGGAGCAGGTCACGCGGTACGGCCCGTTCGTGATGAACACGAAAGAGGAGATCGCCCAGGCGGTCCAGGACTACCAGGCAGGCAAGATGGGCACCATCCCTGCGGAGCGGTTCCCGCATCGCACGAGCGCCGACCAGAACGTCCCGCCAGCCGAGCGCTGATCGTCGCACACTGCGCGACCATGACAGCGTTACCGTGGGTAGCGATCGCAGTGAAATTGCGCCTTCGCAACCACAGCCAACCGCGCTCCGCCGCGTACTCGAGGCTGCCGATGATCGCTTCGGCCCTGCCCCACGTGCGGCCGGTCGACCGTGCGCATCGTGGGATACCCTGACGTTCGAGTCATCAAAGACGGCCAGGCTGAGCACCGGCTAGTGCAATTCGCTCGCTGATCGCTTATCCTTAGCTCGCCATGGCAAGGAGAAGGCGGCTTGCTGGCGGACTCGTGGTGCTCGCGCTGGGCAGCCTCGCCTTGCTCGCCTTCCTCCTGCTCCGCGACGGCGGCGTTGAGACCCAGCCCCCGCAAGGACAGTTCGCCGATCTGACACTGACAGACGCCCAAGGAGCCCTTGCGGTCTCACGAGGGAGGGTCATCCCGGCGATCGACCGCCAGGGAGTGCTGCACGTGAAGATGACGATTGAGACCCGTGGAGCGGACGGAACGGTTCAGGACACAGAAGAGAGGGAATACTGGATCGACATCACCGGCTTCAGGGCAAGGGTAGAAAACAGTTCCGGTGACGGCTCCGCGTCTGAGGTACAGGTGCGCAGCGGCACAATGTTGACTACGTTTTCTGGGGGGCAGTTCTTTAGACAAGAGGCGCCCGACCAGGACACAATGTGGCTCAACACGATCGAGAACGAATTGTGGGGGTCGTATCGGGCGCTGTCCTTGGGAGCACAAAGCGGAGAGGCGATCTTGGACGGCAGACAAGTAGAAACGATCCGCACCGACGTAACCGATGAAGGGCAAAAGATCGGAGAGAGAGTCGCCTATCTAGACGCGGCTAACTACTACCTCCTTCTCAAGGAGGTCTACTATAAATCGACGGTGGACGGTGGATTGGCTCCGTCCGGGGAGAGAGTTTACTCATACCAGACGGTGGAATGGCTGCCGTTTGACCAGGTATCCAACACTCTTCTCGAGCCGCTAACCCTCGCTAGTACCGGCGCTACCCGGGGCCGCTGGACGCTGACGGTAGCCGAAGCAAACGCTCTCAAGGCGTTTCCTCTCTACTACCTGGATAGCGAGTTTCGTGGGTTGCCGCTTCAAAAGATAGAAGAGTACAGGAATGACCGGCCTATGCTTGGTTTCCAGGGTGTCGACATCGTCTATGGTGTCCCGCCCTTGGTGCCCACAGGTGCCTTTCAAGAGCTCCGCATTACCCAGGTGAGTGCTCAAGTGGAAACCGTGGGTGCTGACCTACCGACGCCCTGGGACTCAGGAACGAACGTTACGGTCAGAGGCATCGACGCTATTCTGCTCGAGGAAGGACCAATAACTGGTCTCAAGTTGCGTCTGGGCGACACCCTCGTCATTATCTGGGGCCAAGGCAAGGACGAAGTCCTTGCCGCCGGCGAGGCCCTCGTCAGGCTCAACTGAAGCCCGCCTGGCCGGCGCTCTCCGTCTCTTCGAGGCGCCCGGAGAGTAGATCTTTACCATGACAGCGTTACCGTGGGTAGCGATCGCAGGAGAATAGCTGTGCCGGACATCTTCGTCGCTTCGCTTCGGAATCGGGTTAGGGCGATGAACACGCTCTGGGAGCGCGCCGTCTCCGACATGACCCTAGACCAGATCAACCATCACGAGCGCGCTGGAGTCCTGCCGATCGCCTTCAGCCTGAGCCACTTCATCAGGGCGCAGGATCAATCGATGAGCGGGCTCCTCCTTCGCGAGCCCGACGTTTGGCAGTCTGGCGGCTGGGCGTCGAAGGTGGGCGTGACTGTCGATCGCCTGGGTCGCGAGGAGAGCGTCGACGAGATGGAGCAGCTCCAGTTCGCCGACCTCGAGGCGTGGAAGGCGTATCAGGCGGAGGTCATCGCCCGTACAGACTCCGCGCTAGACGCGCTTACCGCGGAGACGCTCGCGGAGATCGTCATACCCCAGCTACCGCCGAACATGCAGAACATCTTCTGCGCTATGGTGATTGGACCGGGCGCGCCGCTCCGCAAGCTCGATGTGATCGAGTGCTTCGTCTACCAACACGGTCTGCGCCACATGGGAGAGATCGAGCACGGCCGGGCGCTGGTTGGGCTCGGCGGCATGACGAGTTAGCCGGCTTCACGAGGAGAGACGATGTCCCGACGCGATCAGATTCGAATGAACGACGAGGAGCGTCGCGAATACCTGGACCAGTCGCTCACCATCATCATCAACTCTATCGGCCGCGATGGCGTCCCCCACCCAGTCCCCATGTGGTACGCCGTGGAAGACGACGGCGCGATCGTGATGAGCACGTATACGAAGAGTCAGAAGATCCGAAACCTGAGGCGAGACCCGCGCGTGAGCCTGCTGTTGGAGGACGGCACCGCCTATGCGGAGCTGCGCGGCATCCTGATGTACGGCGTCGCGGAGCTAGTCCAGGACGTGGAGCGCGTCGCGGACATCCTCATGGTGGTGTCCTCGCGGCAGGGCGGCGCTGAGTTGGGCGACCTGAGGCCTCAGCTGCGCCAGTCTGCCGAGAAGCGCACCGGCATT
>JACZYW010000090.1 GCA_022570885.1 Chloroflexota bacterium | reverse complement strand
TCGATCCGGCGCGGCCTGACGTCTGCCGGCGGACGGGCGAGGCCGTGCTCCAACTGCTCGAGTCGAACGTCCGGCCCCGCGACATCCTCACGCGCGAGGCGTTCGAGAACGCCATGGCGGTGGCAGTGGCCGTCGGCGGCTCGACGAACGCCGTGCTCCACCTGCTCGCCATCGCGCGCGAAGCCCAGGTGCCGCTCACGTTGGACGACCTGGAGCGCGTCAGCGCTCGCACGCCGCACCTGGCCGACCTGAAGCCGGGCGGCCGCTTCGTGATGGCGGACCTGCATCGGGTGGGCGGCGTGCCCGTCGTGCTGAAGGCGCTGCTGGAGGCCGGCCTCCTTCACGGCGATGCCCTCACGGTCACCGGCAAGACGATGGCCGAGAACCTGGCCGCGGTCGACGCGACGCCGGACGGCGAGGTGGTGCACACCGTCGAGCAGGCGCTCAGCGGCGGCAGCACGATCGTCGTCCTGCGAGGCAACCTGGCGCCGGAGGGATCGGTGGCGAAGGTGGCGAGCGTGTCGCACCTCGACTACACCGGCCCGGCGCGCGTCTTCGACAGCGAGGAGGACACCTTCGCCGCCATCGACCGCAAGGAGATCCAGGCCGGCGAAGTGATCGTGATCCGCTACGAGGGGCCCAAGGGCGGCCCCGGCATGCGCGAGATGCTGGCGGTGACGGCGGCGCTGGTGGGCCAGGGGCTGGGCGACAAGGTGGCGCTGGTGACCGACGGCCGCTTCTCCGGCGCCACGCGAGGCCTGATGGTGGGCCACATCGCTCCCGAGGCGCAGGTAGGCGGGCCGATCGCCATCGTGCGTGACGGCGACGAGATCACGATCGACGCGGCGAACCGCCGCCTGGAGCTACACGTGCCCGACGACGAGATCCAGCGCCGGCTGGCGGCGTGGACGCCGCCCCCGCCTCGCTACGAGTGGGGCGCGCTGGCGAAGTACGCCCGCCTCGTCTCCTCCGCCTCGGAGGGTGCGGTCTGCGGGTAGCGGAGGGCACAACGCTGTTAATCATCCACGAGGAGAAAGTATGTCTCGCGCCACTGAAGCTCTTGTAACCCACCAGGTTCTAAGATGGGCACGCCAGCGGAGAAACATCTCTGAGGCCGATGTCGCGAAACGTCTCGGCACGTCACCGGACAAAGTGCGATCCTGGGAGGCCGAAAGCGGGGACGCACACCCGACATTTCGTCAAGCGCAGAACATCGCTGGAGTGCTCAACGTTCCGCTAGGCTATCTGTTCCTCTCGGAACCGCCATCGCTGACGATCGAGCTACCTGATCTTCGAACAGTCTCCGGAGCACCCGTTCAAAACCCAAGTCCTGACTTCCTGGATCAACTCTTTGACGTGCTCCGGAAGCAGGAATGGTTCAGCGAATTCCGAGAGTCGCAAGAAGCGGAGCCCGTTGCGTTCATTGGACGCTATTCACTCGACACGCCGCCAGGGGTTATCGCTGAGGACATTAGGAACGTCATCGGGATTGATGGTGAGATGCGCCGACGGGCTGGCAGTTGGGAAGCATTTCTGACCGCCTTTGTACGCAGGGCCGAAGCGGCTGGCGTGCTAGTGTTCCGAAGCGGAGTTGTGTCGGGGAATACTCACCGACCCCTATCAGTCGAAGAGTTCAGGGGTTTTGCGCTCAGCGATGAGTTTGCTCCGGCCATCTTCATCAATTCGAAGGACTACAAAGTCGCCCAAACGTTCACGATTGCCCATGAGCTAGCTCATCTATGGATCGGCCAAAGTGGGGTATCCAATCTGAACTACGCGCTTCTGCCAGACCAACAGGTCAACCATATTGAGCGCTTCTGCGACAAGATCGCTGCCGAGGTTCTCGTTCCGGAGTCGGACTTCCTCAATCGCTGGGATACCAGCACCGAAACGCATGACAATGTTCAGGCTCTCTCCCGTCACTATCGAGTTAGCCGCTTTGTGATTCTCCGGCGCGCTTTCGAGACGGAGCTGGTGGCCCAATCCGAATTCGATGCCCTCTACAACAACTACAGAGACGACTACCATGAACCTTCAGGCGACGGCGGAGACTTCTACAACCTGTTCTTCGCTAGGAACAGCACATCGCTGTCGTTTGCCTTGCTATCCGCTACTGCTGAAGGTCAAGTGTCTCGCCTCGATGCCGCTCGCCTGCTGAACGTTCGAGTGCAAACGGTCGAGAAGGCGCGGGCAGAACTGCTCGGGAAAGGAAACGAGTAGTTGCCTGAATACTGGCTGGACTCCAATTCCCTGATGACGCCCAAAGATGGGCCCTATAAGTTCGATCGGGTTCCACAGTTCTGGGCGTTCATCGAGGAGAAAGTGGAAGAGGGAATCATTGCTAGTGTAGCCTTGGTCTACAGAGAGATATGCGACGCTTACGACGACGACCCGCTGCGCGTTTGGGCCCAGGAGCGCCCAGGTCCACCCTTGTTTCCCGAGCCGACTGACGAGGCGTTTCGATGCATGACCGAGGTGGCGGATTATGTGAACGCTAACTATGAACCACAGTGGGCGCAGGCGTTTCTGGCGAAAGCCGATCCGTGGCTTATCGCCCACGCTAAGGCCGAAGGTGGAATTGTGGTCACGTTCGAGAAACTGGTCGGGCCAGGTGGCAAAAGGCCGAAGATTCCTAACGTCTGTCGGGCGTTGGGGATCAGCGACCCTATCGATACTTGGGAGATGCTCGACCGGCTCGACGCACGCTTTAGCTAGCTGCGCTTCGCCGGAGCCTTCTTGACTAGCCGCAATAGTGGGCGAGGAATTCCAGCCGATTTAGTGCAGGCCTTTCGGTCAGCTATTGACCGCGCCGTCCGGCAGCCAGGCGCCCGCCTTGAGCAGCGCCCGCTGCAGCGCCGAGATGTCCACCTCCCGCGGCGCGAGGTTGGCTCGCAGCGCGAGCGCGGCGGCGACGCCTGCGGCCTCGCCGGTGGCGAAGCAGGCGGGGATCTCCTTCGTCGCGTGGTGCGTCCGATGGTCGACGCTGATGCAGCGGCCCGCCGCCAGCAAGTTGTCGACCCCGGCCGCTATCTCTGCCGAATGTGCCATCAAATTTCTCCGTGCGCTTGACGCTGCAATTGCGAGTGCTATAAGATAGTGCTATAGCACAGCATAAGGAGGAGTGCGGTAACATGGTTGCTGAGGGTAGGCAAGCGGCTCCCTACGCCCCGACCTCGAACGTCCTGGGGGTGATCCGACGCTTTAGGGAGCGAGGACTGCCCGACACCTTGAGCCTTCAGGAGCTAGAACGTATCGGGGTACCAGCAGGCAACGCTGCGAGGACACTGGCCGCGCTACGGTTCCTTGGCCTCGTTGACGAGGATGGTCGTCGCACTGAGGCTTTCGAGCGTTTGGGCCGTGCGGCGACTGGCGATTATTCAACCGTGTTGGCCGAGGTCGTTCGGGAAGCATACCGAGCAATATTCACAGTCGTCGATCCGGCGAAGGACAGCGACATCGACCTCAGTGACGCCTTCCGCCACTTCGCTCCCCAAGCTCAGAGAGAACGGATGATATCGCTCTTTCTCGGTCTTTGCAGGGAGGCCGGAATTGTCGAAGGCGGCCCACCGGAGCGCCGTCCGCGACGCCGACGCCAGGCGGTGCAACCAACTGGCATCCCCTCCGAAGAGCAAGTGGGTCAACCATCTGTAATACAGGAACGCCCAACTCGGGACGATGATGGGGCTGACTATCGACTGATCGCTGCGCTCATGCAGCAACTTCCTAGAGACGGCAAGTGGACTAAGCGACAGCTAGAAAAGTGGCTCGTCGCCGTCCGCGCAATGGCAGAGCTAGTGATCGAAGTAGAGGAGGAAGAGTAGGGCCAAACTGAAAGGCGAAGGGCCGACAAGCTTGCTACGGCCAGCCCCGACCCCCCAGAGACGCACACGGCGGTATGCTAGTGCAAGGAGATTGGCGAGTGCCAAAAAAGACCTTGATTGTGCCCTTTAGACGGGCGATACTTAGGTACCTCCCCAGCTGTTTCGGTGGCTGGGCGCAAAAGGCCGTTGGTTTATCCAGCGGTCTTTTCATAATACTGCAATAATGCAACTGAATGGCAGTCAAATGGACACCATCGTCTATATCGACGGCTTCAACCTATACCACGGGAGCGTCAAAGGCACTCCCTATAAATGGCTTGATCTGGGAAGTCTTTGCGCGACTCTGTTACCTGGACGGAATATCAAGAAGATCAGGTACTTCACGGCCATTGTGGTGGACTTCCCGCATGATCAACAGGCTTCCACCAGACAGGATGTGTACATTAGGGCCTTGCGAACAGTCCCCAATCTCGAAGTCCACAAGGATGGCTGGTTCTCCAAGAACGCTCGGATGCTCCCACGATACCCGCTAACCTATCCAGACCCCACTAAACCGCCGATGAACGTCCAAGTATGGAGGCTGGAGGAGAAGAGAACCGACGTTGACATCGCGACCCACTTGTTGGTTGATTGCTTCTCCGGCCACTTCGACGAGGCCGTCGTTATCTCCAACGATTCCGATCTTGTGCTTCCGGTCGAAATGGTAAGAACAAAGTATGGGAAGCGTGTTGGTGTCATCAATCCTCACCATCGTGACTCAATGAGCAGCCACCTGAGGAAGGCCGCAAGCTATCACTATCGACAGATCAACAAGAGCGTCTTAGCGAAATGCCAATTCCCAATAACCTTAAAGGACAGCGCAGGCAGGACAATCACCAAGCCCGCTTCGTGGTAAACGCACAGATTTGAACAGGGCTATTAAGCCTGGCCTTCCGGTCAGCTATTGTCCGCGCCGTCCGGCAGCCACGCGCCCGCCTTGAGCAGCGCCCGCTGCAGCGCCGAGACGTCCACCTCTCGCGGCGTGAGGTTGGCTCGCAGCGCGAGCGCGGCGGCGACGCCTGCGGCCTCGCCGGTGGCGAAGCAGGCGGGGATCTCCTTCGTCGCGTGGTGCGCGCGGTGGTCGACGCTGATGCAGCGGCCCGCCGCCAGCAGGTTGTCGATCCGCTGGGGCAGCAGGCTGCGGTAGGGGATCTGGTAGACGCAGCCGTACTTCGTCCAGTGGCCGGTGACCGCCACCACGTCGTCGAACGGCTGATCCAGGTCCTCGCGCCTGAGCACGTAGCGCCCGACGAGGCGGCGCGACTCGGTGATGCCGAGAGTGAGCGCGATGTCCGTGAGGTAGGCCTGCTCGAAGCCGGGCGTCTGGCCGGGCAGCCGATCGACCTCCTCCATCACCATGCGCCGGCACTCGATCTCGGCGTGGGTGAGGTCGTCAGGGTTGGTGGCGTCGATGCGCCGGTCGATGCGGCCGGCCGCGCCCCAGGGCATGAGTGCCTGGCCGGCACGGACGGTGCGAAAGAAGCCGTCGCCGCCCGCCTCCTGGAGCGCCTCCACGTCCTCGATGCCCGACATGCGAAACCAGAGCCAGGGATGCACCTGCTCCAGCTCGAACGGCTCGCCTGCCAGCGCGAAGAGGTCGCCGTCGCCGGAGCTGTCGATCACCGTGTCGCAGGCGATCGCCTGCCGCCCCGCCTTCGACGTGAAGACGACGTGCGTGATGCGGTCGCCGTCGAGCACCAGGTCGGACGCCCAGCGGTGGTACATGAGGCGCACGCCGGCCTCCTGCACCCACTGGTTGGCGACGAGCTTGAACTCCTCCGGGTCGTAGGCGACGGAGTAGCGAACGCGGTGAGGCGCGGAGCCCCAGACCAGCCCCCAACGCCGGTAGCGCTCGATCAGCTCTGCGCTCGGGTCGCCCCAGTCGCCCTTCGGCGGGTAGAAGCAGCCGCCGCGAGTCTCCAGCCGTTCGACTAGCTCCTGGCAGAGCCCGGCGACGACCTGGCGGCCGGCGCCGTCGTCCATCGTGAGCAACAGGACGATCAGGCCGCCGGAGGCGAGGCCGCCCAGATAGCCGTAGCGCTCGACTAGGATGACATCGGCGCCCTGGCGGCGGGCGGCGATGGCGGCGGCCAGGCCGGCCGAACCGCCACCGACGACGAGCACGTCGCAGCGAGCGACGACGGGTACCCGCTGGGCGGGCAGCTCCACGGTGGCCTGGGATGAAGTCATGCTTAGCTGGGCCGCGCTACCCCGTAGATCGCCGGCGTGCCGGGCGCGAGGCGCACCTGCTCCAGCCACTCGATGCGGAAGCCGGCGTCCTCGATCGCCTGCTGCGTGCGCCGGTTGGGGTGGCAGCCCGCGCCGCACCAGCGCCAGACAGGCGTAATCAGGTCCTGCAGCGTGCCCCAGAAGCGGCTCTCGTCGTTGCGCACGTGCTCGATGAAGCGGAACGTGCCCTCCGGCTTGAGCAGGCGGCGTGCCTGCGCCAGCGCGGCGGGCTGGTCGCTCACCGTGCAGAGCACGAGGCTGCTCACGACATGGTCGAACGAGGCGTCGTCAAAGGGGAGCTCCTCAGCGGACGCTTGGCGAAGCTCGATGTTGGTCACGCCCAACTCCGCCAGCCGCTTCTCAGCGCGGCGGAACATGTGGGGGTCCGGCTCCGTCCCCACCACCTGCGCCTCCGCCGGGTAGTAGGAGAGGCTTGCGCCCGTGCCGACCCCGATCTCGAGGACGCGGCCCTGCGCCTCGCCCATGATCCGCGGCCGGATGTGCTTGAAGACCCTCGCTTCACCGCGAGAGGCGATCCGGTCGTAGACGGCGGCGAACCAGCGATGGCCTTGCTGCGGACTCATGTCGTTCCCTCCTGTCCGCCCGTCGAGCGGCACTAGTGTAGCACGCGCTACGTGACGCCAATGAGCGAGTAGCCGCCATCGACGAGGAGCACGTGCCCGACGATCATCGATGCGGCGTCGCTACAGAGGAAGGCGACCGCCTCCGCCACCTCTTCCGGTCGCGCCAGGCGGCCGGAGGGCACGGCCTGCCGGTAGCGCTCGATGAGCTCCTTGGGCAGGAGGCGCACGCCGTCGCTGCCTTCGACCATCCCCGCCGAGACGCCGTTCACGCGAATGCCCCGCGGCGCCAGCTCGACGGCCAGGTAGGTGGTGAGCGACGCCAGCGCTCCCTTGGAGACCGCCACCGGCGCGTATCGCGGCAGGTAGCGCTGCGCCCCGGGGCTGAGCAGGTTGACGATGGCCCCGCCCTCGGCCATCAGCTTCGCCGCCTCCTGGATGCAGAACCACGGGCCGAACAGGTTCACGTCCAGCGTGTGCTTGAGATGTTTCGGCAGCGAATCGAGGGCGCCACGCGGCCGCTCCAGCCCGCGCGCGGCGCTGTTCACCAGCACGTCGAGCCGGCCGAATTCGTCCGCCACGCTGGCGAAGAGACCGAGCACGGCATCGCGGTCGCCCATGTCCGCCTGGATAGGGAGCGCGCGCACGCCCAGCTCGCCGGCCGCGCGGGCGGTCGCCTCCGCGTCGTCGGCGCTGCGCGAGTAGTTGACCACCACGTCGGCGCCGAGCTCGGCGAACTTGAGGACACAGGCGCGGCCGATGCCCCGGCTTCCGCCCGTGATCAACGCAACCTTACCTGCGAACGGTCGATCTGCCATCGGGCGCAGTATGCGACGCGAGAGGCCGGGGCGCAAGGGCGGTGGGCGCTTTGCCCGCCTGCGGGATGAATCCCGCAGCTTTCTCACGATGGCGCTTCGACAGGCTTCGGCGTGAGCTCAGCCGAACGGCTCAGCATGGCAGACGGGCGTGTAGGGGCGACCATCCGGTCGCCCAAAGACCGCATCGGGTCATGCTGTGCCCTTCGCCCCTGTCATTCTGAGCGGAGCGAAGAATCTGACCTCTCCTAGAATCCGAGTGCTACGCCTAACGCGGGCCAGACCCTTCGCTCTGCTCAGGGTGACCGCAACGCCTGGCAACTTGCTTCGCCCTCGCGAGGGAGCGGGGTTGGGTTGAGGGCGTCCCGCCGTTGGCAGGTGGTGCCGCCCGTGTTACGCTTCCGCCAGAGATGGAGCTATCGGGACGAGTTGCGCTGGTGACTGGCGCCTCCGGCGAGGGCATGGGGCGGAGCATCGCCCTGACGCTGGCCCGCGAGGGCGCCGACATCGTCGTGAACTTCAAGCAGCGCCGCGAGCGGGCCGAAGTGGTGGCGCAGGCGATCGAGGCGATGGGCCGTCGCGCGCTTGTTCACCAGGCCGACGTCGCGGACGCTGACGCCGTGCAGGCGATGGTGGCGGTGGCCGAGAAGCACTTCGGCCGGCTGGATATCGCGGTGGGCAGCGCCGGCGGCTCGTGGCAGCCACGCGACCTGCCCGAGATCGACCCGGACCACTGGCGCGCAGTGCAAGCGGAGGAGGTGGACGCCGCCTACGCCCTGCTGCGGGCCGCGCTCCCCGGCATGCGCGAGCGTGGCTGGGGTCGCATCGTCCTCATCGGCGGCTATCGCGCGGACGAGTGGCGCGCCGGCCCGCCGGAGGCGCCGCTCGACTATCCGCTGGGGAAGGCGGCGCGACACTGGCTCGTGCGCACCCTGGGGCCGCGCGAGCTGGCCCACGGCGTCACGGTGAACGCCGTCGCGCCCGGGCCGATCGAGTACGTCACGCTGGAGCAGGCGCGCCGTCTCGTCGAGGGCGACGCCGAGGCGAGCGACGAGCCGACGCCGCAGGACGCGGCGGAGGCGGTGGCGTTCCTCTGCTCGGAGCGGGCCTCGTTCATCACCGGCGCGGTGATCCCGGTGGTCGGCCGGAAGGAAGTGTGACGCACCTCGATTCCACGTCTGTGCGTAGCTTCGCTTGACAAGCGTCACTGCGATGCTACAATTGCAGCGACTGGTGAGCCAAGCAACCGTCAAGCGCTGCCCCCCGCTCGACCTTGACGTCCCTCGGGCTGAGTCGTCCGGCTGAGTTCACGCCGAGGCCTCAGGCTCCGAGAGGGGAGCAGGCATGTCTCCATTTCAGGCGCTGACCGTCCGGCCACGACGCACCTTCGTCATCCTCGGCATCCTCGCGCTGGCCGCGCTCGTTGCGGCAGTCATGCTTGGCGTCCGGCCGCCTGGAACAACGCAGGCCAGCCCCAGCGGCAAGATATACTGGACAGACAGCGGCACGCATAAGATCCAGCGAGCGAACCTTGATGGCACCGGCGTAGAAGACCTGGTAACGACGGGGCTGACCTCGCCCGCTGGTCTCGCGCTTGATGTCAGCGGCGGCAAGATGTATTGGACGGACAGGGTTACTGGTAAAATCCAGCGAGCGAACCTGGACGGCACGGTGGTGGAGGATCTGGTCACTGGGCTCGGCAGGCCGATCGGTATCGCCGTAGATGTCAGTGGCGGCAAGATGTACTGGGCAGATAACGCGACCGGCAAGATCCAGCGTGCCAGCCTCGATGGCACCAGTGTTGAGGACTTCGTGCTCCTCACTTGCGGTCCCCCCAGTGGCTGTCCTTATGGTGCGGAGCTGGATGTCAGTGAAGGTAAACTTTACTGGACTACGCTGCTTGGTGACATTCAGCGGGCCAATCTCGACGGAAGCGCGGTGGAGATCCTGGTCACAGGGCTTACCGCTCCCACTGACATCGCATTGGATGTCGATGGAACGAAGATGTACTGGACCCATTCCATTCCGGGCGGCACGACCCAGCAACTTGGCCATATTGAACGAGCCAACTTTGACGGCAGTGGTTTCCAAGTTGTGGTCAATAAGGGACAGGGTAGCGATCCGCGTGGTATCGCATTGGACGTGCATAAAGGCAAAATGTACTGGACGGACTCCCGCACCAACAAAATCCAGCGGGCCGACCTAGACGGGTTCGGCGTAGAGGATCTCGTCACCACGGGGCTTAGCTCTCCCATAGGCATTGCGCTGGACATCCCCGAGCCTCCACCTGGGTCCACGCCCAAGCCCACACGCACACCCATACCTACGCTGACGCCCATACCTACGCCGACGCCCTTTGATTTTGGCGGCACGCCCGTTGTCGTCGGCGGCATCTCCGTGGACCTGGACGAAAGCCCGCCGTCGGCGGCGCAGCCGTCGGGCGGCAGCGCTGGGCTGCTCGCGGGCACGACGGCGGGCGTGGCGGCGATCGTCACCGCCCTGGGCGGCGCGGCCTGGTACGCGCGGCGGCGCTGGTTGCGATAGCGTCGTGTTGATCCCGCCAGATTCTTCGCTCCGCTCAGAATGACAGTGGCGAAGAGCTCAGGGTGACCGGCCGCTACCGAAACAGG
>JACZYW010000215.1 GCA_022570885.1 Chloroflexota bacterium | reverse complement strand
GGCCTGCCCCTGCGCTCGCTCTACGCCGTGGTCGATCCGGGCCCCTGGCAGGAGCGCCGCACGCTCAAGGCGGTGCAGGCGGGCGGTCCCCTCACCGGCATCCTGCCGGCGGACATCGCCCTCAAGCTGCCCTTGGATCCGGACGCCTTCCGCGAGCACGGCGTCCTCATGGGCGGCGGAGGCATCGTCTTCATCGACGACTCCGCCTGCATCGTCGACCTGAACGTCATGTTCTCGTGGTTCCTGGAGGACGAATCGTGCGGGCGCTGCACATCCTGCCACGGCGGCACCCAGCGCATGGTGGAGATCTTCCGCCGCATCTCCCGGGGCGACGGGCGCGAGTCGGACTACGGGAAGATGGATATCCTGGGCGAGCTGCTCCAGTGGTCGAACTGCGTGCACGGCTCGGCGGCGCCGACGATCATGCTCAAGAGCGCCGAGTACTTCCGCGAGGAGATCGACGAACATCTCATCCACAAGCGTTGTCCCGCGCGCGTCTGTCGCGACCTGATCCGCTACGAGATCGAGGGGGAGAGTCCTGCTCTACCCGAGGCGGCTGCGATCTGCCCCACCGAGGCGATCGTCCAGGAGAACGGCTCGACCGACGCCAAAGGCGCCGGCTGGCGCATCGACCAGGCGCGCTGCATCAAGTGCGACGCCTGCCGCGAGCTGGCGCCGGACGCGGTGCGCGTGGTCGACGCTATCGCGTCCGAATAACGATGGTAGTGGGCCAGTTGAACACGTCGCGTATTTTTCCGTAGGCGAGGCCTTCTAGCCTCGCCGCCGCCGGGCCGGGAAAGGCTCGGCTAGGGAGAAGCCCACGACACATTCAAATTGGCGCCGCCCGTCGAGCTGCGCCGCTAGCTCGCTACACCATACGCCGCAAGCGGCCCGTTCCCCGGAGCAACACGCCGGCCGGGGACGGGCCGTCGTTCGCGGCCACGGGTGCGTAGCTCTGCCTTCGCTCTTCACCCTTCGCAGCGAGCCGCCCGATCGTGTAGCATGATCTCGCCATGGAGCCGCGCATTCAGTACGCGACAACCGAAGACGGCGTGAGCATCGCCTACTGGACGATGGGCGAGGGTGGCACGCCGCTCTTGATCACAGCTCCCCTTGGATTCGGCCACATCGCATTGGAATGCCAGGATGAAAGTCTGTTTGCCTGTATCAGCGTCTCGCGGAGAGCCGTATGATCGTGCGGTTCGACAATAGAGGAGAGGGCATGTCCCAGCGCGAAATCCAAGACAAGACCATAAGCCCCCACCATCACGCGATCGATATGGACGCCGTCTGCAAGAGTCTGGATTTCCAGCATGTGAACGTCTTGGGCATGGCAGGAAATTGCATGAAGGCTGCGGCATTTGCAGCCCAACATCGGCAGCTTGTCGATCAACTGATCTTCTGGGTGCCTATCAACGGGCCTGACTTCCAGCAAGCGCAGACAGGAACGGTGGTGTCGCTAGCAGCGAAGGACTGGAAGGTATTCACAGAAACCTGGGCGCAAATGACCATGGGCTGGTCTGCAGGACGGCGAGCTGGCGAGTATGCCTCGTTCGTCCGCGAGAGTATGAGCCAGGAGCTATTCCTCCGCTTTCTAGAGGTAATTGGTGAGTGGGACATCAGCCCCTACCTCTCAAAGATTGAGGCTCGGACGCTGGTATTGTCGGGCCGGGGAGGCAGCTCCGAAACCTTACAGCTCGTGGCGTCCGGCGTTCGTAACGCTCAGCTCGTGCGTTTGCCGGACAGCCCGGTCGCGTATTGGGAGGACGCACAGGCGCTGGAGGCGATCGAAGAGTTCCTGGGCGGCGGCGCTAGCGTGCAGCCGCCACCCTCATCGACACAGACTGCGCCCGCCGGCCTCCGCACGATCCTCTTCACGGATCTCGTAGGCCACACGGAGATGATGCAGCGGCTGGGCGACGCGAAGGGCCGCGATGTGCTGCGCGAGCACGAGCGCATCACCCGCGAGGTGCTGGCCGCCCACGATGGCACCGAGGTGAAGACGATGGGCGACGGTTTCATGGCGTCGTTCGGAAGCGTGACCAGAGCGGTCGAGTGTGCCGTCGCTCTCCAGCGCGCCTTCGACGAGCGCGAGGGCGAGCCGTTGTCTGTGCGTGCCGGCCTGAACGCGGGAGAGCCGATCGAGGAGGACGGTGATCTGTTCGGCGCGACGGTGATCCTGGCGTCGCGGATTGCCGCGAAGGCGGACGGCGGAGAGATATTGGTCGCGGATACGGTGCGCGGACTGTGCTCCGGCAAGGGCTTCTTGTTCGCGGACCGCGGTGAGTTCGTGGCAAAGGGTTTCGAAGAGCCGGTGCGGCTGTACGAGGTGCGCTGGCGGGAGGACGACTAGCCGGCGCCCTTGGGCCTCCGACGAATCGCCGCCATCGCCGGGCGGCGCGCCCTTGCGCCGACGGCACGTTCGGCTACAATAGGGCGAACCCCTCTTAGGCAGGACGCCCTCTGTGACCCCTATTCGAAAGCAATACCTCGACATCAAGCGGCGCTACCCGCACGCGATCCTCTTCTTTCGCCTGGGCGACTTCTTCGAGACGTTCGACGACGACGCCAAGCTCGTCGCGCGCGAGCTGGAGATCACGCTCACCACGAAGCCGATGGGCAAAGGCGAGCGGGTGCCGCTGGCCGGCATCCCCTACCACGCTCTGGACGGCTATCTCTCGCGCCTCATCGCCAAGGGGTACAAGGTGGCGATCTGCGAGCAGATGAGCGACCCGGCGACGAGCAAGGGGCTGGTCGAACGGCAGGTGGTGCGCGTGGTCACCCCGGGCACCGTCATCGAGGGGAACCTGCTGGACGAGCGGGCGAACAACTACCTCGTCGCACTCGCACCGCCACGACGCGCATCGCGGGCCCCGTCGACGGACGGCGTCTCGCCGTGGGAC
>JACZYW010000089.1 GCA_022570885.1 Chloroflexota bacterium | reverse complement strand
GAACTCCTCCAGTAGTCGAAGGGTTCCTGGTTCCTCTCTGTTCGTCCTTGGCCGCCGCCGACAGCGGAAGCCCGCCCTGGCGCTTCTCGTCAGCTTCTTCAGCAATGTTGGCATGTTCTCTCCCTTCCTATCTATTAGTATCGTGCTCCTCATAGCCAATTCCCAGACCCATTCGGCCCTGCCATTCGGGCCGTTGGGACAGGTGTCGTCTGGCTGAAACAATGGGCCATTCGGCTCGCCATGTTGGGCTCTTCGGCCATTTGTTCCTTTCATCACAAGCTTGATAATGAAAGTGAACCGGAGACCGGAAGCAGAAAGGAAGCATCGAAAGGAGGAAAGGAATCGTGGTACAAGCAACGATAGAACAACGGCACAGTGGGATCCTGAGCAGAGCAACAGCCGAAGAGATACATGTCCAGGGCCTCGGGGAGGGCGTCTGGCCGACAAAGCTGGCGAACGCGATCCTTCCGCCATTCGTGGTGCTGATGCGCCTGACGATGGGTTGGATCTTCGTCTACGCCGGTTTTGACAAGCTGATCAACGGGTTCAGCGCCGGAGGGTTCTTGGTCCATGCCACAAGGGGCCCGCTCGCCGGCTGGTTCCAGAGCCTGGGCGAGAATCAAGCGGCGCTAGACGTGATCAACCCCATGGTCGTCTGGGGCGAGATCCTGATCGGTCTCGCACTGGTCTTCGGTATCACCACTCGCTGGGCGGCCTTCTGGGGAGCGACCATGATGTTCATGTTCTACATCGCCCAACTCCCGCCAGAGCACAACCCGTTCATGGAGTACTACCTGATCTACATCCTGGTGCTCGGTGTGATCGGAGCGCTCGGTGCGGGCCGCATCCTGGGCCTGGACGCCGTGATCGAACGGCTGCCGTTCGTCCGGCGGATCCCTGGCGCCAGCTATCTCCTGGGCTAAACGTTCAGGGGAGAGCACGAGTCTGTGGGCCGCCTTTGGGCGGCCCACAGCTTGTTAGCGTCTGGCCATACGCGACGGCCATACGGCGAGACGGTTATAATGAGGATAGCATGGAAGATCTCATCCACCGATGGCGGCAACTCGGTGTGTGGCTGCCCGTGGTCTTTGTGGCCGCCGCCTCGTCGGTGGCTGTGCTCGGAGCCGGCCGCCTGCTCTCCGACGTGGGCGTCGTCCTGCTTATTACGGCGCTCGCCGCCCTGGGAGCCGTCGCTTTTTCGTCGTGGGTCTTCCGCGTCCTGGGGCGGGCCCAGCATGAGACCGATCTGCGCGCCCGCGAGTTGGCTGCGATAAACGAGGCGAGCCTGGCGCTCTCTTCCGATCTCGATCTCGATTCCGTCCTTCAGCGCGTCGTCGATCTCAGCTGCGAGGTGACGGACGCTCGCTACGGCGCCCTGGCTCTCCTTGGTGAAGACGGGAAGATCGCCGAGTTTTTGACGTCGGGCATGAGCCAGGAGGAGCGCCAGCGCATCGGCCGGCTGCCGGAAGGCGAGGGGTTGCTAGGCGTGGTCATCCGCAAAGGCGAGACGCTGCGGATCGACCGCATCGCCGAGCACCCGAATTCCTCCGGCTTCCCGCCCCACCATCCTCCCATGACCAGCTTCATCGGTCTGCCGATCATCTACGAGGGGCGAATCGTCGGCGATCTCTATCTGACGGACAAGAACGGCGGCCAGCCCTTCACCCGCCAGGACGAGGGGATGCTGCGCACCTTCGCCGCTCACGCCGCTATCGCCATCGAGAATGCCCGCCTCTACGGCCAGGTGCAGGACTTAGCGGTGCTGGAAGAGCGTGATCGCATCGGCATGGACTTGCACGATGGGGTGATCCAATCGCTCTACGCCACCGGCCTCACGTTGGAGAACGCGCTGGAGGACCTGGGGCACGATCCGGCCCAGGTACAGCCCCAACTCGAGAAGGCGATCCAGCACCTGAACCAGACGATCGCCGATATCCGAGGCTACATCTTCAACCTACGACCAGCAGTTCTCGCCGACACAGACCTGGCAGGCGCCTGCGGCACCATGCTCAAAGAGCTGCAGGTGAACACGCTGCTGGGCGTTCACCTCATCGAAGAACCGGATGCCTGTCGGGGACTGACGCAGGATCAAGTCACCGCCCTGTATCATGTCGTTCAGGAGTCACTCACGAATGTCCGAAAGCACGCTCAGGCGGCCACCGTCACCACCCGATTGGAGCAGGAAAACGGCACCTTCCGGCTGACCATCTCGGACGATGGCGTGGGCTTCGATCAGACGCAGCCGACAGCGGGCCAAGGCTTGGGCAACATCCGAGAACGTGTCGGGGCGCTCGGCGGCCGGCTAGACGTTACGTCGGCCAAGGGAGAGGGCACCCGCCTCACGGTTGAGCTGCCGCTGGAGAAGGAAGGAGCACCCTCATGACGGACCCAATTCGCGTGCTGATCGTCGATGACCACGAGGTGGTACGAGAGGGGCTGCGCGCGCTCCTCCGCCGGCGCTCCAACCTCGCTATCGTGGGTGAAGCCGACTCCGTTGCTTCGGCGATCGAGGAGGCGAAGCGAACCGAGCCGGACGTCGTCGTCATGGACGTCCGGCTGCCGGATGGGAGCGGCGTCGAGGCGTGCCGCGAGATCCGCGCCCAGCGGCCCGAAACCAAGGTGATCATGCTCACCTCCTACGCGGATGACGACGCCGTCTTCGCCTCTATCATGGCCGGGGCCACCGGCTACCTGCTCAAGCAGACGCGCACGCAGGCGCTGACGGACGCCATCGAGCGGGCGATGCGGGGCGAGTCGCTCCTCGACCCGGCGGTCACCCAGCGCGTGCTGGAGCGAGTACGCACCGCCGGCACAGCCAAGGACGACGAGCTTTCGCTGCTGTCAGAGCAAGAGCGAAAGATCTTAGACATCATCGCCGAAGGCAAGACGAACAAGGAGATCGCCAAGGAGGTCTACCTGAGCGATAAGACGGTGAAGAACTACGTGAGCAGCATCCTCAGCAAGCTCAACCTCCGCCGGCGCTCAGAGGCAGCCGCCTTCATCGCCCGTCGCCATCCCAAGGATCCCCAAAGCTAGCGCCAGCCTCCAACATCGCGAAGCCGCTTCCTAGTCTGAACAAGGGCCGTTTGGCCGTCGCGAACGGGTACTTTGGGCCTAGGAGGCCACCCCTCTTCTTCGTACGCTGATGTCAGAAGGCATCATTGCCACGCCGCCGTGTAGATGCAGAGCTCGGTGGAGATGTGGAAGGAGAGACGGCGATGTTCAAGAAGATCCTGGTACCGCTGGACGGCTCGGCCCTCTCCGAGCAGACCCTCCCTCTCGTGAAAGAGCTGCTACAGGGGGACGCGGAAGCAGTAACGCTCCTGACGGTATGCGAGCCGCCTCCCGGGACTTCGAGAGGTCGCGCGGGCCTGCAACGGCGCCTGCCACTCCAGCAGATCGGAGCGGCATTCTGCGAGGGTACGCCGGCCATGACCGACGGCGAATGCGAAGAGCTCAGGCTTCTGAACTATCTGGGGCAGGCCGGACAACCTCTGGTCGCGACCGGACGTACGGTATGCGCCGCCGTTCAATATGGCGAGCCGGCGAAGGAGATCATCGATTTCGCGAAGGCGGGCCGGTTCGATCTGATCGTGATGGCCACCCATGTTCGCGGGCCCCTGCGCGAGACCCTGCAGGCCAGCGTGGCAGCGGAGGTGAGCCGCAGCGGCGTCGCCCCGGTGCTCGCATTGACTCCTGAGCACAGTACGAACGATGAGTGCCCGGCCACGCGGGGCTGGCGAAACAGCAACAAGCCGCCAAAGATGCGGGTTCACGCAGGAGCTCAGCCATGAAGGTACGCGATGTGATGACGACGGCAGTCGTCGAAATCGCAGCCTCCGAGACATGCCAGACCGCGGCGAAGCTGATGCGCGACCAAGATGTCGGCATCCTGGTCGTGACGACAGATGGCCGAGTGATCAACGGCGTGATTACTGACCGGGATCTGGTGGTCAGGTGCCTGGCGTGTGGTGGAGATCCAAGTACGAAGAGGATCGGCGATTACATGGACCGCCATCCGGCCACGGTGGAAGGCGATCTGGAACTTGAGCGTGCTGTCCAGATCATGCGAAACGCCTGCCTTCGGCGCCTGCCCGTCACGGTGGGCGGAGCCCGGGTCATCGGGATCCTGTCCATCGATGACGTGGCGAGCGACGTGAAGCGCTACATCGATGGGTTTCTCTCGGTAGCAGGCCAATATAGCCGCAAGGCTCGTTAAGAACTCGCAAGGAGAGAGCGTATGTTCAAGAAGATACTCGTGCCGCTGGATGGATCGAGCCTCTCTGAGCAGGTCATCCCTCTAGCAACAGAGCTGCTGGACGGCGGCGCGGAGGAAGCTACGCTCTTTACGGTAGGCCAGCCACCCAAAGCGACGAGGCTGCGCCGCAAAGGACTGCGGCGGCCGCTTCCGCTCGCCACCCTCGGCGGGTCGTTCTCCGGTGGCGTGGTGCCAGCGATACCTGCTGTCTACGCCGAGACGAAGGGCCAGGCCATCGAGCGCGAGGAGCGCGAGCTGCTGACGTATCTGGATCGGGCTGGCCGGCCGCTGGTCACCACCGGGCGGCCAGTGCATGGCGCTGTCCGCATCGGCGACCCAGCGAGAGAGCTGATCGACTTCGCGCGGGAGGGCGGGTTCGACCTCGTCGTGATGGCCACGCACGGCCGCTCCGGCCTGCGCCAGACGTTGCAGGGCAGCGTGACGGCAGAGGTGATCCGCAGCGGCGTCGCTCCCGTGCTCGTGGTGCGACCGAAGCAGCAGGCGCAAGTCAACGGCGCTACCGCACCCGTCCGGGTACTGCTCATCGATGACCAAACTGATGTCCACAGCGCACTGACGCAGCGGCTCCGCCGAGACCACCGCCTGGAAGTTGTGGGGACCGCAGGCAGTGTGGTGGAGGCTGCCGATCTACTTGCGGATGCCCGTCCGGACATCGTGTTGCTCGACATCCACGGCCGCCGGCAGCACGGGGTGGATGCCTGCAAGGCGCTTGGGCAACTGACGGACGCGCAGGTGATCGTCTTCGCTGCCTACATGACACCTGAACTCTGGGCGGCTGTTCACGAAGCGGGGGCGGCGGATTACCTGCTCAAGCACGTGGACACGGCCCAGCTCAGCCGCCAGATCATCCGCTTAGTGCGGCGACATGAACCTACACTCGTCGATCAGACGTAAGGCTTGCAAGCCAGGAGGCAGACATGGTCAACACGACGGTGACGAAGGACCTTGAGAGCGAGGTGAACGGAATCATCGCCGGCGTGCAGGCGTTCATAGAATCGGAAGTGTTGCCGCTCGAGGAACGCTTCCGGGCAACCCTCGCCGACGAACGCCGGCTCTTTCGGGATGACGGACGTCTGGTCGATGAGATAGACGAAGCGAGGCGCATGATCCGGCGCAAGTCGGCCGACGCAGGGTTCTACGCGATGTTTGCCCCCAAGGAGATCGGCGGGGGTGGGCTGCCGTCCACCGCCATAGTATCCGTGTTGGAGGCGGTCTATCGCAGGTACGGGCCGGGGAGACTACTCATCGGCTGGGCCAATGGGTTCCTGACCTCACCCCTCATCTCCAGCTTCATCGACGGCGCATCGTACATGTTCCTCAACGCGAGTGAGGGCATTCGACAGCAGGTTGTGCCGTCGCTGCTAGCGGGAGAGAAGACCATCTGCTTCGCCCTGACCGAACCGGACGCCGGCTCCGACGTTTGGGGACTCAAGTGCAAGGCGCGCCGCGACGGCGACGACTGGTTGATCAGCGGCACCAAGCAGTGGATCACCAACGCACCCTACGCTGACTATGCAGTCGTGTTCGCCGTGACTGACCCGGATCTCCTCGCTAAGCATAAGGGCGGCATCACATGCTTTCTTGTCGACGCCGCCACTCCAGGCTACGCGGTGGATAACGTGCTTCCGGTGATGGGCCACGTCTCCAGCGATTGTGGCACCATCGCACTCGAAGACGTGCGGGTACCCAACGACCGCATCCTGGGCACTGTTGATGAAGGGTTCCGGGTCGGCATGCTGGGCATCTCGGAAGGACGGCTCAGCATTGCCGCCGGTTGTCTCGGCATGGCCGAGTGGGCCCTCGACCGATGTCTGGAATACGTGAAAGAGCGGAAGACGTTCGGCGTCGCGCTTTCCGAGCACCAGATGATTCAGGTCATGCTGGCCGACACCGCCATCGATATCTTTACGACGAAGCAGACGGTGCGCCGGACAGCGGAGCTGCTCGATGAGGCGCCGACCACCGGCCGGCTGCCCGTGAAGGAGATCAGCATCGCCAAGGCCTATTCGGTAGAGGCGGCGCAGCGGGTGATGGACCGCGCAATCCAGATCCATGGGGCCAACGGCCTGTCCAGCGAGCTGCAATTCCAAGAGGGCTTCCGAATCGCTCGGACGCTGCGCATCCCGGATGGAACATCCGAAATCCAGCGCCGAACGATCGCCCGGCAGCTCCTGCGCGGCGACGTCGCGTTCTAAGAAATTCCTCCGGCCAGGTCAAAGAAGCTCAACTGCGAGTTCTCTGCCTAGCGGGGCGAAAAGGAGCGCTTATTCGCCGAACTCACTGCCCTAAGATAGGGGTGGCCTGAAGACTCCGCTCAGCCGTCCTTGAAAAGAAGCCCTAGATGTCGCTTCTCACCCTCCGACTGTCGCTCCGCGTGCTCCGCTGAACGCCACCAACTTAGACCACCGCGAATCTTCGTCGTTACCAATGGCCCCCGCGTTGGAGGCCATTCGGCCCATGTGCGGCGACGCTAATATGTGAAAATATACACACAGTGCTGAACGAGCCTCGAAGGGAGCACATATGTTTATCTCCACCGTCCGAACGGTCACGTCGGGAGTTCCTCATCGCCGCAGGCGCGACAGGGGCCGGTGTCGCGGCGTTCCTGATCGTCGGCTGCGGCGACGATGGCGAGCCTGACCTGGTAATGCTCGGCTACCCTAGACAGCGGATCGCCGCGCTCAGCGAGCTGCGCCAGGGCGAACCGGTGGACTTCGCCTATCCAGCGGGAGGCGAGCAGAATTTCGTCGTCAAGCTCGGCGAAGCTGCCCAGATCGGGGTTGGGCCCGAAGAGGACATCGTAGCGTTCTCTTATCTCTGCACCCACATGGGCTGTCCTCTCATCGGCCAGTACAAGGATGAGCACAAGATCATGGGCCCCTGCCCGTGCCACTTCACCACCTTTGACCTGCGCCATAACGGCATGGTCGTGCTGGGTCAAGCAACCCAAAACCTGCCTCAGATTGCACTGCTGGTCGAAGGTGATGACATCTACGCCACGGGGGTCATTGGCCTGTTCTATGGAGCCGGAAGTAACCTTCGCGATGCAAGAGTGGAGGTACGATCATGAGCAAGCGAGACACCGGCCGGAGTGAAGTGCTGGCCGCTGGCATCGCCGAGCCGGCCGACCAGGTTCCGCTGCCGCCGCCCGATGCGAAGGTCAGCACGATCGCCTGCGAGTACTGCCCCGTAGCGTGCGGCTACAAGGTCTACACCTGGCCGCTGGAGAAGGAAGGCGGCCCCGCCGCCGACGAGAACGCCCTCGGCGTCGACTTCCCCGTGCAGCAGTTGACGGGCAAGTGGGTCTCGCCCAACATGCACAACGTGGTGCAGGTGGATGGCCGCCCGCATCACGTGATCATCATCCCGGACGGCGACGCCACCGTGGTGAACGTAGGCGGCACGCACAGCGTGCGGGGAGGCGCGATCGCCCAGAAGCTCTACAACCCCCAGACACCAACGGTCGACAGGCTCCAAGTCCCGCTCCTGCGGGTTCGCGGAACGCTGCAGCCTATCTCCTGGGACGCCGCCACCGATATCGTGGCCGAGGTGTCCAAGCACGTCATCGAAAATCACGGCGAGCTGGCCTGGGGCATCAAGCGCTACTCGTATCAGTTCTACGAGAACATCTACGCCATTACGAAGCTCGGCTACGAGAAGGTCGGCTCCCCGAATCACGCGCCACACCACGCTCCGGCGGAGGGTGACGATGTGCCGGGGTTTTCCGATACCGGCATCGACGCCTTCAGCGCAGCCTTCGAGGACGACAAGGAGGCGGACGTGCTGTTCATCTCCGGCTCCGACCCCTACGAGACGAAGACGGTGCGCTTCACCACCTGGATGGCCGCCGGCGGGGCGAAGATCATCTACGTCGACCCGCGCAAGACCTTCACCGCCGCCTTCGCGGAGCAGCGGGGCGGCCTCCACCTCCAGCTCAAGCTCGGCACCGACACCGCCCTCTACAACGCCATCGTCCGCCATATCATCGAGCAGGGCTGGGAGGACAAGGACTTCATCGAAGAGCACACCTCCTCAGCGGACGAGATCGCTCAGGATGGGAAATGGCGAAGGAGGATGTTCGGCCTGTCGTTCGAGGGGTTGAGAGCGTATCTCCAATCCGACGACGCGTTTACGCTTGAAGGCGCGGAGCAGATCACCGGCGTGCCGGCCGACAAGATCCGGCAGGCGGCGGAGATGCTGACCGGAGGTGGGGCGGCCGAGCGGCCAAAGACTGTCATCCTGTTCGAGAAGGGGCTCTACTGGTCCCACAACTATGAGAACACCGCGGCTATCGGCAACCTGGGCGTCGTCCTCGGCTCCGTCGGCCGGCCGGGCCGGGCGATCTCACGCATGGGAGGCCATCAGCGCGGGGGGCAGAGCGCCGGCAAGTACCCCATCGACAAGTCGCCCCACGAGTTCCAGGGCAACAAGATCGAGATGGATACCGACCGCTGGACCGTGGAAGGCAAGACTCGCTTCATGTGGGTCATCGGCCTCAACTGGGTGGGCGCGGCCGCTTGCTCTCAGCAGATCATCGACACGCTACGGCGCCTGGTCTTGGAGACCGAGCCGCAGGTGACCAGCGAGGACACGGCAACCGCCATCGCGCAGCTCAAGGAGCGGATCGATAACGGCGGCATGGTGCTCGTCCACCAAGAGATCTACGAGAACGAAACGACAGAATTCGCCGACCTGGTGCTGCCGGCCGCGACGTGGGGCGAGGAGAACTTCGCCCGCAACAACGCCGAGCGTCGCCTCAGGCTGTACGAGCGCATCGCGGACCCGCCGGGAGAGGCGCGCCCGGACTGGCAGATCGTGGCCGAAGTGGCAAGGAAGATGGGCTTCGACGGCTTCGACTGGGCGGACTCCAACGAGATCTTCGAGGAGGCAGGCGCGGCCTCCAAAGGGAGCCGCCGGGACTTCTCTGCCCTGGTGGAGAAGGTGCAGGCCGAGGGCAGGCGCGGGCACGACCTGCTGCGGGAGTTCGGCACGACGGGCATCCAAACGCCAATACGCGGCGACGGCGGTGATCTGGTTGGCACACCGCGCCTCCACGAAGACCTTACCTTCAAGACGGCCAGCGGCAAAGCCAACTTCGTCAAGGCGGACTGGGCCGCGGTCAAGGCGCGCAACGACCTGCTGGCGCCCGTAGGCGACGAGCTGTGGGTCACCAACGGGCGCGTCAACCACCTCTGGAACAACCTGTTCGACTTCACACGCCGCCCCTACGCAATCCAGCGCTGGCCGATGAACTTCCTGGAGATCAACCCCGAGGATGCGTCCGCCCGCGACATCGAGAGCGGCGACTTGCTACGGATCGAGAGCGACCGGGTCCGCAACCAGGTGGGAGAGGAGATACAGGGCAGCTTTGAGGCTGTGGCCTATGTTTCTGACATCGTTCCGCCCGGCGTCACCTGGACCTACTTCCACTACCCGAAATCGCACGCAAACGCCGTAGTGTCGGCCGATACCAGCCTCCAGCCGATCAGTCTACGCTACAACTTCAAGCTGGGAAGGGGCCGCGTTGTCAAGATCGGCACGACAGATCTGCGGGAGCGGATGCCCTTCGCTCCACGCAACCTGGTCTAGGCGAAACGTGACTAGTCGTCCGAGGGGGCGATCTGAGAGCGGAAACGAGCCATGCCAACTGCCATCTGCATCGTAGGAAGCAAGAACGCAGGCAAGACCAGCCTGATCGAACGGCTCCTGCCGGAGCTCGCCGCCCGCGGCCGCCGGGTGGCCACCATCAAGCACGATGCCCATGACTTCGAGATCGACCTGCCCGGAAAGGACACATGGCGTCACCGCCAGGCTGGAAGTGGTACGACGATCATCGCCT
>JACZYW010000088.1 GCA_022570885.1 Chloroflexota bacterium | reverse complement strand
AGCAGCGCTACGGACGGATCATCAACTTCTCGTCGGGCTCAGGGCTCAACGGCAACCCCGGCCAGGCGAACTACGGCGCGGCGAAGGCGGGCGTCGCGGGGTTCACCCGCGTCGTCGCGCGCGACCTGGGCCGCTACGGCGTCACCTGCAACGCCATCTCGCCGGGCGCGGCCACGCGCATGACGCAGACGGTGTCCGAGCGGTCGCGCGAGCTCAGGGCGCAGTCGAGCATCCAGAGCGCGGGCGGAGCGAACCGCGGCGCCGCGCTATCGGCGATGCGAGAGCCGGATCATGTGGCGCCGATGGTGGTCTTCCTCTGCACGGACGAGGCCTGGAACATCAACGGCAAGATCTTTGCCGTCTCCGGCGGCAGCATCGCCCTGCTGCAGGAGGAGGTGCCGATGCGCACGATCACGAAGCAGGAGGCGTGGACGCTGGATGAGCTACGCGGACTGGTGCCCGCTCGCCTGATGGCGGGGCTGCCGAACCCAGCGCCACCGCCGCCCGGGCTGGAGATCCCCGGCCGCCCTATCGAGCCAGCGGCGAAGCAGTAGATACGATTCGGTCTCTCGCTGAGAAGCCGGACAGACCTAACGGTCTGTCCCTGCGAGGTTTATTAGCGGCCGTCTTCTTGCTCGGCGGACGGTTCCAGCCACTCACGGCGGTACTCCATCAGCACGAAGCTGTTGCGCCCGCGATGGGTGCGCCCGCACTCGACGAAGCCCGCGTTCTCGAAGCAGTGTTGGGCGCGCCGATTCCAGGCGAGCGTCTTCAGGTAGACGCGGCCGAAGTCCATTCGCTTCAGTAGGTATTCGATGAGCAGGCGCGCGGCCTCGGCGCCGTAGCCCTGCCCCCGACACTGCGGCACGCCGATGGTGATGCCCAGCTCGGCTTCGCCGCGCATCGCGTCGATGTTGTAGTACATGATGTTGCCGATGTGCTGTCCCGCCTCGTCCTCGATCGTGAGGCTGCGCCGGTAGGGGTTGGGAAAGAGCACCTCTTCTCGATAGATCGCCAGGTATTCTTGATAGGCCATCGTAATGGGCCGGGTTGCATCGTAGCGAGCCAGCTCCGGATCGCAGCGCCAGCGGTAATCGTCCGGGGCATCGCCCAGACGCTTGTCGCGCAGCAGCACGCGGCTGCCGCGGACAACCTCTCCATGTACCAGGGTGGTCATCGTCTCATGCACTCTCTAATCAAACGCGAGGGGCGCCGGAGCGTTTCCCCCGCACCGCGTGTGCAGGCTAGTCGCGGACTTTGAAACCGATCGGGTCTTCGGCAAAGTCTACCTCAGCAAGGGCGGCTATCGCTGCCTCCTGTATCCCTTCGTCGCCTTCCTCTACCAGCTCCTCCAGCGTCTCCTTCGCCTGCGGGCCACCGATCTGGCCCAGCGAGACGATCGCCGCCTGCCGTACCTCGTCGTCGTCGTCGCGGAGCAACAGCGCCAGGTGCTGTGTCGCCTCGCCCTCAGCGATGACGCCACACGCCGTCGCGGCTTCGAACCGCATCTCCGGGTCGTCGCTCTCCAGCTCCGCGATCAAGGCGGGCAGCCATTCGGCGCTGCAGCTGCGGCCCATGGCGTGGACAGCGCTCAGCCGCAGCCTGCGCTCCGCGCTTTCGAGCGCTTCCTGGATGAGATCGCTGACCCAGGGCTCGCTACTGCCGCCAAGCGACTCCAGCGCCCGTCCACGCACCTCGACCACCTCCGCGAGATCGTCGACCGTGCGACGCAACACCTGCTCGACCCGTTCGGCGTCGGTGGCGCGTAGCGTGTCGAACTCCGCCTGGAGGACGAAGCGGCCCAACGCCAGCGCCGCCTCGGCCCGCACGCCTGCCTCCGGGTCGCTCTGCAGGAGGCCGACCAGCGGATCGATCAGATCGCGCCCGTCGTGCTCCCAGAGGCCCGTGACGGCCCCTCGGCGCACCTCCGCCTCGCCGTCACCCAGAGCGATGAAGAAGACAGCGGCGAAGTCCAGCTCAACACTATCCTCGCCCAGATCGATCAATATCTGTATCAGGCGCTGCCGGCGGTCAGGCGCCATCTCCAGCCAGGTGCTGAGGAACGAGGATACCTCCTCCGGCCCCATGGCGGAGAGCTCGGTCAGCTTGGAGGCGGCCAGCGGCTTTGCCGGATCGGCCAGCTCCTTCAGATAGCTATCGTCGATCATGCGCACCTCGCATCGGCGGCTTCTAGGAGAAGTGTAGCCGCCGCCGAAAATCGTTGTCAACCGTGGCCGTGCCCTCTTAAGAATCGGCTGGTGGCGGCCCTTCCCTGAGTTCTCCCCCTTGCCCCAGTTTCGGTTCCGTGCCGGCCAGCAAACGTCGTAGGTTCTCGCGATGGAGCACAAGCAGGAGGGCCGCCGCGATGACGCCGTAGACGGCGTAGGCCCACGGGTGGATGCCCATCACCGCCAGGACGACGAACAACACCGCCAGCAACGGCGCCAACCCCACCGACATCGTCGACATGATGCGCGTGACGGCGACCAGGCCGGCGGCCGCCGGCAGCAGTACCAGCGCGGCGATGGGGTTCATCGCCAACGCGACGCCGTAGGAGGTCGCGACGCCGCGCCCGCCCCGGAAGCCGACGTAGACAGGCCAGTCGTGCCCGGCGATGGCGGCCAGCCCGGCCACGGTCTGCACATAGGGATCGTCGCTCACCAAGCGGGCGACGAGCACGGGCAGCACGCCTTTCGCCAGGTCGGCGGCCAGCACGAGGACGCCCCAGCGCAGGCCGACCGTCCGCAGCACGTTCGTGAAGCCGGTCTTGCCGCTGCCGTGCTCGCGAACGTCGATGCCGCGCGCAAGACGCCCGACGATGAGGCCGCTGGGGATGGAGCCCAGCAGGTAGCCGAGCGCAGCGAAGGCGGGGAAGGCCCACCACATATCTATCGTTCCCTGGGGCGTTCCTTGCGGCTGCGAAAGGTCAGCCGCAAGGCCACGCCTTCGAAGCCGAAGTGGTCACGGATCACGTTCTCCAGATAGCGGCGGTAGCTGAAGTGCACCAGCTTCGCATCGTTGACGAAGAAGACGAACGTAGGCGGCGCGACGCTCGGCTGGTTCACGTAGAGAAGCTTCAACTGGCGATTCTTTACCATGGGCGGCACCCGCTCGACGACCGCCCGCTGGATGACGCTGTTGAGCCGGCCGGTCTCGATGCGCCGATGCCTCTCGTCGCACACCTTGAGCGCCTCTTCGAGCAGCGGTGCGATGCCCGTCTGCTCTTTGGCGGAGATGGTGCGGAAGGACGCCCAACGCGCGAAGCGCAAGCGTCTGCGCACCGCCCGTTCGTATCCTTCAGTCGAACGGTCGCTCATCAGGTCCCACTTGTTGGCCACCACCACCACTCCCGCCTTCGACTTCAGGGCGAAGCCGACGATGTGGAGATCCTGCGCTGTGATCCCCTCGCTCGCGTCGAAGAGGATGAGGGCGACATCGGCCCGATCCAACGCGTACCGGGCGCGGCTGGCGGCGTGCTGCTCCAATCCGCGCTCCGTCCTGCCGGGCCGGCGGAGCCCTGCCGTGTCTACCAACACGAGCGAGCGCTCTTGGAACTCGAAGGCGGTGTCGATCGCGTCGCGGGTCGTGCCGGGCTCCGCCGAGACGATCACTCGTTCTTCGCCCAGCACGGCGTTCAGCAGCATCGACTTGCCCACGTTGGGCCGCCCAATGATGGCGATCCGCGGCGCCTCCAGCGGCGCTTCCTCGGGGGCGGGTGGCAGCGCGTCCAGCACCTGATCGAGTACTTCGGAGACGCCGGTGCCGTGGAAGGCGCTAACGGGGATCGGCTCTCCCATTCCCAACTCGTAAAACTGAACAGCGCCCTCCCGCCTTGCGTCGTTTTCTGCTTTGTTGGCCAGGAGAAAGACCGGCTTGGCCACACGGCGTAGCACTTCCGCGACCTCTTGATCGGCGGCCGTCACGCCCACTACGGCATCGACGACGAAGACGATGACGTTCGCTTCCGCCACGGCTATCTCCACCTGTCGCCGGATCAGCTCGGGGTAGCCGTCCTCAGCCTTCGGAGCAAGGCCGCCGGTATCGACGAGGCGGAAGCATTCGCCGCGCCAGTCCACATCGCCGTAGTGCCGGTCACGAGTGGTACCCGATATCTCCTCCACCAGCGCCTGCCTACGGCCAACCATGCGGTTGAAGATCGCCGACTTGCCGACGTTCGGCCGGCCGACGATGGCAACGAGCGGCCGGGGGACGGTGACCAAAGAATCGGGCTTCGCGGGCGTAGACGTGCTCATGGCAGGCTCAGCGTGACGCTCACTTCGGGCGGCGAGATGGAGATGAGCACGGTGTCTGGAGGCGCTTGCACTCGCACCGGTACGACGTGATCGCCGGCGCCAAGGCCGTCGAGATCGATATCGGCGAGGATAGCGTTCACCCCCATCGCGCGCAGATCGGGCACGGCGCCTTCCAGCACAACGCGAACCGTGGGCGGGGTGATGGAAGCGTTCAGCCCCGCGCCGAGGTTGGTCATCTGCGGCACCACATCGAAGCTGAACTGGCCCCGCGCAGCCTCGATCGTCACCCGCACCGTCACGATGGTCTGGTCAATGCTCGCGCCCTCGGGGAGCTGGAGCGTCGCCGCCCGGACGACGCTGGCCGTCGTCCCCTCAATGCTAACCGTCTCCGTGAGGATCCCCTGCACCACATCAAGGCCCTGGAGCACCTCAAGAGAGCCCGTGACGACGACAGTCGCTGGGTCGGCCTGGACAGCGGTGACGTTATAGCCGGCGGCGGGGAGGCCGCTCACGTCTGGCCGTACGATGATGTCTATGCTGAACTCCAACTGTACGATCTCGGCCCGCACGAACGCGCTCTCCGGCTCGATGCTCACGCCCTGGATGTCGCTGCCGCTCGCGTCGCGGGCCTGGAGGAGAAGCTGCGGCTGCTCGAAGTCGCTACGGATGCCGGTAAGGTTCACGTCCACCTCTACTGCCTCCACGCGGCTCACCAGGCTCTCGGGGCCGGTCACCACCGCCTCTCCCGGCTCAACCGTGATCTCGCGCGCCTCGAACCCGCGCGGCGGCACGCCCACCAGCTGCGTGCGCACCGGCACGGTCCGCTCGATGACGTTCTCCAGCGTTACCGAAAGCGTCTCCGGCGAGAAATCGACGACCACCGCGCGCGACTCGAGCGACTCGACGTTCACGTCCACCGTCGTCCGTCCGCCCGTCGCGTCGGCGAGGTCGACCGTCGCACGGAAGTCCTCGGCCGCCAGCCGCTCGAACACGCTCTCCGGAGCGCGCACCCGCACCCTGATCGACTCCTGGAGAGGCGGAAACACGGCCCGGCCCGGCGGCGGTGGATTCGCCTCCTCAACGGCTACCGTGAACGGCAGCCAGTCGGTCACATCTGGGTTCTCTCGATCGGTGACGTAGATCCAGAGGCTCAGCGCCAGCACGATCGAGAGCAGGGCGATGCCCCAATTGTAGCGGAATGAGAGGATCCCCTGCCGGACGACGAGTCCCGCCATGATCAGTGCGTTCCCTAGCCAGCTAAGTGCGCGCCTCATCGTCCCCTCGCTCAGCTTTCCTCACGTGGCGCGGGCGAGTGCAACAGCCGGGGCAGCAGCTCACGGAGGCCTGCCTCGTCCAATCGGGCGTGGATCTGGCCGTCCGCCGCCACGGAGACGTTACCCGTCTCCTCCGACACGATAATGGAGACGGCGTCCGTCCCCTCCGTCACGCCCAGGCCGGCGCGGTGGCGCAACCCCATCTCGCCGCGCAGGCGGGTCTCCGATAGCGGCAGCGTACAGGCAGCGGCGACCACGCGGCTGGAGCGCAGGATTGCGGCGCCGTCGTGCAGCGGCCCGCCGGGGTAGAAGATCACCTCTAGCAGCTCGATCGAAGGTGTCGCGTCGATAGGGACGCCGGACTCGATGTAGCTCTGGAGGCCGGTCTCCCGCTCGAAGACGATGAGCGCGCCGTGGCGCTGTGTGGCCAATCCCATAGCCGCCGCGGTCACCGAGTCGATAAGGTCGTCGTAGGTAGGGCGGGCCCACATGCGAATGCCGGTGCGGCCCACGCGCTCCAGCGCGCGGCGGATCTCCGGCTGGAAGATGATCGGCACAGCGATAATCAGGCCGGCGAACGAGTTGCGGATGACGAAGTCCAGCACCTCCAGGTCCAGGGTCTGAGCCAGGATGACGAAGCCGACCAGGATGATCGCCGCGCCCCGCAGCAACGTGATGGCGGCGGTGCCTTTGAGGAGGAGCAGCATCCAATAAATGAGAAAGGCGATGAGAAACAGGTCGAGGAAATCGGTAGGATCGACTCGATCCAGGATGTTCTGCAGCTCATCCCGGAACTGGCCCACCGCCGGTTACTCCTGCACCTGGCCGAGCAGGAGGAGCAGGGCCGCTCGTTGGACGTGCAGGCGGTTCTCCGCCTGATCGAAGACGACCGACTGTGGCCCGTCGATCACCTCAGCCGCCGTCTCCTCGCCTCGATGGGCGGGCAGGTCGTGCATGAAGATCGCGTCCGGCCGGGCCAGCGCCATCAGCTCCGGCGTCACCTGATACTCCGCGAAGGCGCGCCGCCGCTGCTCGTAGCTCACCTCCTGGCCCATGCTGGTCCAGACATCGGTGTAGACCACGTCCGCGCCCTCCACGGCCTCCTGGGGCGACTGGATGGCGCGAACGCTCCCGCCGGAGGCGTTCGCGAACGCCTCGAGCTGGATCAGCACCTTCTCCGGCAAGAGATAGCCGGGCGGCGAGGCGATCGTGAAGTGGGCGCCCGCCAACGTGCTCGCCTGCCCGAGCGAGGCGGCCACGTTGTTCCCATCGCCGATGAAGGCGATGCGCACACCCTGTACATCGCCCTTGCACTCCTGGACGGTGAGCAGATCGGCCAGCGCCTGGCAGGGGTGCTCGTCGTCGGAGAGGGCGTTGATCACCGGCACGGAGGCGTATTCGGCCAGTTCAAGCAGCGTCGCCTGGGCATAGGTACGGGCGGCGATGCCGTGCACGTAGCGGCTAAGGACGTGGGCCACGTCGGCCACCGGCTCCCGCTGGCCCAGGCCTACTTCGCTCTGCGAGAGGTACACCGTATGGCCGCCGAGCCGCTGCATCGCCACGTCGAAGCTAACCCGAGTGCGCAGCGACGGCTTCTCGAAGAGGAGCGCCAACGTTTGTCCCGCCAGCGCGTCCGTGCACCAGGCAGGGTCGCGTTTGAGCCGGGCCGCCGTCGAAAGGACGGTGGCCAGCTCGTCGGCGGTGAAATCAGCGATAGAGATCAGGTCACGACCGTGCAAAGAGCCAACTCCTCTGGCAAACTGTATCCGCAGTATACCACCGTGCCGGTTGGCGAACAGAAGCGGTACATTGACAAACGTACCGCTCGCGCTGTAGTCTGCGCCCACCTTCGGAGAAACATCGAGAGGAACAACTGCTATGCGACTCGTGCCTGCCGCGCTGCTCTTGGCAGCCGCCGCGCTCGCTGCGACGACGGCCATGCTCTGGCTGCGCTTCGATCCGCTGTCTACGCCTCCCGTCGAGGCGAATAGTACCGTCATCGTCGCTGTCGGCGACGCCTGGTATTGCGACGAAACGTTCGCGGGCGGCGTCTGCGATACCGTGATCGCCATCGGCGATACCGTCCTCTGGGACTTCGGGGACGCCGTGTTGCCTCACACCATCACCGCGTGCGGCGCCGACTGCGACGCCCCCACTGCAACACCGCTCTGGGACTCGGGAGTCGTCGCGGGCGGCGGCGGACCGTTCGAGTTCACCTTCACGGAGCCGGGCAGCTATCTCTACTACTGCGAAGTACATCCGTTTTCGCAACGGGGCCGGATCATCGTGGAGGATGCCACGCCTCCCGCAACTGATCTCTGGCAGGTCGTACCGCCGGATGTCGAAGTCGAGCGCTTCGCCGGCGACCTCAGCCTTCCGGTGAACCTGGCAGCCGCGCCCGATCCCGGCAACGACCTGGACGCGCCGTTCCTCTATGTCACGGAGCTCTACGGACAGGTGCGCGTTCTGACGAAGAATGGCACCGTCTCGACCTACGCAGACGGCCTGCTCAACTTCGATCCCGGCGCCGAGCCGTTTCCCGGCGCCGGCTCCTCCGGCGTCTCCGGCATCACCGTGGAGCCCGAGAGCGGCGATCTCTTCGTCAGCCTCATCTATGCGGACGAGTTGGACAGCGGCGCGCCGAAAGACCGGGTGCTTCGCCTGGAGAGCTCGCCCGACGGCATGACGGCCGCGGGGCAGCAGACGGTGATCGAGGGCATCCCTGCCGACTCCGATCATCAGGTGCACGCCCTGACGATCGGCCCGGACGGCAAGCTCTACGTGAACGTCTCCGACGGCTTCGAGCCAAGCGCGGCGCTGGACGACAACGACCTGCGCGGCAAGATCCTGCGCCTGAACCTGGACGGCTCGATCCCGGCCGACAACCCGGACCCGGCCAGCGAGGTCTTCGCCAAAGGGTTCCGCAACCCGTTCGGCGCGGCCTGGCATCCGGAAGAGCCCTGGCTTTACGCCAGCGACAACGGCGTGCTAACGGGAGACCGCATCCTCAAGGTGGTGCCGGGCGAAAGCTACGGCTGGGACGGCGACCAGGATAGCCTGGACCCAAGCCTGAACTTGAGCCTTGACCCGAGCCTCTTCCACATCTTCGACCGGATGGTCGTCATCTCCCCAACCGCCATCGCCTTCGATCGCGACCACCTGCTATCGCCGGAGGGCGAGACCCACCTGTTCGTCGCCATCACGGGACCGTGGTTAGCAACGGGGCCGGTGGCGAACGGCAAGAAGATCCTCGATCTCAAGCTCACCGCCGAGGGCGAGGTGGAGTCCGTCACTGAACTTGTGAGCTATGTGGGTACAGGGCAGTCGACCATCGTCGGCCTCGCCTTCGCCTCGAACGGCCTCTACTTCACCGACCTCTACGGCGAAGCGGGCTTCGGTGGCGGGGCGGTGAAGGCGAACGTCTATCGCATCTTCCCCTCGAGCGTCGACAGCGACAACGACGGCTGCGCCGATCTGGAGGAGCGCGGCACGGACGAGACCCTGGGCGGCCGCCGCGACGAGCTCAACTTCTGGGACTTCTTCGACCCCAACCGCGACCGCGCCGTCGGCCTCCTCGACTTCCTGGCGGTGCTCCGGCACTTCGGCACCGTGGGCGACCCGTCGACGCTCGATCCGGACGGGCCGGAGCCCGCCATCGGGGAATACTGGGCGTTGGCCGACCGCGGCGGACAGGCGCCGGGCGGCGACCCGTGGGATGAACTTCACCTGGCAACGGTGGACCTGCCACCACCGGGTCCGGGCATTGTGCAGATAGAGGTGGAAGCAACCGAACTCAGCTTTGCCGACATCCTTCAGTGTCAGGGCATTTATCAGGTAAAACTGACGCCTCCTTTCATCCCCGGAATGCACGCCGCCGGTACAGTAGTCGCAGTGGGAGATGACACTGAATTCGTTCCTGGCGATCGCGTTCTCGGGCCAACACTGGGTACGTCGGGTGGTTACGCCGAGGTAGCCTCGATACTCGCCGAACAGGCGTTCAGGCTGCCACAAAGTGTGTCTTGTCGCACCGCGGCCGCTATGCATGTCACCTATGGAACTGCCTGGTTCGCACTGCACCATCGCGCCAAGCTGCAACCAGGCGAGTCTGTTCTGGTCCTTGCCGCGGCCGGAGGGGTCGGTTCCGCAGCGGTTCAAATGGCCAGAGCCCATGGGTGCTGGGTATTGGCCGCTGCAGGTGGAGTAGAAAAAGGACGCGTTTGTACCACCCTCGGGGCAGATGTGGTGATCGACTACAACTCCGAGGACCTGTATGGCACCGTCATGGATCTCACCGACGGGCGCGGCGTCGACGTAGTGTACGATCCTGTTGGCGGTGAGTACTTTGACGTGGCGAGAAGACTGCTGGCATGGGAAGGACGCCTGTTAATCATCGGTTTTGCCAGTGGCACGATCCCATCCGTGCCGGTAAACCATATACTGGTGAAGAACTATGCGGTAATCGGTGTTCACATGGGAGGTTATCAAAGCGAGGATCCTGCAGCTCTCAGACGTTGCAGTGAAGAACTCCATCAGCAACTGTTGGCTGGCACCATCGACCCATTGATCAGCGAGGTCATCGGTTTCGAAGCCCTTCCAGAGGCACTCA
>JACZYW010000087.1 GCA_022570885.1 Chloroflexota bacterium | reverse complement strand
GGATGTTGCGGCCTAGCTGTCGCACGAAGAGCGGGCGGTTGCGCTTCTTGAGCGTGATCTCGCCCAGCCGCACGACCACGACGGTCTCCTCCGTCGCGCCCGCGGTAGCGCCCGCTTTACGAGCGCCCGTCTGGGCCGCTTTCGTGTCTGAAATCGCCTCGGTCATCGCACCTGTACGATAGCAGATGAGCGTGTGCGGAAGGGCGCTCGTGGTATAATCGAGCCGTCTCTCGGAAGGAGCGGCCATGCCACGCTCAGCAGTCGGCCCTCTCATCGCCAGCGTGTTGCTCATCGCTATCGCCTGCAACGGTGGTGGAGAGGCGCAGCCGACGGCCACGCCAGAGACGGAAGCGACGACCGAACGCGAGTTGGCCGTAGAACGGGGCCTCGAACCACCCACCGTGGACTCGCAAGAGCTGTTCGTGGTAGACGACCAGGGTGGCGAGCCGGTGCTGATCCACCGCACGACGGGCCCGATATGGCTTGTCGCTTGGTCACCGGACGGGAGCAAGCTCGCCTTCGTCTCCGGGCGGAGCCTCTATATCGCCGAGCCAACAGGCGAGGCCGGCGAACCGGCGGCGGAGCTGGAAGATAGCCCAGCCAGCTTGGCGTGGTCACCTGGCAGCGACCGGCTGGCAGTCGTCGTGACCTCCCGCTCAGCTCCTTCGCATCAATCTAAGATACTGCTGGTCGACCCCGAGTCGCCCTCGCCGGTGGAGATCTATGCTACGACCGGCGAGTCGTTACGCGTGATCGGCTGGCTGCCCGATGGACAACGGATCTTGGCCATCAGCGACAATGCCCTGGTAACCATCGATGTGGCAGGCGGGGAGGTAGACGAGGTTTCGCTGGTCACGTCTCGTGGTAGGCGGCCGGCGTCTCTCTCCCCTGATGGTACACAGCTCGCTTTTGTGGGGACCTCGCCTGGGGAAGATGACTGTAGGTTTTCGCTCCTGATCGTCGACATTGGGGAGCGGACGCCGAATGAGGCGGTCACCAACTCCTGCTACATCATGGAGCTTGCCTGGTCACCGGATGGCGCGGAGATCGCGTATACGACCGTGCCGCCAGAGGGCCTAGGCGGAGCGAATGTGCTGGACGTTGCGTCGGGGGAGTCGCGCCTGCTCACTCCGCCGGGCATCTACACGACTGCCGAATGGCTCGCGGACGGTTCGGGCCTGGTAGTGCAACAACCCGATTGCTACGCCTGCCACCTCAGCTCCTATGACGTCATCCTCGTGCGGGCCGGGGGTGGAAGCGGGCAGCTCCTCATCGCGGAGCGCCCGGCACGCTCCTCTGATTTCGGCGGGTTCGCCCCCGATGCGCGGCGCTACCTGTACTCCGACGATGCGGTGCGGGTGGCGACGCTGGACGGTGGAACAGTCGCGCTGACCGTGTCCGATCCCGAGAGCCGTTACGTTAGCCTCGCCTGGGCGCCGGCGGGCGGCCGCGTAGCGTACGTCCGCTCTCCGAACACGACCACGCGTGGCTATGCCGTGGACGTTTCGACGGGGGAAGTGACGCGACGCCCGGTGGAGGACGAGATGATCGACCGCCAGGTGGGCGAATCCTGGTCGCCGGACGGAAGCAAGATCGCTGTCTGGCGAGAGCTGGACCTCGACGCACCGACGAACGAAGCGGTCGCCGGGGTATACCTTGTGTCAGGAGAAACGAGCGAGGAACACGAATTGGCCCGCTTCGAGGTCACGTCCCATCTTCGCTTCGCGAAGCCTGCCTGGTCTCCTGACGGCAGCCGCGTAGCCATTCACGTGCCAGCTCCGCGCGACGCCGGCATCTACGTCCTAGAAGCGGACGGCTCCGCGATGGCGAAGGTAGTGGCCACCTCTTCCGCAAACGGCCGTGAGTACGCCGACATCGCTTGGTCGCCGGACGGCAGGCAGATCTTGTTTACGTCGTGGTTCTTCTACCCGTGAGCCTTGATCGAGCGCGAGCGGGCGGCCTTCGTTACCGGCTCGGCGTGATACCGTAGGGAGCGGGCAAAGACCCTCAGGAGGTGCTGCATGCCGCGCTCATATTGCAATCGGTGGCTCATGCTGGCACTGGCCGTTGTCGGCTTCGCGCTCATCGCCGCTGCCTGCACAAGCGACGGCGGAGAGGCGCAGCCGACGGCCACGCCGGAGACGACGGTGCTGCCTACAGCGGGGGCAGCCACGGCTACTCGCGAGCCTACGGTACCGATACCCGCGCGACCGGACGCCTTCGCGGACTACCTTGAAGTGATCGCGGCCTACTTGTCGGAGGCGGGCGATGCGGCGCTAGGGCCGCCCTGCCTCGAGGAGCTAATCGAGGAGTTGGTGATGGCCGAGCCCGACATTCCGCTCACGCCGGAGGAGCGCTGCGTCATGGGCAATACAGACACGGACGACGAGGATGAGATCGTGGTGCTGCTCACGGCGGAGGGATCGTTCGGGCTGCTCTCAAACGTAGTGGTCTTCGACCGCGGCACCAAGGGCTACGACGTAACCTACCAATGGCGTGGGCTAGACGGGGTCCACCAGCCCTTTGTAAGCGAGATCGTGTCAGTTGGGGACATTACCGGCGACGGCGCGGGCGAACTAGTCCACGCCACCAACTGGTGCGGCGCCTCCACTTGCACGCTGAACGTCTTTGTCGTCGCTGGAGATTCAGGCAAGTACAAACGTCTGGATACGTCGGCGGACGTCCCTGAGTTCCCGAGCGAAATTGCGATGCCCTCGGCCGAGGTGCGGGTGGAGGATACGAACGGCGACGGAACCATGGAGATCGTCCTGCACGGTGGCATCATCCAATCGGCGGCTGCCGGGCCGCAACGGATGCGCACCGAGGTCTACGGGTGGGACGGCGAGCAGTTCTCCCTTACAAGCATAGAAAACGATCCCCCGGCCCGCCGGTATTTCAAGGTGCGTGACGCTGACGACGCCTTTTCTCAGGGCGACTACGAGCAGGCAGTTGGCCTGTACCAAGAAGCGATAGATGGAACGGGCCTGAAAGAAGTCACGTGGTTCGGCAGCCGTGAAGAGCTCACGGCTTACTCCACGTTCCGGTTGGGGCTAAGCTACCTGAAACTCGGCGACACGAAGGCCGCAGCACAGCAGATTAGCGCTGCAATCGCGAACTATCCGGTCAGTCTTCACGGGAAGGCAGCAATGACCTTCCGCAACGCTATCAGCCTTAACCAAGGGGGCTACTCAGGCCAACTTTCCGCAGGCTGCGACGCGGTCTCCGATTTCGCCAATCAGAATCTCGACCGCCTCCGCGAGGTGTGGGACTATGGCTGGGCGAACCCGGACTTCGACCCCGACGCCCTCTGCCCGTTATAGCGCCCCACCCTATTCCGTAAGCCTGCGATAGAGCGTGGGGAGGCGGCTGGGCAGCGCCCGCTTTACGAGCGCCCGTCCGGGCCGCTTTCGTGTCTGAAATCGCCTCGGTCATCGCACCTGTACGATAGCAGATGGGCGACGAAGCGCGTTGACACAGATACGTACGGCTGCTAGCATCGCCCCGCGATGCAGCGGAGCTTACAGAGGAAAGCATGAGCCAGACTCGCTGGTCTTTCGGAGCCGCAGCAATCATCGCGTCGCTCGTGGCATTCGGTGCGTGCAACGGAGACAGCGACGAGACTAGAGGTCCGTCCATCACCGTCACCGACGGCCTAATCGAAGTCCAACAGGACGCAATCGCAAATCTGACAGGCTACAGCTTCGTAAGCAACCTGGAGGTTTTATCAGGAAATGGCGATTTCACAGCCGAACTCGATGGCACCTTTCAGGCACCGGACCGCTTTCAAGGCACATTTCAGCTAAGTGGAGCGTTCGTCGAGTCGTTAGAGGCATTCGGGGAAGCAGTGCAGATCGAGGTGATCGTCATTGGAGAAGAGGTGTGGTGGCGGCAAAACGGTAGCGCTTGGCAGCCTGGCATACCTCCTGGAAGCGACTCGAACGATCCCCTCCTTATCCTCAGCACATACACGTCGCCGCGATTCTATCTGGAACAGCTGATCTTTGAATCGCTGCTTATTCCAGTAGCTGGCGAGGTGCAATCCGTAAATGGGGTACGTGCCTTCCCGGTGCGCCTTGATAAGTCCGCAATTCTTGGATTGGTTCCCCAGGGATCAGGCGTTAGAGATGTTCTCGGCCAATCGCCTGACAACGTCGAAATAATAGATCAGGTGATGCCAGAGAACATCCTAATCGAGACCTGGTTAGCAGAAGACGGAGGTTACCCAGTGCGCATCGTGGTTGCATACAGTGTTGAAGAGGGCGAATCCTGTTCATTCTGCTTCGGATTCGAGCGTCCACTCACGCTCCGACTCCAGATAGACATCACGGACCCGGCCGCCGACGTGAAGATCGAGCCGCCGCTGCCGCCCAATAGCTAGCCCCTACTCCGTAAGCCGCCGGTACAGCGTGGGTAGACGGCTAGGGAGCGCCTCGATCTCTCCAGCACAACGCCTCGCGTATCGGCTATACTCTCCGTCGAAGCCAAGCCGCCGCCTCCAAGCCAAGCGCTAGCTGCACAGGAGCGGCGAACCCCCCGACAGCCGGGACAGGAGAGCGCGGTGCCCCATAGACTCCTCCCGCCGCAGGCGCAACGCTTCCTGCGCGGCCGCCACATCGGTGTCCTCACCACCATCAACGCTGATGGCACACCCCTCCAGACCCCCGTCTGGTACCTCTGCCAGGACCACCTCATCTACATCCGCACCAGCTCCAACAGCGCCAAGGCCCGCAACATCGGCCGCGACCCTCGCGTCAGCCTCTGCGTCCAGGACGAACGGCCCCCCTACCGTGGCGTCACCGTCAAAGGCACCGCCAGCGTCCAGCCGGAGCAGCCTGAGCTTTCGGCCAGGATGTCTCGACACTACCTGGGCGCTATCGCTGGCTTCTTCTACCTTCGACTGCGCACCCGCAGCGAGATCGAGGACGACCCCGACGCCATCGTGGTGATCAAGCCCCAGCGAACGTATGGCTGGGACTACCGACCGCAGACACCGTGGGTGGGCCGCCTGTGGCTGGCCCTCAAGCGTATCCTGCCGCCCCCGCTGTAGCCGCCCGGCCCTATTCCGTCAGCCGCCGGTAGAGCGTGGGGAGGCGGCTGGGCAGCGCCTCGATGTCCGCGAGCACCTCGTAGCCCATGTCCTCGCACATCTGGCCCAGGTAGTCGTGCCCCTCCTTGTCGACGGTGAGGCAGAACGGCGTGATCCCCTTGCGACGCGCCTCCACCAGCGCCTGCCTCGTGTCGTGGATCGCGTACTCCTTCTCCGTGCGGTCGCGCCCGTAGCCGTGGTCCTGGGGCCGGCCGTCGGAGACGAGGAAGAGGATCTTCACCTTGGCATCGTGGTTGTCCAGCTTGGCCGTGGCGTGGCGGATCGCCGGCCCCATGCGCGTCGAGCGGATCGGCGCTATCTTGTCGATACGGGCGACGACACGGTCCGAGAACGGCTCATCCAGGTCCTTGATCACGTAGAACTCCACGTTGTCCCGGCCATAGCCTGAGAAGCCGTAGATGCCGTAGGTATCGCCGATCGTCTCCAGCGCCTTGATCAGGAGGACGGTGCTCTCCTTCTCCAGGTCGATGATGCGCTTCGGCGGCGCGATCGCCTGCTGGGCGCGGCGCTGGGCCAGCCACTGGAAGTAGCGACGCGGGTCGTAGTCGAAGTCCGGCTCATCGTGGTACGGCTGCCGGCGCTTCTCGATCTCCTCGTCCGTCGACGCGCTCATGTCCAGCAGGAAGGCGACGGCCACGTCGCGCTCCACCTTGTTGCGCCGCCAGTAGACCTTGTCCGTGCTAACGTGGCCCGCCCGTTTCTCCACCAGGTAATCGATCACCAGGTCCAGATCGAAGTCCTCGCCGTCGTAGAGGGGCTTGATCTTGCGAAAGAGATCCGGCCGCAGCAGCTCGAACTGGCGAACCGTCTCAGCTACCAACGACGCGTGCTCCCGCAACGTCCGCTCGAAGAAGTCCGACGTCCCCTCCTCCAGCACCCGCTCGCGCACGGCGCACCAGCCGGGCTTGTAGTCGGCGGCGCGAAAGTCCCACTCATCGTAGAGGTAGACCTTCTCCTCGGCCGGAAGCTCGCCCTCGTCCTCCTCAGCCGACTCGCCCAGCGGCGTGCCATCCTTGGGCGGGAGCTTCTGGTCCGGGATGGGCGTGCCTGCCTCCTTCTCCAGGTTCGAGAGGAAGAGGCCAATGGTCGAGGCGAGGTCGCCCTCCGCCATGCCCGTGACGTTGATCTCCACGCTTTTCTCCAGCAGCTCCCGCAACTGATCCGCCGTCAGCGGCGAGAGGCCGTCCGGCGCCTGCTCCCCTTCCTTGAGCTTTAGCCGCATCAGGAGCTGCACCAGCTCCGGCTTGAAGTCGCCGCGGAAGTCGACGGGCTGCGGGCTCTCGTACGCGGCCTCCTCGCCTTTCGGCAGCGCCGCCGGGTCGCCTTCGCCTTCGCCGCCCGCCGAGGGCGAGAGCGACACACCGAGCGTCTCCTCGGTCTGCTCCTCCCATTCGAGCAGCTCCGGCGCCAGGTTGGCGAGGCGAGCGATCAGATCGTAGAGGAGCAGCGTGCACTCGGCCGCGTCCTCCACCGTCGCCTCGGGCTGTTGCATCGAACGCAGCAGGCGCAACGCCTCGGCCAGGACGCCGGCGAGCGGCTGCGGCCAGTCGAGCGCGCGTTCAGCGTCCAGGCTCACCCGCACCAGGTTCTCCAGCAGCGCCTGTCGCAGCGGCAACGAGCGAGGGTCCGGCCGCTGCTCCAGCTCCGCCGCCTGCCTCAGCGCCCACGAGCGGCGGATGCCGCCGTACTCGCGCCGCACCATCGCGTCGATGCGGGCGTCCTCGAGGATGGTGAAGAGGTCGAGGGCGAGCTGCCGGTCGTCGAACAGGTCGAAGAAGCGCTCCATATCGGTGACGGGCTTGCGGCGCCGGGCGCGATCTCCCGCCTCGCGCCGCTTCCGCCGCCGTTCGCGTTCGACGCGATGGCGTTGGCGCGGATGCACCTTCCCCCTCCGGCTAAAGCGGAACCAGAAGCTGCCGAACTCCAGGTGAGCGGCCTGGTGGGTGGAGTACACCTTATAGACGGCGAAGTTCTGCTCCTTATCCAGGTATGTGTCGATGTGCTCCGGCAGGTACACGGTGCTGCCCTCGGTGCTGGGCCGGTCCTCCGACACCCAGCCGATGCCCTTCTCGGCCAGCGCCGTCACCGGGCTGACGGAGATATCGGCGCCGGTCAACGCCTTGCAGTAGAGCCGAAGCACGCCGCTCACCTGCGCCAGCTCCACGCGAGAGGAGATCGTCCGGAGCACCTCCTCGCCCTTGCCGGACTCCAGGCGAAAGTAGGCTTCGCCCCCGGGGAGGCTGCCCTCCAGGATGCTCAGGCCGGCGGCGTGCCAGCGACGCAGGTCGGCCGCTCGCACCCTGCGCAGCACAAGGGGCGTGCTCTTGAGGAACTCCGCCGCCGCCGCCGGCGAGCTGCCGGCGAGCTCCTCGGCCATGGCCAACAGTTCGCCGTGGCCCTCGCTGGGAACGTCCGCCAGCGCCTCGGTCGCTTCGGCGAACAGCGCAAAGGCCTGGCGGCCTAGCTGGTTCGTCACCTGCCCGCCCAGCGCCAGCAGCCGGGCGCGTTGTCCCTGCGCCACCGGCTCCAGCAGCGACGGCCCGCGCTGAAAGAGCATGCGTACGTCGGCCCAGTTCGCATCGGCGACGGCGGCGGCGAACGTGAGGAAGGGCGTGCGGTCCTCTCGCTCGAGCGAGCCGAACAGGTGGGGCGAGCCGTCCAGGCAGTCCGAGGCCAGCTCGTACGACCGCTCGGCGACGGCCTCGATGAGCGACGTGAGGCGGGTAAGCTGCTCCATGGTGAGGAGCGGCAGCAGGCCGGGGCCGGCAGCGAAGAAGAGCGACGCAAGGGAGATCGACTTCCAGTGGCCGCGATAGAGCCGCTGGCCCAGCCGCGCCCATTCGGTCATCCGCTCTTCGTCCAGGTAGGCGACGGTGCGGGGGCTGGCGCGGAAGTACGCGCCGGCCACCACCGACGAATGCTCGGCTAGGTCACGGCCGTTGCGCACCCAGCGACGGAACGCCGCCGGGCTGAGCGCGCGCACCACCTGCGGGCTGACGCGAAAGTACTCGGCCGCCGCCTCCCACGAGCGAAGCGAGTGCTCTGCCAGCGCCACCCCCTCCTCCGCCCAGGAGCGCAGGTCAGCCTCCGAGAGCTGCGGGCGCAGCTCGTCCAGCGCCTGGCGCAGCTCGTCCGGCAGCGATGCGCTGTGGCCGGCCAGCTTCCGCTCGGCCTCGTGGAGGAAGGCGTCGATGCTCATGGCCCTGCATTGTAGCGACTTGCCATCTGAGGACGAAAGCCGCCGTTGACGCCGCATTGCGATGAGGCGTATCGTACTCTCGTCTGCGCGACGAGGCCGTCGCGCCTCCATCGAACGGAGAGAACTGATGCCGACGCCGATCGAACGCGAAGCGGCCGCCCTCAAACGATTCGGCGATCGCTACGAGACGTGGGGCGGCGATGCCTCCCGCCTGATCGACCTAGAGACCCGTGGCGCAGACGTGGGCGCAAACGGCTATACGACGATGGCGCAGGCCGACGATCTGGCGGACGTGTTGCGCCTGCGGCCGGGCGTGCGCCTGCTCGATATCGGCGCGGGGCTTGGCTGGCCCAGCCTCTATCTCGCCGAAAAGACCGGCTGCGCTGTCGTCGTTACGGACCTCCCGCCGGGCACCGTCCGGGGAGCGGCGCGGAGGGCGAACGAGCCGCCGCTGAGCGAGCGCTATAGCTTCGCCGTCGCGAGCGCGGACCGGCTGCCGTTCCGCACCGCTTCGTTCGATGCGATCGTCCATACGGACACCCTCTGATGCATGGGGAGGAAGCTCTCCGTGTTGAGAGCATGTCGCAGGGTGTTGAGACCAGGCGGCCGGATGGCCTTCTACACTATCTTCGTCGCGCCGGATCTGCCCGCCGAGGCGCGACGGCGGGCGCGGCAAGCGGGCCCGTCAAGCGTCTACTCACGCGCTGAGCAGCAGGCACTCCTCTGCTCCGCCGGCTTCGTCGGCATCACGGAGCGGGACGTTACGGACGAGTTCATGCACTTCCAGCGAAAGCTGATCGAGGCGAACGATCGTCACGCTGATGCGATACGTAAGTCGACAGGACCGGAGGCGTTCGACCAGCGGCTGGCAGCGCGACAGGCATCGCTCTCGGCGATCAAGGCCGGCCTCCTGCGCCGCTCGCTCTTCGTCGCCGAGCGGCCGGGGTGAGAGTGGCGGAGGTGAAGGAGGCGCCAGGCTTTTCTCCTCCCGACCTTCGGCCCTATCGACGTGGCTGTTCCTTGTTTTCTGCCAGATATGAGCGATATATAAAGAATGCGGAGAGGGCGATGGCCGAGAACGGCAGGACGAGCAGCCCCTGCCCCGTCAGGGTGGATATGACAAGACCGAGCAGAACGGGAGCGTAAGCAACCGGGTAGGCAAAGAGGGCAACCTGCTCTTCGGACACCTCAGGATTGGCGATCATCGGTGGAAGAAGCACCAGCCGGGCAAGCAGAACTTGGGAAAGCCCCAAGGCTAGAAGCACGAAGAAGACCAATGTGCCCTGGCCCCGTGGGAAGCCACCGCCTATGTCGGCCAGCGGGACCCCCTCCCCCGGCTGAGTGGGTGGGCCGAAGCCTTTGTCAAACCCGACCCCTGCGGCCCCAGTGATGCGCTCGAAGATACCCGGCTCCGGTTGGGGGATGTTCTCCACCCCGGGCACAATGCCCTCCACCACCGTCTCACCGGGCGGGATGGGCGCCGTGGGGTCGGGCTTGTCACCCACGTCATGGTTTCCCGCAGCGAATCGGGGCCGAACACCGCACCGCTCCAGCTGTGCGTGGGCTTCGGCTACCGCCCGGTCGAAGCCTTGTTCTTCAGGATACGACTGGACGAGATCGCCGAGGTGAACGACAAACGCAGTGTCCAGGGAGGCGATGAGACGAAGCGCCCTATCCGCACGCGCCGACTGCAGGCGCCGCGACTCGAATTCAGCACCCCCCGTGCCTGACGGGAGCATGTAGTGGGTATCGGACACCACCACAAACTCGAAGAGTGCCTCGGGTAAGAACGTGCGATCGAAAATGGCATTCATAGTACGCATGTGCCGACAGGTACAACAGTCCGCCACCGGTTCCGGAAATCGGTCGATTTGCCGGTCTGGGAAAAGGAATGAGCAGCTTCTATTGAGAGCAAGCGATCGTATTTCGCTAGTCTTTCAGATTGCGTTTTCGAGCCCACCTTT
>JACZYW010000086.1 GCA_022570885.1 Chloroflexota bacterium | reverse complement strand
CCTCGACGAAGGCGACCACGTCCCCCTGCTGCGCCACGATGTCGACCTCGCCCTCGCGCACGCGGAAGTTCGTCTCGAGGATGCGGTAGCCCTTCGCTTCCAGGTGCGCCTTCGCGACGCGCTCGCCGAAGTCACCGAGGGATTTGCGGGTACTCATGGGCTCTATGATACACGGCGGCTTCGCGCCGACAGCTTGCGCCGTGCCGCCCGCTGCGTGCTAGATTTCGGGCGGCCTAACGCTCCAGTGTCGTCGGTAGGACGATGCTCCCCTCGTGCGGATCACCGAGGCAATCCATGCGTCCCTCGGTTACCAGTGCGGAGAGGTAGGCGCAGAAGATGGCATCTAAGCGATCCTCGCGTTCCTTGTATGCGCGCCCTCTCGCCTCGCTTACGTCGAGGTCGCGAAGTAGCGAATCCTCCAACTCGATGCGAGGCGAGCAAAGCGCCCGCATGTAGCCAACGTAACGGGAGAATTCGGCTCGGGCCACCGTCCATCCCTGTTTCTTGTGCTTGTACTTCAGCGTGCGGGCAAGGCCGAACAGAATGACCTGTGCCGGGTGAGGGTAGCACTCGAAGACGAAGCGGCCGCGTTGTCCGGCAATCTTACGTACGTCTGGAGGCGGCCAGGCGAATCCGAGTTGGCTGCACAGCACCAGGCCTAGCTCCTTGCCGCGCGGGACGCCTTTATTGTAACGCCCCAGAATGTTGCGGTTCGCTGGGTAGGCTCCCGCGTGCTGCCGCCAGAAGTGGCTGGTCATGAGGCGGTCACACGGGCGCATCCCTGTCTCGTTTGGGACGACGAGCGGGGCGTCGATCATGACGATGGTGGTCGGAGCAATGTGCTCGCGGATGAAATCCACAATTTCCTCGTTCGTTTGCCGTACGCCGGACGCTGCGACGTTCAGTCGGTCCCCGACTAACCGGAGCGCGGCGACCCCGGTCGAGTTCCGGGGCGACCAAGCCAGATCGATGCCGATGAAGCAGCATGATAACCGCGTCATGGTGCTTCTCTTAGGCGGCCGTCGTCCGCCGCAATTTCCTGGGGAAGCGTACCACCGGTATCATGCTCAGGACGGGGATCGCCGTGATCATTGGATCGTTGGCAGAGGTGCGCCTTCGCGACGCGCTCGCCGAAGTCACCGAGGGCGCGGCGTTCGGTCATGGGCGCTGGCTGTCCAGGTAGTCGCGAACGGGGGCGAAGGAGCGGCGATGGATGGGACAGGGGCCGTGCTGGGCCAGGGCGCGCATGTGGTCGTCGGTGCAGTAGCCGCGGTGGTGGCCGAAGCCGTAGAGCGGGTAGGTTCGGTCGTACTCGTCCATCAGCCGGTCGCGTTCTACCTTGGCGACGATGGATGCGGCGGCGATGGAGACGCTGAGGGCATCGCCGTGGATGATGGCGCGCTGCGCCCCCACCTCCTCGGGCAGCGAGAGGGCATCGACGAGCACCAGGTCGGGCGAGCAGGGGAGGACGGCCAGCGCGCGCAGCATCGCCTGGCGGGTCGCCTCCAGCAGGCCGAGCCCGTCGATCTCCTCGTGGCTGGCGAGGCCGATGCCGAGGGCGACATCGTCGTGGAGCCGCTGGGCCAGGCGGCCACGCTGGCGGGCGGTGAGCGTCTTGCTATCGCGTAGCTCCGACCACCATTGCGCCGAGTACTGCGGGTCGAGGATGACGGCGGCGGCGACGACCGGCCCGGCCATGGGGCCACGGCCGGCCTCGTCCACGCCCGCGATGTGCCGGTAGCCGCTGCACCAGCCGCGGATCTCATCACCCAGGCTTGGACCGGCACGACGAGTCACCATTGCCTCCCCAACGTTGCGTCTCGAATCCGATGCTAACTTGCGAGGGGCAGGCGCGTCAACGGCGGGAACCACCGTGCTATGATGCGCCTGCTAACCCAGAACGTTGCAGGAGGTGCGCGATGCCGATTGTGCGAGTTGAGCTGTGGCCGGGGCGGACCGTCGCCCAGAAGCGAGAGATGGCCCGGGCGATTACTGAGGTGGTGTTTAATGTGGCCCACACCACGCCGGACGCTACCATTGTAATCTTTCAGGAGATCGCGAAGGAGGACTGGGCGCAGGCCGGGCGCCTCGCCTCGGAGGAGGACGAGTGAGGGAGGTCAGCCGCGCGACCGATACTACTTCGGGCGTGGTGCGCTGACCAGGCGCAACGTTTCGCTGGTCTCTTACGTTCTGATATACTGCATAGGACGCCCTGAGTATTCGGCTGTCGCCTCACCTGAAGGCTGACGGCCGGCAAGAGAGGGTTACATGGGTTCCCGCTGGCTCCGAAACGGTTTTATCTACCTCCTCATCCTGGTAGCTGTTGTCGCTATCGTCTACTCCTTCTTCGGCCGCTCCGCTGGAACGGAGCGTCTGGAATTGAGCGCGGTCATCGCCGCCGCTAAGGACGGGGATGTGTCCAAGATCGAGGTCGACGGCAACAACCTGCTGGTGACGATGAACGGCCAAGAGTTCAAGTCGCGCAAGGAAGAAGGCTCGAGCATCTTTGACCTGCTGACCGCCGCCGGCGTGGATGTCGGGTCGGACGGCGTGCTGGTGGAGGTATCGTCTCCCAGCAGCTTTGGCAACTGGATGGGGCTCTTTATCAGCTTTCTCCCCCTCATCCTCATCGGCGGCATCCTGATCTTCTTCATGCGCCAAGCGCAAGGCTCCAACGCGCAGGCGATGAGCTTTGGCAAGAGCAAGGCGCGCACGTTCGACGGCAACCGCCCTGCGGTCAGCTTCGATGATGTAGCGGGAGTGGACGAGGCGAAAGAGGAGCTGCAGGAAGTGGTGGAGTTCCTCAAGTTCCCGGAGAAGTTCGCAGCCCTGGGCGCTCGCATCCCGCGGGGTGTGCTCCTGCTGGGACCGCCAGGCACAGGCAAGACGCTCCTCTCGCGGGCTGTGGCCGGCGAGGCGGGCGTGCCCTTCTTTTCGATCAGCGGCTCTGAGTTCGTCGAGATGTTCGTCGGCGTGGGCGCGTCCCGCGTGCGCGACCTCTTCGACCAGGCGAAGCGCAACGCGCCGTGTATCGTCTTCGTGGACGAGATCGACGCCGTCGGCCGGATGCGGGGCGCCGGGTTGGGTGGCAGCCACGACGAGCGGGAACAGACGCTGAACCAGATCCTGGTGGAGATGGACGGCTTCGACACCAACACGAACGTCATTGTCCTCGCGGCCACCAACCGGCCGGACATCCTGGATCCGGCGCTGTTGCGCCCGGGCCGCTTCGACCGGCAGGTGATCCTGGACCGGCCGGATATTCGCGGCCGCGCAGCGATCCTTGAGGTGCACGCCAAAGGCAAGCCACTCCAGGACGATGTCGATCTGATGGTATTAGCCAAGCAGACACCCGGCTTCACCGGCGCCGACCTGGCCAATCTCATAAACGAGGCGGCGATCCTCGCGGCGCGGCGCAACAAGAAGAAAGTCGAAATGGACGAGTTCAATGAGGCGGTCGACCGCGTCATCGCCGGGCCCGAGCGCAAGAGCCGTGTCATCAGCCCCAAGGAGAAGAAGATCATCGCCTACCATGAGTCGGGCCACACGCTGGTGGGCTGGTACCTGCCCAACGCGGACAATCCGTACAAGGTCAGCATCGTCTCCCGAGGCATGGCCGCCGGCTTCACGCGCTACCTTCCGGACGAAGATCGCCATCTCATGACTCGCTCGCAGTACCAGGACATGCTGGCGGCTGCGCTGGCGGGCCACGTAGCCGAGGAGATGATGCTGGGCGAGATGACGACCGGCCCCCAGAACGACATTGAGCAGGCGACTCGCATCGCCCGCCAGATGGTCACGCAGTGGGGCATGAGCGAGCGGCTGGGCCCGCGCGCCTTTGGCCGCAAGGAGGAGATGATCTTCCTGGGCCGCGAGATCTCCGAGCAGCGTAACTATAGCGAGAAGGTGGCTGAGGAGATCGATGAGGAGGTGCGCCGGCTTATCGACAAGGCGTACCAGACTGCCAAGCAGGTGCTGACGGAGCACAAGGAGAAGCTGGAAGAGCTGGTGCAGTTTATCCTGGAGGAGGAGACGATTGAGGGCGATAACCTGACCGATTTCCTGGCCGCGCCCGTTGGCCAGGCGCCCAAGTCCGGCTCAGGAGCGTCACCGCCGGAAGAGCCGCCGGAAGAGCCGAAGGAGGAACCGGACGCGCCGGAGGAGTCTGAGTCACCGAAGCCCCAACTCGGCGGCGAACCTGGCCTCGCCTACGGTTCCCAGTCCACGATCAAGCTCGATCCTGATAGCTAGCGAATCCCCGCCCGACGAAACGCTACGCCCCCCGATCTGTCGGGGGGTTTTTCGATGTCTACTCCTGCAACGTAATACGCTGTCGTCCGCTGGCGGCCGATACATATACAACAAGTAAAGCAAGTTGGCATCGCAAGCGAGGGAAGGTATTGGCGACTACTAAAAACAGCCTGGAGCCTCGGCTAGCCGGGGTGTTGTGCTATCTGCTCTGGATCGTCAGCGGGCTGCTGCTCCTCACCTTCGAGCGGGAGAGCCGGTTCGTGCGGTTCCACGCCCTCCAGTCGATGCTATACACCGCCGTCGTGGTGGTCGTCCTTGCGACGACCTATCTGGTAGGCTTGCACTTCGTCAGTAACGTGCTAGCGTTCGCGGCTGTGACCGTCTGGCTCTATCTGATGTTCAAAGCCGCCCGTGGCCAGTGGTTTGAGCTGCCCGTCGTGGGCTGGTGGGCGGAGCGAAATGCCTGAGCGAGGTAGCGTGCCCGCGGGCATGCATTGTTGCAGTACAAAATAGTTGATCTCGGTAGGGGCCGGTGCTACATTGTGCGCGTTAGCACTATCACAAGTAGGCACGGGTAGCTGAGGAACGCGCAGTGTCCTTAGAGATTCCAGAAGTCGTGATCGATCGGTTGCCGGTCTATGCGCGTACCCTAGCGCTGCTGACGCGGCAGGGGCGAGAGGTGGTCAGCAGCCAGGAGTTGGGTATCCAGCTTGGCGTGACCCCGGCTCAGATTCGCAAGGACCTGAGCTATTTCGGCCGCTTCGGCAAGCAGGGGCGTGGCTATAACGTGAAACGGCTGCTGGAGGAGCTGCGTCAGATCCTGGGCCTCACCCGCTCGTGGTCGATGGCGCTGGTGGGCGTAGGCAAGCTGGGCCAGGCTATCGTCGCGTACGATGGGTTCGTCCCGCAAGGATTCCGCATCGTCGAGGTCTTCGACGCGGACCCGAAGCTCGTCGGTACCAGGGTGAACGATCTCGTCGTCAAGTCCGTAGAGAGCTTGCCGGGGGTACTGCGGGGGCAGGAGGTCGAGATCGGCATCGTAGCCGTGCCGGACACTCGACGGGCGTCGGCCCAAGCTGCGGCCGGCTTCTTCGGCGAGCCGGGGCGTGCGCTCGGCACGATCGGCGTCACCGGCACGGACGGCAAGACCACGACTGTGCACCTGATCGCGCACGTGCTGGAAAGCGCGGGCAAGCCGGCGGGCTACCTGAGCAGCGTCGCTTTCCGCAGCGATGGCGATCCTGTCCTCAACGACAGCCACATGACGACGCTGGAAGCGCCGGACGTTCAGCAGCACCTGGCGGCGATGGTCGATGCCGGGCGCGATTACGCCGTGATCGAGGCCTCCTCGCACGGCCTTGCGCTGCACCGCGTCGATGAGTGCCACTTCGATGTCGCCGTCTTCACGACGCTCAGCCGCGATCACCTCGACTTCCACGGCAGCATGGACGAGTATCGTAAAGCAAAAGGACGGTTGTTCGAGATGCTCGGCGATGAATCGACCGCAGATGTGCCACGGGCGGCGGTGCTGAACGCGGACGACGCCGCCTCGGACTACTTCCGTTCGCTGACCAACGCTCCGGCAGTGATGTACGCTATCGATGCTGACGCAGACGTGCGGGCGGAGGAGATCGAGACGAGCGGCCTCGCCGTACGGTTCCGGCTGGTGACGCCGGCGGGCGCGCGGCGGGTGTCCACCCAGCTTGCCGGGCGCTACAACGTCTACAACTGCCTGGCGGCGGCGGCGGTGGCGCACTCGCAAGGCGTCGGTCTCGATCAGATCGCAGCCGGTATCGAGTCGTTCCCCGGCGTGCCGGGGCGGCTGGAGCGTATCGATGCCGGCCAGCCGTTTCGGGTGGTGGTGGACATCGCCTCGACGCCGGAGGCGCTGCGGCGGGTGCTGTCGGTGCTGCGGCCGGTGACGGAAGGCAAGCTGATCGCCGTCTTCGGCTGCGCGGGCGAGCGGGACGAGGCGCGGCGCGACGGCATGGGCCGGGCGGCAGGCGAGCTGGCCGACTTCTCCGTGCTGACCAACGAAGACCCCCGCCGCGAAGACCCGGACGCGATCATCGAAGCGATAGCGGCTGGTCTGCGCGAGGCCGGCCGCAGCGAGGAACGCGATTTCGTCCGCCTGCCGGACCGGCGCGAGGCGCTGCGCTACGCATTCGAGCGGGCGGACGCCGGCGATACGGTGCTGCTGGCCGGCAAGGGCACGGAGCAATCGATCGTCGTCGGTACGGAGCATCTTCCCTGGGATGAAGCGCGGGTTGCGCGCGAGCTGCTGAAGGAGTTGGCATGAACAAACAAGAGATCGAAGCTCTCCGTAAGACCGACCTGAGCTACCAGATCCACCCCCAGTTTCACGTCCGCGATCACGAGAACGCCGTGATCTTCGTGCGGGGAGAGGGGGCGTTGCTCTGGGACGCGGAGGGCAAGGAGTACATCGATGCCCTCTCTTGCCTCTGGAACGTGGCGGTCGGCCACGGGCGGAAGGAGCTGGCAGAGGTCGCCGCGCAGCAGATGGGCGAGCTGGCCTTCTCCAACTCCTACGTCGGGTTCGCCAACGTGCCGGCGATCGAACTGGCGGAGCGGCTGATCTCGCTCGTCTACGACGACATGCAGGCCGTCTTCTTCTGCAACAGCGGCTCGGAGGCGGTAGAGGGAGCGCTCAAGATCGCGCGGTTCTACTGGCACCTGCGCGAGCGGCCGGAGAAGACGACGATCATCGCCCGGCGCGAGGCCTATCACGGCGGCACGCTGGGCGCGACGGCGGTGACCGGATTGCCGCCGTTCCACGAGGGCTTCGGGCCGCTGCTGGAGGGCTTCGCGCGGGCGGAGACGTGCTATCCGTATCGCTGCGGCCACTGCGCGGGCGCCGACGACTGCACGCTCGCCTGCGCGGACGATATTGAACAGGCGATTCTGCGCGCAGGGCCGGACACCGTCGCGGCCGTCATCGGCGAGCCGATGCACGGCGCGGGCGGCGTCATCCCGCCGACGCCGGGCTACTGGCCGCGCGTGCGCGAGATCTGCGACCGCTACGATGTGCTGCTGATCGCCGATGAGGTGATCACCGGCTTCGGCCGCACCGGCCGCTGGTTTGCGCTGGAGCATTGGGATGTGCAGCCGGACATCATGACCGTCGCGAAGGCGATCACCAGCGCCTACGTGCCGCTGGCCGGCTTCATCGTCTCCCGCCGCATCCACGAGGCGATGCTCTCCTCGCCGCCGGACGCGAAGTTCATGCACGGCTACACCAACGCCGGCCATCCCACGGCCTGCGCCGTCGCCTTGCGAAACATCCAGATCATCGAAGACGAGGGGCTGGTACAGCGCGCGGCGGAGCTGGGCGACAGGCTGCGCAGGGGCCTCGATCAGCTCGCTGTGCTGCCATACGTCGGCGATATACGCGGGCTGGGCCTGATGGCGGCGGTGGAGCTGACGGCGGACCGGGCGACGAAGGCCCCGTTCGATCCGGCGCAGAAGGTAGGGCCTCGGGTGATGAAGGAGATGCGAGAGCGCGGCGTGATCACGCGCGTGAAAGGCGACAGCATCCTGCTCGCGCCGCCGCTGGTGACGGCGGAGGCGCAGATCGATCGTATCGTTGACACCGTCGGCGAGTCGATGAAGGCGGTGCTTGGCTCGTAAGGGTTCGGAACTGCCCGTTCGCGCTGAGGACGTGCGATAATAGCAGCGAGGAGTTCGTCATGCCGTTCAGGCTCAAACTCCGTGTCGCTCCCCGCCGCCGCCGCGTCTCCCGCTGGCGGCTGACCCTGGCGGGCAGCCTGCTGCTTCTGGGCGTCTTCGCCGCCTGCGCGCAATCGATCGATGTCGAAGAGGCGGTGCACGTCCTCACCTACGACGGCATCGTCGACCCGGTGATGGTGGGCTACATCGACCGCGGCATCGACGAAGCGGAGCGCACGAACGCCCGTGCCGTCGTGCTCCAGATCGATACGCCCGGCGGCCTCGTCACCTCCATGGCGAAGATCGTCAAGCGGATCAACTCTTCGCGCGTGCCCGTGATCGTCTACGTCCAGCCGGCCGGCGGCCAGGCCGCCTCCGCGGGCACGTTCATCACCATGGCCGGCCACGTCGCCGCGATGGCGCCCGGCACCGTCATCGGCGCCGCCAGCCCTGTCGGCTCCGGCGGCGAGGACATCGAGGGAACGCTGGGTGAGAAGATCACCGAAGACCTCGCTGCCCTGATCCGGGGCATCGCCGGGGAGCGCGGGCGCAACGCCCAGTGGGCGGAGAAGGCCGTCACGGAAGCGCTCGCGGCCAACGCCTGCGAGGCGGTCGGCGAGTGCGAGGTCGCGGCGGATCGGGAGCCGCCCTGCCGCATCGATGACGAGGGCGTGAAGCGCTGCATCGTCGACTTCCAGGCGCGCACGCTCGATCACGTGCTGGAGCAGGCCGATGGCCTGACGGTGAACGTCGGCGCGGAAGCGCGGCCGGTAACGCTCGAATTGCTGGACGCGCCCGGTGGCGTCGTCTACAACAACCGGACGATTATCGAGCGCTTCTTGTCGCTGATCGCCGATCCGAACATCGCCTTCCTGCTGCTCAGCCTCGGCGCCACCGCCATCTTCATCGAGATCCTCAACCCCGGGCTCCTCTTCCCCGGCATCTTCGGCGTTATCGCGCTGGTGCTGGCCTTCTTCTCGTTGGGGGCGCTGCCGGTGAACTGGGCCGGTGTGGCGCTGATCATCGTCGCCTTTGCGCTGTTCGCAGGGGAGGTGTTCGTTTCCGGATTCGGAATCTTAGGGATCGGGGGAGCAGTGTCTCTAGTTTTTGGCGGGTTGCTGCTTACCAGCTCCAGCAACCCGGAGTTTCAGGTCAATCCCTGGCTGATCTACGGCATGGCGACGCTGCTTGCGCTCTTCTTCATGATGGTGATGGGCGCGCTGCTCCAATCTCGGCGCGCGCCGGCCTACACGGGGCCGCAGGCGCTCGTCGGGCGGGAGGCGGTAGCCCGCACCGCCATCGATCCGGAAGGCGTCGTGTTTTTTGAGGGCGCCCGCTGGCAGGCGCGCGTCGAGGGGCCGCCGGTGCAGGAGGGCGATCGCGTCATCGTTACGAGAATCGACGGCCTGACAGTCACTGTGAGAAAAGTAGTAGAAGAGGAGGAACACCCATGGCAAAGTTCATGAGCAGCATCCTGACCGCGCTAGGATATCTTCTCGTCATCCCGCTGGCGCCGTTCGCGATTCGGATCGTTCAGGAGTACGAGCGCGGCGTCATCTTCCGGCTGGGACGGCTGCAGGGCGCGCGCGGCCCGGGCCTCTTCATCATCATCCCGATCGTCGAGCGGATGGTGAAGGTGGACCTGCGTACGGTCACGATGGACGTGCCCAGCCAGGAAGCGATTACAAAGGACAACGTCACGGTGCGCGTAAACGCCGTCATCTACTTCCACGTGCTGCGGCCGGAAGAGTCTGTCGTCAACGTGCAGGATCACGTCCGCGCCACCTCGCAGATCGCCCAGACGACGCTGCGCAGCGTGCTGGGCCAGTCCGAACTGGATGAGCTGCTCTCCGAGCGCGAAAAGATCAACAACAGCCTCCAAAAGATCATCGATGAGCAGACGGAGCCGTGGGGCGTCAAAGTCACTGTCGTCGAGATCAAGGACGTCGAGCTGCCACAGAGCATGCAGCGGGCGATGGCCCGCCAGGCGGAGGCCGAACGCGAGCGGCGGGCGAAGATCATCAACGCGGAGGGTGAGTACCAGGCGGCGGAGCGGCTGGCCGAGGCGGGACGGATCATGGCCGCTGAGCCCGCGACGCTCCAGCTTCGATTTCTCCAGACGCTGTCCGAGGTGGCGACGGAGCGCAACAGTACGATCATCTTTCCGATACCGATCGACCTCATATCGTCGTTTATGGAAAACTTCGGTAATAAGGGCGGAGCGCCGGCCGCGGCGCCAGCGGCGCCTGAACCGCCGGCGGCTGGCAGCGCGCAGTAGCAGCGATGCCCAGCGTTCAGGTCGCAACCGGCTTCGAGCTGTTCTATCGGGAGACTGCGCCGCCAGACGGACGCGGCGCGGG
>JACZYW010000214.1 GCA_022570885.1 Chloroflexota bacterium | reverse complement strand
TTCGCAGGCGGCACTACGCGCAGGCGGCGGGTACGGTAGGGGCGACTGCCCAGGGCGACCGGACGGTCGCCCCTACACGTATCACGATTGTATCCCTGTGCTGCGGGTTTCAACCCGCAGGGCCGTATCCTAGCGTGAGGGCCGCATGGCCCTTGCCGCGCCGCGGCCGGCGGCGGTATGCTGGGGAGCGCCCGCGCAACCTAGCGGCGGGCGAGAACGGAGGTAACCATGCGTCGAGTAGCTGTCGTCGGGGCGGGGATGACCCGCTTCGGGAAGTACCTGGACCGCAGCATGAAGGATATCGGCCGCGAGGCGGTCGATAACGCGCTGCAGTCGGCCGGAGTCGAGAAGTCCGCGCTGGAGGCGGCCGTCGTCGGCAACGCCATGGCCGGGCTGATCACCGGCCAGGAGTGTATACGCGGCCAGGTGGTGCTGCGCGAGATGGGGATCCAGGAGATACCCATCATCAACACCGAGAACGCCTGCGCCAGCTCCGGCACATCGTTCCACCTGGCCTGGCTTTACGTCGCCTCCGGCATGTACGACATGGTCCTCGCGCTGGGCGTCGAGAAGCTCTACCACGAGGACAAGCGCCGCTCCTTCGCCGCCATCGGCTCCGCCGTGGACGTCGAGCAGATGCAACAGATCCTGGCGGGGATGAAAGCGCAGGAGCAGAAGGAGAAATCGAACGGCGAGAAATCGGGCGACGGAGCGGGCGCGGGCAAGTCGCGCAGCATGTTCATGGACTTCTACGCCGCCGCCGCCCGACACCACATGGAGCGCCACGGCACCACGCAGCTCCACTTCGCGAAGGTGGCGTCGAAGAACCACAACAACGGCAGCCTGAACCCGCACGCCCAGTACCGCGAGCGCTACACCCCGGAGGAGATCATCAACTCGCCGGAGGTGGCGTTCCCGCTCACCCGCCTGATGTGCTCGCCCATCGGCGATGGCGCAGCCGCGACTATCCTCTGCTCAGAGGAGAAAGCCCGCGAGCTGACGACGAAGCCGATCTTCGTCCGCGCCTCGGTGATCGGCTCCGGCAAGGACATGCAGCCGGGCGACGACGACATCGTCACCCGCTCGGCCACCCGCGCCTACGAGCAGGCCGGCGTCACGCCCCGCGAGATCGATCTCGTCGAGCTGCATGACGCCTCCGCGCCGGCCGAGATCCTTGGCTACGAAGAGCTGGGCCTCTGCCCCGAGGGCGAGGGCGGCCGGCTCATCGACGAAGGCATCACCGAGATCGGCGGCCGCATCCCCGTGAACCCGTCGGGCGGCCTGCTATCGAAGGGGCACCCGGTGGGCGCGACCGGCATCGCCCAGATCTACGAGATCTTCTTGCAGCTCCGCGGCGAGGCCGGCGACCGGCAGGTCGAAGGCGCGAAGACGGGCCTCACTCAGAACGGCGGCGGCATGGTGCGCGGCGAGGCCGCCGCCATGGCCATCCACATACTCAGCACGTAGCCGGCAGGCAGCCCGAACGCGGCCAAGAGCACACGAGCGGCCCGGGCCTGAGTGATAGTCAAAGAATGAGCAGTACCCTTCTCACCCGCCGGTGTAGACGATGCGGTAGAGGCTGCCCGAGCCGAAGTCCAGCACCAGCAGTGTGCCATCTCGGTCTGTTACGACGTCGATAGGGTTGTCGAATCCGGTTGCAAACTCCTGCAACGTGCCCACCAGCTCACCTGCGGCTTCATCGATTGTTACTCGCACTAAAGTCCTTCCGGCAGGTGGGGGAGCGTGAAGGGTCCCCCAAAGGGTGATGAACAAGTTTCCCTGATAAGCCGATGGGAACGCTTCGGCACCGTAATAGTCGATACCGGTGGCGGCGGAATGGAGGCCCAGATCCACCGTCGGCGGGATCCCAGACTGGAAGGCGTCGCAGCCTGGGTAGGGCCAGCCGTAGTCACCTCCATCCTCGATCAGGTTTAACTCATCGACAGTATTGCAGGGCGGGTCTTCGCCGTTGTCCGTGGCCCAGAGTCGTCCCTGGGAGTCGAAGACCAGGTCGTAGGGGTTGCGCACGCCCCGAGCGTAGATGCGGAGTTCGGTTCCGTCCGGGTTTGCCTGGAGGATGGTGCCAGAGCGCTCGTTCCTCAGGATGCAGTCGATGCATTCGCTACCGTTAGTGATGTAGAGCTTACCGTCCGGCCCGAAGACGAGGCCGTTGTTCTGGTGGATCCTTCCTGATAAGCCAGTGATGATGTCCTGGATCTCGTCGCCCACCGTGTCACCGTCCGTGTCCTGTACGATAGAGATCTTGCCCCTAGTGCCCTCCGGCTGGCTGGAGACGAAAAGCTGGCCCTGAGGCGAGAAGGCGATGCCGTTTACCCGATAGAAGTGGTGGGCGAAGAGCACTTTCTGCTCGAAGACGCCGTCCCCATCGGCGTCCTCCAGCCGAAAGACGGGGCCAGCCCGTTCAGAGACGTAGATATGGTAGTCCGGGCTGAGAGCAATAGAGGTGGGCTGAATGAAACCATCGGCGATGACGTAGGCGGCGAAGCCGTCCGGCAGGTCGAGCGTCGTGGACGGCGGCGTGTCGGGTATGGCCGGTGTCGGCGTCGCCGTTGCCGCGGGCGCGAGCGTGGGTATCTGGGTGGGCTCGCGCGTCGCCGTGGGCGTCGCCTCCGGCCCGCCACCCGTGCCGTCGCAGGCGACGAAGAGCAGCGCAATGACGAGGAGCGCGGCGTAGCGAAGCGAACGGCTCATGTGCCACTATGGTATCGCGCGCGCGCCGCTCGGTACACCCGCGTACCAGGCCGCACCGGCGAAGGCTAGTGCCGCATCGTACACTACTAGCCCTGGAGCCCCCGACCGGCTCAGGACCATCACGGCAGGGGCAGGTTGGGGATGCGGCCGACGATGAGCTGGGCGGCGGCGATGATGAAGCGCGTATAGTCGGTCGAACCGGCCTTGGCCTCGCTCTTGCTGGAGGTCACGCGCGTTT
>JACZYW010000002.1 GCA_022570885.1 Chloroflexota bacterium | reverse complement strand
TACGCCGTCGATAGCGGCTACGGCCAGCTCGCTTACCGGCTGCGCCAGGACCCGCGCGTGGCCGTGATAGAGCGGACGAACATCCGCGATCTGACCGCGCTGCCCGGCGAGGCCGATGCGCCGACGCTCGCTACAATCGACGTCTCCTTCATCGGGCTGGAGAAGGTGATGCCGGCCGTGCTGCGGCTGCTGGCGCCCGAGGGCCTGATCGTCGCGCTGGTCAAGCCGCAGTTCCAGGCGCGACGCAGCGAGGTGGAACGAGGCGGTGTGGTGAGAGACCCGCTGGTGCACGCGACGGTGCTCGGACGGGTCGTCGCCTGGGCCGCCGGCGAGGGGCTGCGCTTCGGCGGACTCACGACCTCTCCATTGCGCGGGCCTGCCGGCAACAGCGAGTTCTTCGTCCTCTGGAGAGCGCCGCGATGAAGAAGATCGGCTGCTGCTATCATCCTAAGCTGGGCCGTCGCGTGGCGGAGGAGCTGATCGCCGCGGCCGGCAGCGTCGACGAGACGTGGATCGCCTCGGCCTGGGACGAAGAGGCGATGCGCCGTCACGTACCCGGCACAGACCTGTTGCTCTGCGTCGGCGGCGATGGCACCATCCTGCGGGCGGCGCGCGCCGTCGTCCCCCATCAGACGCTGCTGCTGGGGGTGAACCTGGGCCGTCTCGGTTTTCTCACGGAGCTGGACGCCGCGACAGCGCTGGAGCGGCTGCCGGAGATCCTCTCCGGCGCCGGCCGGATCGAGGAGCGCGCCATGCTGCACGCCCAGGTCTCCGCGCCGAAATCCGGAGGCGCAGCGCAGGCCCGCCACGATGCTCTCAACGACATCGTCATCGGCCGGGCGACGCTGGGCCGCACCGTGCAGCTGTCGGTGCGCGTCGATGGCCAGCCGCTCGCTGACTATCGGGCCGACGGCGTGATCGTCGCGACGGCTACCGGCAGCACCGCGTACTCCCTCTCCGCGGGCGGGCCTATCCTGCCGCCCGAGTCGGGCGATATCTTGCTCACGCCCTTGGCGCCCCATCTCGCGTCTCGCAATTCGGTGATCCTGCCCTCTTCGGCCATCATCGAAGTGCAGCTCGCAGACAGCCAGCAGGCCACCTTCAGCGTCGACGGCGAGCGAGACCTGGATCTGGCGGCGGGAGAGACGGTACAGATAGCACAGAGCCCCCATCGCGCCCGCTTCCTCCGCCTCGAACCGCCCACGCGCTTCTACGAACGTCTCGCGTATCGCCTCAACTGGCTGCGCGATGGTGGCCGAGACGCCGCGCCGCCTTCTGCCGGCTCTATCGCAAGCGAAGAGACGCCGGCGTGACCGCGCCCCACGAGCAGCCGATAGCGGTCCCCGCCACCGTCGCCAGCCATCGCATCCACGACGGCTGGCTCACGCTGCGAGCGGACACGCTTCGCTACGCCGGAGGCCGCGAGCGCACCGCCGAGGTGCTGGAGCACCCGGGCGGTGTCACCATCGTCGCCTTCGACCGAGAAGACCGGCTGCTGCTGGTGCGGCAGTATCGCCACCCCGCGGCCCGGCCGCTGCTGGAGCTGCCCGCGGGCACGCTGGACTCCGACGAGCCGCCCGAGGTCTGCGCGGCGCGAGAGCTCCAGGAGGAGGCCGGCTATCGACCGGGCCGGCTGGAGCGGCTGGGTGGCTTTTTTCTCGCGCCGGGCTATTGCACCGAGTACCAGCACATCTTCCTCGCCAGCGACCTGACGGAGAGCCGGCTGCAGGGAGACGAAGAGGCGATCGAGCTGGTACCCACGCCCCTCGAGGATGCCTTGCGCATGATGGTAACGGGCGAGATCGAGGACGCGAAGACGCTGGCGGCGCTCCTGCTCTACCTGCGCAGGCGCGAGAGTCTACCTAAGAGTTAGGCCGTCAGTACCAGGCCGAGTTCAGTGCGAATACAGACGTGTGTTTGTCTGCTACCGATTTCACCGATCAATTCTGGCTTGTTGGCGATAACTACTTGACAAAGGGGCTGCTCAAGCCTAGAGTTGGTGCGCTATGCGGAGGCTGGCGTACGTCTCTCCGTTTCTGTTAGCGGTCGCGGCGCTGATCGGCGGAGGCGTGTATGCCTCCGTGTATGCGCAGCAGCCCCCCACCGCGACACCGCCCGTCCTTCAGCCTCCCGCCGCCCCGACCAACTTAGATTTTGGGGGGAAGGGCCTCGTCTGGGATGACAACTCGGATAACGAAGACGGCTTCCGCATCTACAAGACCGTCGGCGGAGGAGCGCCTGAAATAGTCGCCACCTTGCCCGCCGATACGACATCCGCGCTCCGTCCAGCGGTAAACATAAACGAGGCCTGTGACGGCACTACGTTCACCGTAGTCGCGTTCAATGCTGCCGGCGAGTCGTCACCCAGCGAAGGCGCCGATATCCTTGGGCCCATCTGCGATCGATTTCCCTTTCCTTTCTTGCCGGACAGCGGCAGCGGCCCAGTGGATCATCCGACCGTCAACCGTTGGCTGCTGGCCGTCGCTGGGGTCGGCCTGGCGCTAGTACTCGTTGGGGCCGGGAGCATATCGGTCAGCAAAAGGCGTCAACGGTTGCGCCAGCGCGGCTAGGCGCTGAATATCGATGCTCTGCGGTACTGCAAATAGGGGAATTGCCTATGGAGGCCGCCACTCGTACACGGCACACTAGAAGGGCCAACGGCGGCAGGGCCCGCGTTCTACCCCCCGCCACCAGCATCACTCGCGGGTCATGTCACATCGGGTCGGGCCAAGGATGGGCCTGACCCGATGTTCTGTTGTCGCCCCGCCCGCGTGTACACTCAGACTCGTATCTGTGCTACACTTAGACTGAGCTTCGGAATGGATACGTCTCCGCCATCTCCACCCCACAGCACAGGATCTTCGGGGATGCTCGCAAGCACGACATGCGGATCATGACCAGCGCGCAGGCGGCAACCGCTCAGCGCGCGATAGACGAGGAGCAACTTGGCTCGACAGCAGACGAAACAGCGCGCAGCTAAGCCTAAATCAGGCGCCAGCGACTACACCGCCAGCGATATCCAGGTCCTCGAAGGGCTGGAGGCCGTCCGCCGCCGTCCCGGCATGTACATCGGCAGCACGGACGAACGCGGCCTTCACCACCTCATCTTCGAAATCGTCGACAACGCAATCGATGAGGCGATGGCCAACTTCTGCGACCACATCTGGATCACGATCCAGGCGGACGGTCACGTATACGTGCGCGACAACGGCCGCGGCATCCCCATCGATAAGCACCCTCGTACCGGCAAGTCAGCGCTGGAGACGGTGATGACCTACCTCCACGCCGGCGGTAAGTTCGGCGGGCAGGTGTACAAAGTCTCGGGCGGGTTGCACGGCGTTGGCGCCTCCGTCGTCAACGCCCTCTCTCAGGAGATGTGGGTGGAGGTGCACCGCGGCGGCAAAATTCACCGGCAGGAGTACGAGCGAGGCCACGCGACAACGCCCGTGCGCACCGTGAAGGAGTCGCTCTACCCCTACCAGAACGGCCAGGCACTCAGCGAGACCGGCACGATCGTCTGCTTTCTGCCTGATGCTAAGGTCTTCGAGTCGCTCAACTATGACTATCAAACGCTGGTCCAGCACTTCCGCGAAGCGGCGTACCTGACCAAAGGTGTCTGGATCCAGCTCGTCGACGAGCGCAATGACCGCGAGGTTAACTTCTGCTTCGAAGGCGGCGTCTCCAGCTTCGTCCGCCACCTCAACAAAGACCGCGAAGTCGTGCACCCCCGCCCGATCTACATCGAGAAGGAGACGGACGACACCGTCGTCGAGTGCGCCATTCAGTACAACACAGGCTTTTCGGAGGGCACATATTCGTTCGCTAATTGCATCAACACCATCGACGGTGGCAGCCACCTCACCGGCTTCCGCTCCGCCCTGACCCGCGTCCTGAACGAACAGGCTCGCAAACAGAAGATCCTCAAAGACAGCGACCCCAACCTCACGGGCGAGGATGTGCGAGAAGGGCTGGTGGCGGTGATCAGCGTCAAGCTGGCCGAGCCTCAGTTCGAAGGCCAGACGAAGACCCGCCTGGGCAACCCGGAGATCAAGGGACAGGTGGAGTCCGTCGTGGGTGAGGAGCTGAGCGTCTACCTGGCGGAGCACCCCTCCGAAAGCCGCAGCATCATCGAAAAGTGCATCATGACCTCCCGCGCCCGCGACGCCGCTCGCAAGGCGCGGGACCTGGTCACGCGCAAAGGGCTGCTCGACGGCACCAACCTCCCCGGCAAGCTGGCCGACTGCTCCGACCGTGACCCGAAGAACTGCGAGCTCTACATCGTCGAGGGGCCGTCAGCCGGCGGCTCCGCCAAGGAGGGCCGTGACCGGCGCTTCCAGGCGATCCTGCCGCTCAAGGGCAAGATCCTCAACATCGAAAAGGCGCGGCTGGAGAAGATGCTCGCCCACGAAGAGCTGCGAGCGCTCATCACCGCACTCGGTACCGGCTTCGGCGAGCAGATGGACCTGGGCAAGCTCCGCTACCATCGCGTCATCATCATGACCGACGCCGATGTCGACGGCTCGCACATCCGCACATTGCTCCTCACCTTCTTCTTCCGCTACTACCGTGAGCTGATCGACGCGGGCTACCTCTATATCGCCCAGCCGCCGCTCTATCGGGTGCATTCGGGCAAAGAGCACGCCTGGCTCTACAGCGACAAAGAGTTGGAGAGCTACCAAAAGCGGAAGGACGGCAAGAAACTCACCATTCAGCGCTACAAAGGTCTAGGCGAGATGAATCCGGAGCAGCTCTGGGACACCACGCTGGATCCTGAACGCCGCACCCTGCTGCAAGTGGGTATCGAGAACGCCATCGAGGCGGACATCGTCTTCTCCAGCCTCATGGGCGAAGAGGTAGCGCCGCGCAAGAAGTTCATCCAGGCTCACGCCGCCCAGGTACGCAACCTGGACGTGTAGCCGAACAACTACTCCATCAACCTCGCGAAAGCTCTGGGAAATGCTCCGGCCCGTAACGGAAGGCCCGGAATATCATGTTGCTCATGCCGAAGACCGGCGCCTCGAAGAAATGCGGGCTGATGTACTCCCAGACGATCTCTCGCTCCGTCGTTACCTCGAAGAGCCTTCCCGACTGGCCCTCGCACACGAGCGTATTGCCGTTAGGCAAGCGCTGGGCGCCCGAGATATAGCTGCTCAAGAAGCTAAACCGGGCGGACTGGTCCCAGTACTCCCAGACGACTGTGCCCGATTCAGGTTCCACCTCGATGACGCTGGAGAAGGTCAGCGGATTCGCCCGCCGGCGCGTCCCGTTATTGAAGATCAGCACGTTGCCGTTGGGCAGCAGGGTGGGATGGTGCTGCTGGGCCAACACGTCCCAGCCCAGCTTCCAGACAAACTTCCCAGTCGCCCGGTCGATGCGGGCGACAGTCGAGATGTTGCGAAAGCTCACCAGCACGTCGCCGCCCGGCAGCGGCGCAACGGTGTTGCCGTGAGACCATTCATGTCGTAGATCAGTTGGGGTGATGACGTCCGTCTCGGGCTCCAGATGCTCCCAGGCGTGCCACTCCCAGATCGTGCGCCCTTCCGCGTCGACCTCGACGATGCGGTCGGCCCACATGCGGCCCTCGTGCTCCGAGCCCGGCAGTCCGCCCTGCACGTTCGCCTGCACCTCCGGCGGGACGAGCTCCAGCGTCAGGTAGATGGCCCCGCCCCCTTCGGTCCGCCTGGCGTCATGGTGATGCGCTGGGTCTCGGTGTTCCCACACGACGTTGCCGTGCCAATCCACCTCCGACATCACGCCGCCCTTAAAGATCGGCCAAACGGGGAAGTACGCGCCCGGTTCCGCCGGCGTCTTTCCCAGGTAGAACAGATTACCGTTCGGCAGGAGATAGCCGTACAGTCCGGGGGGCGTCGACATCTGCCAGCGATGCACCTCCTCGCCTTCCATGTCGATCAGGTAGACCGTGCCATCGCCTGCCATGGGCGTGTACAAGGTATAGCCCTGGAAGGCTTTAGCTGGATCGTGCCCGGTGAGGCCCGTCTTTCGAGTGCGTCGCCAGGTCACTTGATCGATGGCCATGGCCGGTTCCTCCTCGCTGTCGCTGACAACGGCACCAGTCTAGCCGTGGCAGACACGGCGGACAAGCCTTTTCGCCGATGCGCTAGACTGGAGCGCATCGCCGTGGCGTCGAGCAGGGCGCTCGCGTGCGGCTGACGTATACTATGGAACTGATGGAACCTTCGCCTCCACATCGCACCGGCCGCGGCTACGACCGCTGGCTAGACAAGCGCGGGCCGCTGGCCGCCGCCATGCGCTTCGCCATGAGCGTCCCCGGCCAGATCCTGGTGAACACCGCAGCGTTCACCCTGCCCGAGGAGTTGCGCATCCGCCCAGAGTGGCGGGTGCTGGACATCGGCTGCGGCCGGGCCGGCGTCATCCGCATACTAGCCGAACGCGCCCGGCTCGAGCAGCCGCCGATCGGCATCGACGCCTCCGCGCGCATGCTCTCGCTGGCGCAGCAGGACATGGCGCGGGAGGGCGGCCCGACCATCCGCCTCGCCCAGGGAGTGGCGACAGCGTTGCCGTTCGCCAACGACATCTGCGATCTGCTCCTCTCCAGCCACGTCTTCAAATACCTCACCGACGACGAGCTGCGCGCCTGCCTGCGAGAGGCGCGGCGCGTCCTAAAGCCGGGCGGCCTCTTCCTGGCCTGGGAGTTCGCGCCGACGAACTCGAAACTCCTCGACCGCTGGAACCACTACCTGCTATCGCGAGAGGTACCGCTGGTGCGGCTGCGCGGCTTCAGCGAGCTGCGCGCGCTCGCCTACGAGAGCGGGTTCGATTGGGTAGAGCCGGCGCATCTGCGCCCGTTCCTCCTGCCACCCATTCCGCGCGTCTCCTTCCTCATGGGCAAAGCGCCCCCAGGCTGGCGACGCACCATCATCGAAGGGAAATCCGCCCTCCAGTACACGGGCGAGGAGAGCTAGCGAAGGGATGTGATGCCGCTCCCGCCGGGCGAACCCGATAACCCGAAAGCCGTCGCCGCCTGGATCGTCGAGCAGACGCAAGCGCGCGACCGATTCGCGCACATTTATCGCGCCTCCGAGGAACATCGCCTGCGCCACGGGCCGGATTGTACCGTCTATCCCACGAGCAGCGGGCCTACGCTCGGGACGCTGGCCGCGGTGGTAGACAGCAAGCGCATCCTGGAGGTCGGCTGCGGCCTCGGATACAGCGCCCTTTGGCTGGCGTTCGGCTCGTCGCCCGATGGCCTAGTGGAAACTATCGAAAAAGACCGGAGTCACGGAGAGTTCGCTCGGCGGCACTTCGAGCAGGAAGGGTACGCAGACCGCATCACCGTTCACCAAGGACGCGGCGCAGAGGTGCTGCCCGGGCTGACCGGTCCATACGATCTCGTCTTTTCCGACGGCGACCCCGACGAGTACCTGGCCGATCTCGATCATTTTCTCCGGCTGCTTCGACCGGGCGGCCTGCTGATCACTTCCAACCTCTTCCTCGGCCAGCACGACCCGAACATCCCCGGCCTCGACCAAGCCGCAGCGTATCGCTTGCGTATCCTGGACGACGAGCGGCTGCTGACGTCGTTCTTGCCAACCGGAATGGCGTTGAGCGTACGACGGAGATAGCGCCAGGCTGGCTCGCGCTCTACTTCCCGGCCCCCAGGTACGTCGCCAGCCCCTCCCGCAGCGGCGTCAGCTTCGGCGCGAAGACGCGCTCCAGGGCCGAGTTGTCCGCCACCGCCTCGTGGGTGATGAAATCGATGGCGTCGGGCGTGAGGGGCGGCCCGGGCAAGCGCTGGAGGAACGTCGCCAGCAGCTTTCCGAACGCGGCCGGCTGGTGGAGGATAAAGCGGCGGCGGCCGGTCACCTCCAGCGCCGTGCGGACCACTTCGTCCATCGATAGCCGTTCGGGCCCGCCGACCTCGAACGTGTGGCCGATGGCATCGTCGCGCTCGACGGCGTCGGCGAGGAGGCGGCCCAAGTCGTCGACGAAGAGCGGCTGCATCAACTGCTTGCCGTTCCCGAACGTCGGGACGAACGGGAGCCAGCGGGCGAAGCCGAGGAAGCGGTTGAGCGCCACATCGTCCGGGCCGTACAGCCAGCTAGGCCGGAAGATGACGTGGGCAATGCCGCTGGCCCGCACCGCCTCCTCTGCCTGCCACTTGAAGACGAACCAATGCTTCTCGGCATCGGCGGCGGCGCCGACGCCGCTCAGGTAGATGAAGCGCTGAACGCCGGCCGCCTTCGCCGCCTCCACCTGCCGCACCGTGCCCTGGTAATCGATCTGCTCGAAGGTCCAGCCTTTGCCTTTGTTCTCGATCGGGCTGTTGGGGAACTGCACGCAGTTGATCACGGTCTCGATGCCCTCGAATGCCGCTCGCAGGCTCTCCGAGTCGCGCACGTCGCCCTGGCGCGCCTCCACCGTCAGGCCGGGGAAGCGCGCGGCCACCTTCGATGCGTCGCGGCTGAGCACGGCCACGGACTTGCCGCGCCGCGCCAGCTCTCGCACCGTCGCCGCTCCCGCAAAGCCGGTACCGCCGGTCACTAAGATCATCGCGCCCTCCTTGCCCCGCCGGCACTATTGTCGCATAGACGAAGCCTCGATGCAGAAGCGCCCAATGTAATCGCTGTCACAGCGGGCGGCTCGTATCTACGCTACCGTCCGATATACCTCGCCGAACGGATTACAGCTATGTCTAAGAAAAAACGCAAACGCGTCAAAGAACCAGAATCGCCCATCGCCGGCTTCATCCGGCGGCATCCGAAGTTGGGACGCCGGCTGGGCATCACGGCGGCGCTCGCCGTGGCGGCGCTCGCCTTCTGGTTCGTCGCCGACCCGCTTGGCGGCGGCTTGACCGCGATCGACGAGAACGGCGAGGAGGTGCGCGCCGGCATTATCGACGGCGAGCCGAACGCCAAGGCGCGAACCGGCCGTCCCGCGCCGAATTTCCTGCTGCCTGACTACGAACGCCAGGCGGTACGGCTCGACCAGTTCCAGGGCAAGGTCGTCTTCATCAACTTCTGGGCCTCCTGGTGTGGCCCCTGCGAGCGCGAAATGCCTTTCATCCAGCAGGTCGCCGAGCAGTTTCCGGACGACGTGGTAGTCCTCGCCCTCAACCGGGGTGAATCGAAGGGCATAGCGACCGGCTGGACCCGCAGTCGAAATTTCCGAGAGGATCTACCCAACTTCTATTGGCTGCTTGATGCGCGCGAGAGCGTATTCCGCGAATACCAGCGGGGCAGCGGCATGCCTCAGAGCTACTTCATCGACCGCAACGGCATCGTCCGAGATACCATCGCTCGCGGGATGGAGTACGACGAGATGCTCATCATCGTCCAGAGCACAATAAACGCCAGCGTCTCCAGCCCGCCCAACAACTGAGCGTTAGGCCCCGCTATGTCGTGCTAACGGCCTGACCTAGCACCCCATACCGTGGGACAGGCCTGCCTTGGGTAGTGCTTCAGTTTGCATACACTGTGTGCTTCTCCGAAGGCGAGGCCTTCTAGCCTCGCCGCCGCCGAGCCCTTCCAGGCTCGGCTACGAAATCCAAGAGTTGCAACCGGAGCCTCCCCCCGGCCTTGATCGTACTGGCCGGTTCCCTATAATTCGTCAAGGTAGTTCCCTTGCTGTTTTCTGATTCGCAACGTTCCCAGAGCCCGCGCGCCTATGCGCTTTCGTCCGGCACCACTGCCGGCGCGTTGACGTATCTGCGCCAGCAGACGCTCCCCCGGCTCATCGCTCCGCCCCAGTTCACTCCCCGGCCGCAACCCCTGACGCCACAGCCGGAGTGGGCGGCGCGAGTATGGCAACAGTTCAATCGCCATATCGTCATCGCCGGCCTGTTCGCCGTGCTGGTGATCTTGGCAACGACGGCGCTGCCTGTCTGGGCCGCGTTCCAGCCGGAGAGCCCGGCCGCTCCGCCGGCCATGCGGAGCTCCGCCGGCGTAACCGGCACCGCGGCCACCCGGATCGAGGACTTGGGCGCCGCCACGTTCCTGGCGGAGCTCCCATTTCTCGAGCGAGCGGGCTATCTAATCGACTCGACAGCGCTGGAGACCGCGCAGTTCGTCGAAGGCGCCCGCCAGGCGAGCCTGGCGGACTACCTGGGGGTGATGGCCGTGCAGCTAACGTTCCCGGCGCTGAACGACGCTATCGCCACGAAGCAACAGATCGATGCCTTGAAGGCGTCGCTCGCTGGGACGCACCAGCACACAGCGGTGCTGCGCCACATATCGTCGCTCGCCCCCGGCACTCGCATCCCCAACACCCTGGTGACGTTCTACGCCTGCATCGGCAACGGCTTCTGCGGGGCCATGGCCAACGGCCAGCAGGTCTTCGCGGGCGCCGCCGCCTGCAGCTACAACCTCTCGTTCGGTACCCGCTTCCAGATCGCCAACGACCCGACAGGACGCACGTACGTCTGCCTGGACCGGGGCGTGCCCAATGCTACCTGGGTAGACATCTGGTTCTACGACGCCGCCGATGGCTGGGCCTGGCAGACGGCCTTCGGCAGCACCCGCGGCGACATTATCATCGTCGAGTAGCCAGTAGTCAGGGTAGGCCGACCGGCCTACCGGCGATGCTTGGACCCTCAGCCCGGCCTGAACGGCGGGTTGCCATCGTCCTCTTCCGCGATGACCTGCGGCGGCTCCCCCAGCCGCTCGGCGATGCGGCGCGAGATCTCGTTTAGCTCCTGTTTGTGAAACCCAACGCTGGTCATCGAAATGACGCCGTCAGGCTCGATCAGGTAGAGCGTCGGCGTCGCCTCCGGGTCATACTGCTGCGAGACGGGCCAGCCCTCGCCTTCGATCAGGATCGGAAACGTGAGGCCGTACTGACGGGCGAACTCCTCGCTCGCCTGGGCATCATCCTGAGAGATCGCCAGCAGTTGCCAGCGGCCCTCCGGGTACGCCTGGGCGAGGCGCTGGAGGTAGGGGAAGGTCAGGTCGCAGGTATTGCAGCCCGACTTCCAGAAGACGGCCAGCGCCGGGCCGCGCTGAAGCGCATCCTCCAATCGATGCTGCTGCCCGGCCAAGTCAGCCAGGTCGAAATCGGGTGCCCGTTCGCCCGCGCTCAGCATGGTCACGTGCTCGGAGCGGCAGCGGCGGGCGTTGGCGCTTCGGCGATAGGCTGTCGCCAGGTGTAGAGCAGCCCCGCCAGCGCGATCGGGATGAGGAAGAGCGCCGTTACCTGCGGCGTGCTCAGCCCCAGGATGATCTCGCGGCTATCGAGCCGGAGCTCACTGACGCCGAAGCGCATCAGCGAATACAGCAGGAGGAAGCTGAAGAAGGTGACACCGTCTCGCCTCGCGAAGCGCAGGACGACGAACAGCAGCCCGAAGATCAACAAATCGCCGATGAGTTCATAGACGACGACCGGGTGCTGCGCGCAGAGCTCCCCCACCGATACGCCCAGCCCTCGCACGCACTCATCCAGCGGATGGGCCACAACGCTGGGGCTTTCGAGATGGGTATACCGTACGCCCCAGGGCAGCCCCGTCGTCTCGGCGAAGTGCTCGCCGTTGATGAGGTCGCCGATGCGGCCGACGGCCATCCCCACCAGAGCGCCAAACGGCATCACGTCCAGCGCTCGCCGAATGGGCAGCTTGCGCAACCAGACGTACGCGAGACCCCCTGCAACGCCGCCCAAGATAGCGCCGTAGATGGAGATGCCGCCTTCGTTGAGCCGGAGGATGTCCAACGGATCGCTGCTGAACCTGCTCCAGCGTTCGAGCACGTAGAGGGCGCGAGCGCCGATGATGCCGGTGGGAATGGCGATCAGCGCCACGCTGTAAACGTCGTCCTCAAGGAAGCCCAGGCGGCGGCCCACGATCACCGCCACGAAGACGCCGGCAGCGATGCCCAAGGCGGTGAAGATGCCATGCCAGGTGAGCACCAGGCCGCTGAACTCGCGGATCACTGGATCGATGCCGATCTCGATGGCGAGCAGCGCGAGCGCACTATCCATCCTTGTCTACCTCCTGCTCGTTTTCAACCGTTTGCACACCTAACTCCCGCGCGAGCCGTTTCGCCTCGGATTGGAAGGCGCCTCCGCGTTCGGCCAGTCCGGCGATCACCGTCTCTTGCGGCCGCACCCGCGCCCAGAGGCGAAGACGCGGCACGTAAAAGGTGACGAGCAACCCTGCTAACAGCAGGCCAGCCGCCACCCAGATAAGCGTCGCGCCGGGATCGCGCCGCACCTCGATGCCGGCGAACTCCCGGCGTCCCTCGAAACGATACTCCTTATCGCCGATCTGCACTGATTGATTAGGGTACAGCGTCAGAGCGCGACCGTCCACCGCTCCGAGCACGGTCAGGTACGCCGTGCCTTCCGGCGTCTCCGACATGATCACCACCGACTGCGGGTTATCGCCGGGGATGCCGGGCGTCGTGATCGACGGCAGGCCCGTCGTCTCGACGAACGTGAACTCCAGGCCACCCGCCTGCCGCGACTCGCCGGCGGCCAGCACGAAGCTCACCTCCGGCTCGTCGCGGCCGAACACGGCGAGGGTCCAAGCCTCGTCCTCATCCTGCTTCACCCCCACCCAGAACTGACGGCCATCCTCCGGCACGGTGATGAGCGTGCCGCTCGCCTCCGCGATGAAGTCGGTCGGCACGATGACATCGTCCAGCAGCACGGCTCCCTGGCGATCGCGGATCGTGATCATCGGCGCGGGGACTAACTCTTGCAGCGGCAGCACCTCCCGATAGACGGTGTTGCCGGTCGCGGCGTCGAGCACGCGCAGGTCAGCGCCCTCGCCGAAGTAGGCGGCTTGATGGAAGCGATAGCCGCCGTAGGAGAGCGGTTTGTTCACCGTGACCACGCCTCGCTCTACTTCCCGGCCGCCCTGATAGATCACCAGCTCCGTGCGGTAATCGACCGGCAACCCAGCCTCGTCGAACTCGCCTACTGCGTCGATCACCTCTACCTGCATCTGCTTCGGGTGGCTCACGGCGAAGATGGGGTTGGTCGTGCCCTCGGCGATGAACAGGGCGTTGGTATAGCCGCCCAGTTGGGAGATGAGACCTCCGGCCAGGAACAGGATGATCGCCAGGTGGCTGGCGAAGCTGCCCAACTGCGCCCAGGCGAAGCGATCGGCGAACAGGTACGTCGCGCCCTCCGCGCGGAAGCTCCGCACCGAGAAGCGCCGCCGTCGCAGCACCGCCGCCAGCCGCGACGCGGTGTCCACGCCCGCGATCGGCTCCGCTGTGGCGAAGGTGGCGCGGTTCGCGGCCCGATCGAAGAAGGCGTCCGGCACCTGCTCTTGCGGGCTGGTGACGTTGCGCCAAATATAGGGCAGCCGGCTGGCCGTGTAGATCGAGACCGAGACCGCGAGCATCACGAGCGTGCCCAGGAACCAGCGCGCCGAGAATACGCTGAAGAGCCCCAGCCGGTGCATCGGCTCCGCCAGCGGCCCGAACTTCCCGCGCTGAAACTCCACCCAGGCCTCCACCGCGGCCGGGCTGTCTCGAATGGGCGCGGGGACTTGGGGGAGCATGATGGAGAGCAGCCCGGCCAGCGCCAGGAACCCGATCAGCGCCAGCGCGAAGCCCCCCGAGGAGAGCAGCCGCCAGACCGGCGACAGCCGCTCCAGGCCGCGGGCTAGCTTCGACCAGTCCTGCGCCGTCTCCGCGCCCGCCATCAGCCGCCACCTTCCGGCAGGATCAGCGCCAGCCCCTCTTCGATCGCCTCTTCCGGCATTGGCCCGAAGTAGCGCGAACGGATGACGCCGCTCGCGTCGATGAAGTAGCTGGTCGGGATGCCCCGCACGGGCCCGCCTAAGCGCCAGACTTCGCCCACCTGGCTGCTGCGGTCGATAACGAGCGGGAAGGCCAAGCCGAACTCCAGGGCAAACTCCAGCACTTTCTCATCGGCTTCCTGCAAGTTGACGGCGACGATGACCAGCCCCTGAGCTCGATAGCGCTTATAGGCCGCGACCAGCTCCGGCATCTCCTCGCGACAGGGCGGGCACCAGGTGGCCCAGAAGTTGAGCAGCACCGGTTGCCCCTGGAGATCGCTCAGGCGCAGTGTGCCGCCTTGTGGCGTCTCCAGCAGGAAGTCAGGGGCTGCCCGGCCAACCTCGGCGACGGGCTTTCGTCCGGTGATGTTTTTCGCCGCAGGCAGCTCGACCACGCCGTAGCCGCTGTCATCGATCGCGATATCGGCGCGCCGTTCCCAGTACCAGAGTCCGCCCACGATGATGGCCAGGATGGCGAACGAGACGATGACGGAACGCACGCCACCTGACCCGCCGAGCCCGCGACGGCGCGGCCCCTCTGGTTGCTCCTCCGCTGGCGCATCGATCTGCTGAGCCATCGTTATCGTGAGGGCGAGAACGCCTGTTGGTAGAGCTGGCGCACGGCGGCAGCCTCCAGCCCTTCGCCCAGGTAGCCCTCGCCGACGCGGATCTCGAAGTGGAGGTGGACCTCGCTCCCCGGCGCGTCGATCGCGTCGATCGAGCCGGACTCACCGACGTAGGCGATTAGCTGTCCCTGCTCGATCTGCGACCCAACCTCGATGTCGCCGGCGACGCCATCCAGATGCGCGTAGCGGGTCACCATGCCATCGCCGTGATCGATCCACACCTGGCGGCCGCGCAACAGATCGAGCATGGCGTCGCTGACGCTGCCGGACTCCTCGATCTCAGCGGTGATCTCCGCCGCCGTCTCAGCCGTCAACTCCTCATACTCGTGGTCTGCACGGATCACCGTGCCGGCCTTGGCCGCCAGCACCTCCGTATCGCTACCGACGAACACGCAGCTATCCACGTCGTAGAAGTCGATCCCTTCATGAACACCCTGCCGGTACGCTCGCGGGGCGCCCGGCAAGAGGAGATTCGATTCCGGCAGGCAAGCGCCTACGATCGGGTAGCTAAACCCATTGCCCTCGGCCAACTCCGGCAGCGATGTCGGCTGGAGATCGATCTCAGGCGTCGGCGTCGCGGGCTCATCCGAACCGTCGCCGCGAAGCCACTCGACGACCACCCCCGGCGACGGCGGTTGATCGGCGCCAAACGCGACGCTGATCAGCGTCGCCACCAGCATCGCGGCCACCAAGATTAAGCCGACCTGACGCAGCTTGGGCCTCCTTTGTTCTGCTGTTCTCCCCCGCGCACGTCCCAGGATACCACCTGCCGGATAGCGGGCAAGCGAACCGCCGCGGCAGGTTACGTCAGCGTCGTGAAGCCCGCGAGCAGCTAGTCTCGACGATAGAGCCGATGTTCGCGGATATACGCCTCCACCGAGGCTGGTGTGCGGTCGCGCAGATCCGCTCCTTCCGCCGCCAGCCTGCGCAGCTCCGTCGCGCTGACATCGATGTGTGGCATCTCCAGCCAGACGACGCGCCCGCCTAAGCCGGGCACCAGCCGGTCAAGCTCATCGGGCGCGGGCTGCCTGCCGCCGCGAGCCGCCACGGCCAGCGTCGCCAGCTCGATGAGCCGCGCAGGCTCACGCCAGTTCGGCAGATCCTCCAGCGCGTCCAGCCCCAGCAAGAGGAACAGCTCGCGGTCTGGCTCAACGCGCAGGAGTTCAGCCAGCGTCTCGATGCTATAGGATGGCCCTGAGCGCTCGATCTCCAACAGGCTCAGTTCGTACGACGCGTGTCCTTCGATCGCCAGCCGCACCATCGCGGCGCGGTGCTCCGCGGGCGTCACCGCCCGGTCCGCCTTGCGCCAAGGATCGCCGCTGGGCACCCAGAGCACTCGCTCCAACTCCAACTGCTCGAGCGCCTGCTCTGCTAGCGCCAGGTGGCCGATGTGCACCGGGTCGAACGTGCCACCTAGGACGCCCAGCCTTATGCCGGCCACTCCATCTCCTCTCCGCCGATCCGCACGCGGTCGCCGGGCTCTATCCCCGCCTTCACCAGCGCGGACACGACGCCTATCCTACGCAACCGGCGCATCACTTCGAGCCGCGCTTCCTCCGACTCGAGGCCGAGCATTTCGACGATCTCGCTCGCCGCTGTTCCGCGTACCGCGAAGCCGCGCTTCAGCCGCACGATCCTAAACTTCCGAACCTGCGGTTCCGGTCGAAGCGTTGGTGGCTCCACCACCGTCTGCGCTGCGGCTCGCGCCTGCTCTGCCCGGATCAATTGCAACAGCCGCTCCGCGAGCTGTGCCGTCCCCTCGCTGTTGGTTGCTGAGATGCTATACACCTCGATATCGCGTTGCTCCAGCATGCTTGTTATTTTCTTCTCTTGTTCTTTCGCCGCTGGCAGATCGAGCTTGTTTAGCGCCACAATCCACGGCTTCTCCGCTACGCCTTGTCCGAACGCGGCAACTTCCTTTCGGACGATATCGATGTCGGCGACTGGATCGACTGCTCCACCGTCGACAACATGAACGAGCACTCGCGTGCGGCGAATGTGCTGTAGGAAGTCGATACCCAGGCCTGTACCCTCGTGCGCGCCCTCGATCAGCCCGGGAATATCGGCCATCACAAACGTCTCGTAGCCCACCTCGACGATTCCTAGATACGGCTCGAGTGTGGTAAATGGGTACGCTCCGATCGCCGGCTGCGCTTGCGATACTGCGCGCAGCAGCGTCGATTTGCCGGCGTTTGGTAGGCCAACTAAGCCGGCATCGGCGATCAGCCGTAGCTCCAGCCGAAACTGTCTGCTCTCGCCGGCTAGACCTCGCTCCGCAATACGCGGAGCCTGCCGCGTTGATCTTGCGAACCGCGCGTTTCCGCGACCGCCTTTTCCGCCTTTCGCCACCATGATGCTCATTCCCTGGCGAGCTAAATCTGCGATCTGCTCCTCTTCGAGCCAGATTAACGTCCCAACCGGGACCTGAATTACTTCGTCTTGGCCATTCTTCCCGTGTCGCTTCGCCTCGCCCCCGTCCTGGCCCGCTTCCGCTCGAAGCTCCGGTTGGCGTCGCAGGTCATCCAACATTCGAGTAGATTCATCCGCAACCAATACGACGCTTCCGCCATCGCCGCCATCGCCGCCGTCCGGCCCACCACGCGGCACGTAACGCTCACGGCGAAAGCTAACTTTCCCAGAACCGCCGTGACCGCCCGTAAAGATTACTGTTACTTCAGTCAGCATAATAAGAGATTACCTTATTACTACTAGTAAGCCTGTGTGAATTGGGGAAAGTGGTTTGAGTGGAGCTCGTGGCTGGATTGGGCTAAAGGGCAGCTTCGAGCTGTTGGATATCTGTGTGTGTTTGGGGTAGAGATGTTAGCTCGCGCGTGATGCGACGGCAGCCGCTGAGGACTGTGGAGTGATCGCGGTTGCCGAGAAGTTTGCCGATCTCTGCGAGCGGGCGCTGAGAGGAGTGCCGCAGGAGATACATCGCGATGTGGCGAGCGTAGGTGATGTCACGGGCGCGAGAAGGGCCGGTGATTTGACTGAGCGGGAGATGGAAGTGTTTGCAGACGGCTTTAAGAATTTCGTCCGGCTCTGGGCGGGATGAAGATTCGTGGAGAGGCGTCAATGCTTGCTTTGCTAGCTCGATGGTATAGGGCTTTCCAGTTAGGTCGGCATACGCGACAACACGGTTAAGGGCGCCTTCCATCTCGCGGATATGCTGGCAGTCTTGCCGAGCGATAAGCCGTAGGATTGGCTCAGGCGGGGCGTTCTTGAGATCCGCTACCTTTGCGAGCAGAATCTCCAAACGCTCTTCATGTGGGGGGAGCTGTACTGTCACCGTAAGGCCGGCCTGGAGGCGAGAGCTAAGGTGTAGAGATAGACCATCGAGCGCCTGTGGCGGCGCAGCGCTGGTAAGGACGAGAAGGCGATCGTTCGAGTAGAGGTCGTTGAAGATGTGGAAGAACTGTTCCTGCGAGCCCGGCCGCGTGGTAAGAAACTGAAGATCGTCGAGTAGCAGTACGTCGACGCGGCGATACGTGTCGAGGAATTCGTGTCGATGTCCTTCGCGGACGGTCGTAGCGTAGCGTTCGGCGAACTCCTTGCAAGTGAGGAGAACAACGTGCTTGCCGCTGTCCGCTGCTTCGTGCGCGATGGCGTGCAGAAGGTGGGTCTTCCCCAGGCCGGGCGGCCCGCAGAGGACCAGTGGGTTGTAGCCATTCTTCTCGCCTGTAGCGACCTTGCGCGCGGCGCGGTAGGCGAGCCGGTTGCTTTCGACAACAGCGAAGGTGCCGAAGGTCAGCCGGGGATTCAGGTCAGGAGGTGGCGGCCCGGCGGGAGACGGGGCTGCGGGGCTGCTGCTGGCCGCGGGCGCGACGGGCTGGGCGCCGAGTACCTCGAAGGAGACGGGGAGCGATTCGCCGAGCAGTTGCGAGACGGTGCGGTTGATCAACGGATTCAATCGCGACTCCAGCCAGACGACGGCGAAGTCAGAAGGCGCCCCGACTACGAAGCGATTATGTTCGATGCGCAAGCCAACCGTTTCACGAAGCCAGGTCTCGAAGTTGGGGCGGGTGACCTGGAGCTCTAGCTGACCGAGGGCGGTCTCCCAGAGCGCTTTTGGTGAACGGTCGGGCAAGGCGGACTCCTCCTTTTTGGCTATGCTCGCCCAGGCCTGGTTGAGAGATAGCACCTCCCATACCTGGCGTCCAGCCAAGCTAGCATGAATCTGCGCTGAGTCACTAGAACTGCCTGGCGCCAGTCGGTGCGATCTTATCGCTGGTGCCTTCTGCCCGGACGGTGAACGCACTCGTTCGGGCTGGCGGCGGCGAGCCGCACCGGGAGACCCGCTCCGTTGGGTTTGGGGAGAACGACCCCAGGCGATGGTGAGCATAGCACGAGGTATGGGGGTGGGATCAAGTCTTTTATGACGACTCGTGCAAGAATTTGCACCCCTTTCCTAAGCCACAGAGTGAAAGTTGCAGGGGCGGCGGAGGGACGCCTATAATGAGCCGCGCTTAGGAACGTTCGCGTGAGGAGGGAGATGCTTCACTCGCCTAGACTTACGAAGCGAGTGGCTTGGCTTGACGATGTGTATCCCGATCACCATTCCGCCGACGAATCCACAGGTCTAACATGCTGTTAGCCGTTGATGTGGGAAATACGACGATTACGATTGGCCTGTTTGAGGAAGAGCGATTGCGGGCTACGTGGCGCATCGCTACCGATCACCAGCGGCTGGCGGATGAGTATGCGGTGCTGCTCCTGGGGTTGCTGAACGTGGAGGGAGTGGGCGCCAGCGATATCAGCGCCGCCGCGCTGGTGAGTGTCGTGCCCGACCTGATTCCCGTGTTCGAGACGTTCTGCAAACAGCATTTAGACGTGAAGCCGTTGGTGATCGGCGCGGGGACTCGCACCGGCGTGCGCATCATGTACGACAGCCCGCGCGACGTCGGCGCGGATCGGATCGCCGACGTCGTAGCCGCGACGCAGCGTTACGGCCCGCCGCCGCTCATCATCGTCGACCTCGGTACAGGGCTCGTCTTCGATGCCATCTCCGCGGAAGGTGACTACCTGGGCGGTGCTATCGCGCCCGGCATCGGCATCGCCGCGGAGGCGCTGTACGAGCGGGCGGCGAAGCTCTACCCCGTGGAGCTGAGCCGGCCGCCGAATGCGATCGGCAAGAATACCGTCGACGCGGTCCAGTCAGGGCTGTACTTCGGCTACGTGGGCCTGATCGAGGGGATGGTGGCCAGATTCAAAGATGAGTTGGGCGGTAACGCCAAAGTCGTCGGCACGGGCGGCTGGGCGGAGCTGATCGCGCGTGAGACGAAGGTGTTCGACGTGGTCGATCCCGACCTGACGCTGCACGGCGTGCGCATTATCTACGAGGCGAATCGAGGGTAAGCCGGTGCTCCACGACCAACACATCGCCCTGGGCGTCACCGGCAGCATCGCCTCCTACAAGGCGGCGGATCTTGCTAGCAAGCTCACGCAGGCCGGCGCCCGCGTCGACGTGATCATGACGGAGGCCGCGACTCGCTTCGTCACGCCGCTTACCATGCGCAGCCTCACCGGCCGGCCGGTCTTCATCGACATGTTCGACCCGAGCACGGAGCTGGCGGAGGAGCACGTCGAGATCGCCCGGCGGGCCGCTGCGGTCATCGTCGCGCCGGCCAGCGCCAACACCATCGCGAAGCTGGCCCACGGGCTGGCCGACGACATGGTCAGCCTGACCGTGCTCGCGACCGAGGCGCCGGTCCTCATCGCGCCGGCGATGGATCACCAGATGTTCGAGCATGCTGCCACCCAGGCGAACCTGGAAACATTGCGCGGCCGAGGATACGAGATCGTTGGGCCGGCGGAAGGGCGGTTGGCCAGCGGCCGCATGGGGCTGGGCCGGCTGGTCGAGACGGAGACGCTGGTGGGCGCGCTAAAGCAAGCGCTGGGGCGGCGGGGCGACCTGGCGGGCCGCCGGATCGTCGTCAGCGCCGGCGGCACTCGTGAGCCGATCGATCCGGTGCGAGTCATCACCAACTACTCCAGCGGCAAGATGGGCTACGCCTTAGCCGAGGCGGCGCGCGATCGCGGGGCCGCGGTGACGCTCGTCTCCACCGTCGCCACGCTCCCCACGCCGTATGGCGTCGGCCTCGTCTCGGTCGAGACGGTCGCCGAGATGCGCGAGGCTGTGCTGGCGGCCTGCCAGGGGGCGCACGCCGTGATCATGGCGGCGGCGGTCTCGGACTTCCGGCCCGCCGAGCGCGCGACCCAGAAGATCAAGAAAGGCGACGGATCGATATCGCTGAAGCTGGAGCGGACGCAGGACTTCTTTCTGGAGATCGAGGGGCCGATCGTGAAGGTGGGCTTCGCCGCCGAGACGAACGACCTCATCGCCAACGCCCGGGCCAAGCTGACCAAGAAGCGGCTCGACCTGATCGTCGCGAACGACATCACCGCGCCGGGCTCTGGCTTCGCCGTCGATACGAACCAGGTGACGCTCATCGACGCCTCCGGCGCGGAGGAGGCGCTGCCGCTGCTGCCCAAGTACGAGGTGGCGCAGCGCGTGCTGGACCGCGTCGCGACGCTGCTCCAGGAGCGGGCGTAGGCTACGCCTGCGGCTCGCGCGGCTCTTCGGCCGGTCGCGGCGCCTCGTCCGCCTCGCGCACCAACGCGAGCACGGCCACGCCGACGACCAGCGTGAACGTCCCGATGACGAGGAAGCTGGTGGAGACGCCGGCCGCCGCTACCACCACGCCGCCGCTGAGCGGGGCGACGGCGAAGGCGAGCGCCAGGGCGCTCCCCGATAGCCCGAACGCCGAGGCCTCGCGGCCCGGCGGCGCCCACGAGTTGATCAGGGCGTTGACGATGGGCATCATCGCGCCGCTGAACAGGCCGACGAGGGCGATCAGCAGGATAAAGCTGGGCACGTTGGTCGCCGCCGCTACCAGCAGGTAGGCCGCGCCCGCGCCCACCGTCGTCAGCGCCAGCGCGTTGCGATACCCCACACGATCGGAGATGCGGCTCGAGACGAACGCGGCGCCCGCGCTGGTGATCGCCATCGCGGCGAAGACGACGCCCGAGAGCACCTCGGCGCTGGTCGCCGAATCGAACGATTCCATCACCAGAGGGATGATGGGCCGCATGAACGGCGGCCCCGTGTTGATGAGAAACGCGAAGCCGATGATGATGATCAGCGGCCGTCGAGCGAAGACGGTTCGGAAGTTGCCGATGAAGCTGCCCCGCTCCTCCGCTGTCGGCGGCTCGAAGCGCTCTTCCACGACGAACAGCACGAGAAAGAACGCGAGCACGAAGAGGCCGCCTACGGCGAAGAACGTGGGCCGGATGCCGATGGTCGCGGCCAGGACGCCGCCGATGAGCGGCCCGATGAACTGCGACGTGAAGAGCGCCATCTGCAGCAGCCCCAACGCGTAGGCAACGCGCCCGCGGGGCGTCCCCGCCGCGATCAGCGCCGTCGCCGCCGGGATCGTGCCGCTGAACGCGCCCTGGATCGCCCGCATCGCCGCGAGCTGCCAGACGTTCTGGGCGAACCCCTGGAGCGTCATCATCAACGTTGCGCCCAGATAGGCGCGCAGCAGCAGCGGCTTGCGTCCGTAGCGGTCGGCTAGGGTGCCCCAGATCGGCGAGAAGATGAAGAGCGTGGCGCCGGTGGCCGTGCCCAGCAGCCCCGACCAGAGCGCGATCTGCCCTTTGTCAGTAATGCCCAGGTCCTGGACGTAGAAGGGTATGAAGGGAAAGACCAGGTTTGCCCCGGCGAGGCCGATGAACTGCGAGAGGGCGATGGCGTAGAGGTTCTTGCGCCACGGTTCCAGCTTGAGCATACGAGCAGTGGGGACTCCCTACGCTCGACTGTAGCACACGGGCGGAGAGAGGTCGAAACGCGGGGCGCATCAATGCAACATGAGCCGTGCGCTTCTCCGTAGGCGGGGCTTTCTAGCCTCGCCGCTGAGCCAGGAAGGGCTCGGCTACGAGGTGCAATAGGACAAACTGACCCACTATCGAAAGGACTGAAGCACACTGGCGCCGGCACGTCATTGTTCGCGCCATGCCAATTCGTTGAGTTAGTTGACTCTTTACGAATGGGCGAATTCGTGGTATTCTCGGTGCCCACGCACAAAATCGCGTGGTAGGGGTGGATGGTACAGATGTCAGGACGACAGCCTGCGCCAGCGAAGGCACGCTGCGTGCATCACTGGATCCTCAATCAGCCCAACGGTTCGATGAGCCGTGGCGTCTGCAAGCGCTGCAACAAGCGTCGCAGCTTCCCCACGGTGACCTCGCGGGCGTACTGGCTTCGGGCGAAGACGGCCAAGAGCTAGGCGCTTCCCAGACCGAGGGGCTCATTGGCGGGGTGTTCTTGCGCTCGGCGGCGACCGGTGGTACGCGCGTAGGGGCGGGCGGCTGCCCGCCCAGGGCGACCGGATGGTCGCCCCTACAAGCGCGGCCTGGTACACAAGGCGGCGCTGGGTGAGATAGTTCCAGGCGCGAAGTAATCTAACCGAGGAGCGCCCCAAGTTGGGACGCTCCTCTCCGTGACCGAGGCCGCCGCGCGCGCCCCAGCCGTGCTACAATCCGGCCAGCCAGCGCGCGCCTCGGGTGGAGGCGAGCCCGGCAAGGAGGTCGGCTGTGGATTTCTTCATCACGTCGGCATTCGTCCTCGGCCTGTTCGTCGTCCCTGGGCTGATCAACTACTACGTCAACCGCTACTACACGCCGTCCGCGACGACGACGGCGCCCACGCTGGAGCTCGTCGTCGCCAGCCTGACGCTCACGTTTGCCATCCTCGTGCTCGATGTGGCGGCGGTGCTACTCATCTCGCTGGGCTGGGACGAGCTGAGAGAACAGATCGCCGATTTCGTCCAGCTCGGCCTCGTGGACTACGCCCGCGAACGGCCGATCGCCCTCACGAGTGTGCTCTCAGCGTACTCGGTCTCCTGCATGACCCTCCTGGCGCTGCTGGGCGCCTTCCGCATCCCCAGCCGATTCGTGCGATAGCTCCCACCTCAGTAGTCGCCCTATGCGCATCGCGGCGGGCACGGTCTCGCTCTCGGCGGCGCGGCCTGATACGCGCGGAGGCGGGCGTAACGTAGGGGCGGGCGGCTGCCCGCCCAGGGCGACCGGATGGTCGCCCCTACCAGCGTAGATTGGTACGCGCGGAGGCGCTGGGTGTAGCCCTCACCCCGACTAGCGTCACCCGTTCGGCTGATTTCACGCCGAAGCCCTCACCCTCGGAGGGAGAGGGCGGTCTGCGTCTACAGCGTGTTCTCCTGCGTGATCACGTCGCCGTAGCGCCAGAGGTACCAGGCGCCGGCGCTGCGATACGGCCGCCACGGCTCCGCGATCCGGAGCATCGCGTCCGCGTCGGGCCGCGAGTCGAGGCGATACGCCTCGGCCATGATCCGCTGCACGCCTAGGTCGCCGACCGGCAGCACGTCGGGCCGGCCGAGGCAGAACATCAGCAGCATGTCCGCCGTCCAGCGGCCCACGCCCTTGATCTGCGTCACGATCTCGATCGCCTCGTCGTCCGACGCTCGGCGCAGCGCTCCGGCCTCCAGCAGCCCCGCCGACGCGTGCTCGGCCAGGCTGTAGAGATAGCCGGTCTTCTGTCGCGAGATGCCGGCCGAGCGCAGCGCTTCGGGAGCCGTCGCGAGCAGCTCCTCGGGCTCCGGCACGCGGTCGCCGAACAGGGCGAGGAAGCGACGCTCGATCGCGGAGGCCGCCGCGCCTGCGAGCTGCTGGTAGAGCAGCGCGCGCACGAGCGACTGGTAGGGGCTGCCGCGCAGCTCCAGCGCGAGCGGCCCCACCCGCTCGACGATGCCGCGCATGGTGCTGTCGGCGCGGCGCAGGTGGTCGCGGGCCGTTGTGGCGTCGTAGGGGAGCTTGCGGCGGCGCAGAGTAGGGGGCATGGGCCTTATGAATCGTCGATCGGCCCCGCCGGAACAGTTCCCAATAGAGAGTACGTTAGTACTGAGACTCCAGCTTAACAGCAGGTGGCGTGAGGACGCGCTCCAGTATCAGCTGGCAGATTCTGTCGCCAGGACTCAGGAGGAAAACTAACGGCCCAACATTCTTCAACTCAAGTGTGATGTGGCCTCCCCAGCCTACACGTATGGTAGGCGCTGTGCTGTGGACTTCCAGCCCCGCTCTGGCAAATCTGGTCCTGCCTTCTACTCGTGCTGCCAAGTAATCTGGCAACTGAATGAACTGTCCAACCTGAGTTAGAACGAAATCACCCGGCTGCAACCTGAATGTTCCGTCAGGCCCAATTTGTGATCGCTCTGTGAAAACGCTCTGCAATCGCTGCAGCTCTTCGGCCAGCTGTTTAGGTGGGAGACTCAACCCGATGCGACTTGCCTCAGTGCTGAGTCCCGGATCTCGCTCTATCTCGTCATGCCTTCTCCACCGAAAAAACTCACTCCCGATAGGGAGATCGATAGACGATTCGCGGATCTGATCTTCCTCGAATTGTTGCTCGCCAGGCCTTCCGATGATCAGATCACCGGCCTTGAGATCCTTCAGTATGTCATCGTGAGCAAGAATCAAAGAGGCGTTCCTTCTGATGTGGCGTTTATTCACCTAAACCATATGTATGAAGGCAGGCACGTGGTCTATCCCTGGTTGTAATCAGGGCAGGGTGCCCTGGTGAACAACCTATACGACTTCTTGCACCGCGTTTTTCGGGACAGTAATCAATTCTCCTGCGGATAGGGTCTCTTCAGGAAGCGCAACGACATATGCGTCAGGCAAATCACGCCTGACCTTAACCCATACCATACCTTTTTTGCCCCCGCCTTCACTGGGCTCATCGCTAATGGTGAGAAACTCCTCGTCAGCGTACGTGACATATTCCTTGTCTCCGATTCTTAGCTCAACCCGGCGCTCAGTGGAGAACATACCCGGGAAAATCACGCACTCCAAGGGGACTCGTCCAGCTGGAGCTCTAGTCTTTTCTCCCATTAGAATCTCTAACTCCTCTCGCAAGATTGCTATCCACGTGTAGCATTTGTTTGCTGCGTATATGCTACAACATTGCAGCAAATAGTCAAGAGCTTATTCGTCTAATCAAGCTTGCACTTCTTTCTGAGTTGCCCTATTTTAGGAGTCCATATTGTAGCAAAGGACTTTGCGACATATGCCGCGTAGTCTCTCCGTCAACATTAGCCAACTGGCACGCGAAAACAATGTGCACCGGTCGACATTGGAGCGTGTACTGAGCGGCGAGACAAAAAACCCTCGCCAGAAAACGGTGCAGATACTTGAGAAAGCTCGCCTTCTGCCATCCAATGCCCCCTTGCTCATTCCTGGCAACGTCCGTGCATTTAGCCAGCAGCTTCCGTTAGAGGAGGTTGAGCGGCTCATGAGGGTACAGCTCAAACCAATCAGCCTCATGACTTCGGATGAGTTGGATCATCTACTTGAGTCGATGAGGCGGTTCCCTACTCTATATCATTGGCATGATGAAGAACGTGCCAGTGATGGCTAACAGCCACATGGCACTCTGGCAGGGCTCGTATTATACAGTATTCTCCAGCGGGTCGCTCGCCAGGTCCAGCGCCAGGTGGACGAGGGTGCGCACGGGGATGCCGCTGGCGCCCTTCACGGTGATGCCCTTCTCCTGGCTGTAGAAATCGACGCCGGCCATGTCGATATGCACCCAGGGCGTGTCCCCGACGAACTCCTTCAGCAAGAAGGCGGCGGTGATCGAGCCGGCGCCCCGCCCGCCGACGTTCTTCATGTCGGCCACCTGGCTCTTGATCTGCTCTTTGTACTCGTCGAACATCGGGAGCTGCCACACCTTCTCACCGGCGACACCGGCGGCTCGCTGGATGCGAGCGTACAGCGGCTCGTGGTTGGTCATCGCCCCCATCGCCACGTTGCCCAGCGCGATGGAGATCGCGCCGGTGAGCGTGGCGACATCGACGATGAACGTGGGGCGCAGCTTGCGGGCGTAGGCGAGGCCGTCGGCGAGGATCAGGCGGCCTTCGGCGTCGGTGTTGATCACCTCGATCGTCTTGCCGCTCATCGTCCGCAGCACGTCGCCGGGCTTGGTGGCGCTGCCGCCGGGCATGTTCTCCGTGGCGGGAACGATGGCGGTGACGTTGATCGCCGGCTTCAGCCGGGCGATCGCGCCCATCGCGGCGATGACGGCGGCGCCGCCGGACATATCGCCCTTCATCTCTTCCATGCCCGCCGCCGGCTTAATCGAGATGCCGCCGGTGTCGAACGTGATCCCCTTGCCCACCAGCACCAGGTGGGTGGGCTTCGCAGGTTGGCGAGAGATGTAGTAACCGTGCTCCGTACGTAGCTCTTCGCGGATCTTCTTCGCCTCTGCTTGCTTGTCCTCGGCTCGCGCCTGCTTCAACTCTCGCAGCAGCTTCCTGATCGCGAGCGACTGCCTGCCTCGATAGCGCAGGACGATGAACTTGGGCGGCTGATGGCTCCCCTTCGCCACGCCGAGGAGCGCGCCCATCCCCTGTTCTTCCATCCACGGCTGGTCGTACACCGTGCACTCCAGCCCGGTCTCCTCCGCCAGCGCGCGGGCCCGCTCGGCCAGATCGGTCGGCGTGAGGTGGTTGCCGGGCTCGTTCGACAGATCGCGGGCGAAGTTGGCCGCCTCGGCCAGCGCCACGCCCCGCTCGACGCCGCGGCGCAGCGCATCGATTCGAGACGGGTCGAACTCGACGAGCACCAGCTCGCGCACCTCGGTCTCGTCCGGCTTCGGCTTCTTGTGGCGGTTGAAGGTGTAGAGGCCGAGGAGGGTGCCCTCGACGATGGCCTGGGCGCACGCTTCCGGATCGAGGCCGGCGATGCCCGCGCCGTGGGTGATCGTGGCGATCGTCTTGCAGCGACGACCCCGTAGATAGCGAGCGGCGCCGGCGGCGACGGTTCGCACCTTGTCCAGCGTGAAGCTCTCTGCCTTGCCCAGCCCCGCCACCAGCACTCGCGGCGACGGGATCTTGCCCAGCGAGTGGATCAGGGTGAACTCGTTCTCCTTGCCCCGGCAGTCGCCGTCGCGGATCACCCGCGAGATTGCGCCGTCCAGCGCGCTATCGACGGCGCCGGTGCCGCCGCCGGGCTTCCTGACGCCGTCGAACAGGTTGACGACGATGGCGTCGGCTGGGTATCGGGCGATATCGCCCTGCTCAACACGGATCTCCATAGCGCTCCTCTCGATTGTCGGGCTGAAGGCCCGACCTACGGCCGGCGGTGCGTCGGGTTAAAGCCCGACCTACTCCCTTACTGTGGGGCAGGCTTCAGCCTGTCATCGTCGGGCAAAGGCCCGGCCTAGAATCCCATACCGTGGGACAGGCTTCAGCCTGTCATCGTCGGGCTAGCGTCCGACCTCGCCCGGCCTACGGTTACTGCCCCTGAGAAGTAAGGGCATGATACGCTGCGGTGAGGAAAAACGCAAAGAGCGCCGGAGGGCTGTCTTGGCGGTAGAAATCGGTGTTGCGTCCCGCAGGCTGATCGAGGCCGTGAGCCGGCGTCGCATCTTCCGCGACGCGTTGGAGATCGGCCTGGTGGCGCTGGCGTTCCTCCTCTATTTCCTGGTGCGTGGCAGCGTGGTGGACCGGCGCGACGAGGCGCTGGGCAACGCCGCCGGCATTATCGACCTGGAGCGCTCGCTCGGCTTCTTCTGGGAACCGTGGCTGAACGAGGCGATCCTCGACTACGGCGCGCTGATCCAGCTCTTCAACGCGATCTATTTCTGGCTGGACTTCCCGCTGATCGTCGTGGTCGGGCTCTGGCTCTACTTCTCGCATCGACACCAGTACACCGTGGCGCGCGATGCCGTGCTGGCGTCGGGGGCGATCGCGCTCGTCGTCTACCAGCTGTACCCGGTGATGCCGCCGCGCCTGCTGCCGCCGGAGTACGGCTTCAGCTTCGTCGATACGTTGAATGTGCACAGCAATCTCAGCTACCAAGCGCAGTCGATGCAGCCGTTCGTGAACCCGTATGCGGCGGTGCCCAGCCTCCACGTCGGCTGGGCCGTGCTGGTGGGCGGCGTGCTCTTCTGGGCGACGCGAAACCTGTGGCTACGAACGCTGGCCGTGTTCATGCCCATCGGCCAGTTCGCCGCGATCATCTTCACGGCGAACCACTACATCCTGGATGGGATCGCGGGCCTGGCGGTGGTCCCGTTGGGGCTGCTGGCGGCGCTGGCGCTTCAGCGCTGGGCCTATCCTGCCGTGCGACGGTTGGCCGGGGCGCTGCCGGAGTCGTAGCCGCTCTCTACTGGTTCTCCGGGTTGAAGCGCCGCTCGTGCTTGTTGATGAACTCGTTCACCCGATCCTCGGTGTATTCGCTCACCGGGAATTTATCGCGGCGCGACCAGCCGGTGAGGGCGATCGTCTCTTCTTCCATATCGGGGAGCGGCAGCATCACGAGCAGATCTCCTCGATCTAGACGGCCTCTGATAATGTCCTCAAGTTCGTTGATGATAGCCTGATCGGTGGTGTTGTACCAGAGGACCAGGCCGCCGTGCTCCATGTTGTGGACTACCGTCTCCGGCTCCCAGGCTTCCCGGTAGATGCCCCAGGGCGCAGGTCCGCAGAAGGCGGTCGGGGCGGGATTACCGTCCTCATCGGTCACGCAGGCGCCGGTGCCCCAGTGGGGGCCGCCGACCGGAGGTAGCTCGCCCTGGTCTGCTGCGTAATCGACGTCTCGGCTCACGTGTGAGGCGGTGGCGCTATAGGGGTCGCCGTAGATCGAGGGGAGGTCCACCCACTCTCCCGGCAGGTTGGGATCGTCGTCAGCTTCGGCAGCGATGCCGGAGCCCTCTCCCGCCGGTTGGGATACCTGCCAGATGAGGAAACCGACGAGCCCGACGACAGCGGCGAGGCCGAGGACGACCACGATCGGCGTCCAGGGGACGTTGCGGCCACCGCCAGCGCTCGCCTTAACCGGCGTGCGCCTGCTGGAGCCGAGTGATGATCTTCGCTTTTCTCTGCTCACGATGCTCTCTCCTTCGCGCCTAACTCCTTCGCGATGACCGCCAGCACCGGCCCGATCTCCTGGGAAGTATCGACGATATGATGCGGCTGCGGTAGCTTCTCTATCCGCGAGCGCATGCGCTCGTACACGCGGACGTCCGCCTCGGAGCCGTCGACGTCGTCGACGCTGCGGTTCGCCAGGCGGCGCCGGATCAGCGAATCGGGCGCGGTGACTCGCACGAAGACGAGCCTGGCATCCCATCGCGCGGCCATGTCGCGCAAAGGCGTCCGCTCTTCCTCAGCGAGATTCGTCGCGTCCAGCACCACCGTCGCGCCCTCCGATAGCAGCTCGTCGATGGCGGCGTGGATGGCGGCGAAGAGCTGCTGGCTCTCCCCGGCCGAGTACGTGCGCTGCGGAAAGAGGAGGCGGCGAAGCGCGTCGCTCTCGAGGACGGCTGCGCCGGTGCGCTCTCGGAGTTCGCCGGCGACGCGACTCTTGCCGCTCGCGGGCAGCCCAACCAGCACGACGAGCGCCGGCCGTTGCCGTTGTGGGCCGTCGGCGTTGACTTCAGCCAGAATTCGCGCTACATCGTCGCGGCGCACCGTGGGTTGGGTAACGATCATGCGCTGCCAGTATAGGATAGAACGGAGGTGTTGAGCCAGGGCGCAGAGGGCGATTCGACCGTCGCTAGGGCTCCGTGTAGAAGGCGAAACCGAGCAGGCCGGGGCCGGTGTGCACGCCCATCACCTGGTTGAACTCCGCGATCAGCAGCTCCTTCGGCTGGAGCGTGTCGCGAACTCGCTCCGCCAGCGCCTCCGCTTCCTGGGGAACGTTCGTGTGGTGCACGCAGACGTGCAGGACGCCTCCCTCTGTCCGCCGCGTTAGCGCCTGGAGCAGTCGCTCTACCCCGCCTCGCATGGTGCGCACGATGGCGATAGGGCGGTACTTGCCCTTCTGGAACTGGACGATGGGCTTGATCCGCAGCGGCGAGGCGGCCCAGATGATGAGACGCGGTACCCGCCCGCTGTGCGCCAAGTACGCCAGCGTGTCGAGGGCGACGAGGAGCTGCACCCGCGGCATCAGCGTCTCCGCCCGCGCGATCAGCTGTTCGATAGCGGCGCCTTCTGCGGCCGCGCGCGCCGCCTCCAGCACGACGAAGCCCTGGGCCATGGCGGCGGCGCCGGAATCGAGCACGCGCACGTCGAGGCTCGGCTCCTGTTCGCTGACGAGCGCGGCGCCCTGGACGGCAGCTTCGTACATGGCGCTGAACTGGCGAGAGACCGTGAGACAGAGCACGGCATCGGCGTCCTTGCCCGCCCGCAGGATCGCTTCGGCATAGACGCCGGGCGGCGGCGCGGCGGTGGTGGGCGCCTGGCGGGTCGTGCGAAGCGTTTCGTAAAATTCGGCGGTGTCAGAGGACATGCCATCCAGGTAGATCCGCTCGCCGAAGGCCAGGTGGAGGGGAACTACTTCGATCCGGCGCTCGGCCGCTAGCTCCGCTGGGATGCAAGCGGTACTGTCGGTGACGATGCCGACGCGGCTCATGGACGGCGGCCTCCTTGCCGAGAACGTTCGCGTGGGAGAGGCGGTTGCGTCTATAATTCGTCGCGTGCTAGACTGAGGCGAAGCTGAACGAGCATAGCATAGGTACAGGTGGCAACAAAAGTATATGCTAACGAAGGAACAAAAAGCGACCATTATCCAGGAGCACGCCCTACACGAAGGGGATACCGGCTCCTCGGAGCTACAGGTTGCACTCCTCACCCAGCGGATCACCGAGTTGACGGCGCACATGCGCGTACACAAGCATGACTACCATTCTCAGCGCGGACTCCTCAAGTTGGTAGGGCAGCGTCGCCGGCAACTGGCGTATCTGAGCAGGACGGATTTGCCGCGCTATCGAGCCGTCCTCAGCAAGCTAGGCCTCCGCAAGTAACGGGGGCCTCTTCATATCGGTAGGAAGGAAGAGGGGAGTACACACCACACTACCGGCGCGAATCCGCGCCCGCCGAATCGGCGCCGAAGCCCACACCGGGCCACGAAGAACACGAAGAGAAACAACCAAAGACTGCAGGCCGCCTGAGTTCTCGCTGGAGAACGGGAGCCTGTAGCACAACTCATCTCATAGGAGGCTAGGTACACCGTATGGTGGAACGATTTGAACGCACGATTGGAGCGTTACCGCTCACGTTGGAAGTAGGAGAGCTGGCCGGATTGGCCGGCGGCGCAGTCACCGTTCGCTACGGAGACATCATGCTGCTGGCGACCGCCTGTGTGAGCGACAAGCCACGAGAGGGGATCGATTGGTTCCCGCTCACGGTAGACTTTGAAGAGCGCATGTACGCTGCCGGCAAGATCCCCGGCAGCTTTTTCCGTCGCGAAGGGCGGCCGAGCACCGATGCGATCCTGGCCTGTCGCCTCACCGACCGGCCGATCCGCCCGCTCTTCCCCAAAGGTTTTCGCAACGACGTCCAGGTGATCATCACTGTCCTCTCCGTCGACAGGGAGCAGGTGCCCGATGTGCTCGGCACCATCGGCGCTTCCGCCGCGCTCTCGATATCGGAGATACCGTTCGCCGGGCCGATCAGCTCGGTGCGCATCGGCTACATCGACGGCGAGTTTCTCATTAACCCGACGTATTCCCAGCTCGAAGAGAGTGGGCTGGACCTCATCGTCGCAGGCACGCGCGACGCCGTGATGATGGTCGAAGCCGGCGCCCTCGAGGTGCCGGAGAGCATCGTGCTGGAGGCGATCGAGTTCGGCCAGGGGGTGAACGGCGATGTCCTGGACCTCCAGGATGAGCTGATCGCCAAAGTTGGCAAGCCGAAGCTCGAGTTCGAGACAGCGACGCTTCGCCCGGAAGTGAAGGATGCCGTGCAGTCCGCGCTAGAGGGCAAGCTGGACGAACTCGTCAGCGCTGCAGACGAGCGCAGCGCGGCGATGAGGGCGCGCCGGCAGGAGCTGGTGGATCGCCTCGGCGAGCAGTTCGACGAAAAGGAGATCGTCGAGGCGCTGAGCCAGGTGGTGAAAGAGACGGTGCGCGGGGCGATCTTGGAGCGCGGCGCCCGGCCGGACGGCCGCGATCCGACGGAGATCCGCCCGATCTCCTGCAGCGTGGGCATCGTGCCGCGCGCGCACGCCTCCGGTCTCTTCACTCGCGGCGAGACCCAGGTGTTGAGCATCGCCACGCTGGGCTCTACCGGCGACCAGCAACGGCTCGATAACCTCGCGCCTCAGGAGAAGAAGCGATTCCTCCACCATTACAACTTCCCGTCCTTCTCCGTGGGCGAGACGCGGCCGATGCGGGGGCCGGGCCGCCGCGAGGTCGGACACGGGGCGCTGGTGGAGCGCGCGCTAGAAGCGGTGCTTCCCAGCGAAGAGGAGTTCGCCTACACGATCCGTCTCGTCTCGGAGGTGCTCTCCAGCAACGGCAGCACCTCGATGGCGAGCGTCTGCGGCAGCACGCTCTCGCTGATGGACGCCGGCGTGCCGATCAAGGCGCCGGTGGCCGGCATCGCGATGGGGCTGATAAAGGGCGAGGGCGATGCCTACACGATCCTCACGGACATCGCCGGCTATGAGGACTCCTTAGGCGACATGGACTTCAAGGTAGCCGGTACCGCCGAGGGCATTACCGCTCTTCAGATGGATATCAAGGTTAAAGGCATCACCGTGGAGATCATGGAGAAGGCGCTGGAGCAGGCGAAAGTGGCGCGGCTCTTCATTCTGGACAAGATCACCGAGACGATCTCCGCACCGCGCGATGAGCTCTCCCAGTGGGCGCCACGGCTGATCAGGATCCAGATCCCCGTCGAGAAGATCGGCACCGTCATCGGCCCCGGCGGCCGGGTCATCCGCTCGATCATCGAGGAGACGAAGTGCAGCGTCGATGTGGAAGACGACGGTACTGTCTACGTGGGCTCTGCCGACGCGGAGATGGCGCAGAAGGCCGTCGCCATCATCGAAGGGCTGACGAAGGATATCGAAGTAGGCGAGACCTACACCGGCAGAGTCACGCGCATCATGGACTTCGGCGCGTTCGTCGAGATTCCGGGCGGCAAGGACGGCCTGGTCCGTATCGGCGAACTGGCCGACTACCACGTGCCGACGGTCGAGGACGTGGTGTCGCTGGGCGACGAAATCGAAGTGAAGGTGATCGAGATCGACGCGATGGGGAGGATCAACCTCTCCCGTCGCGCCGCCATGGCCGGCGAAGATGGCCCACCGCCAGACGCAGTAGGCGCCCCTGCGGGACGTCCACCGAGCGACCGCGGCGACTCCCCTGATCGGCCGCGCTCTGACGACCGTCCGCCGCGGGAAGGGCGTTCGGGCCCGCCCGGTCGAGGCGGCCCCGGCGGCGGTAGAGGCGGCCCCGGTGGCGGCAGAGGCGGCCCTGGCGGTGGCAGAGGTGGCCCTGGCGGCGGTAGAGGCGGCCCTGGTGGCGGTCGAGGCGGCCCTGGTGGCGGTCGAGGCGGCCCTGGTGGCGGCAGAGGCCCTGGTGGTGGCGGTAGCAGGCGAGGCCCCCCGCGGCCGCTCTCGGATCGGCCCGGCCCCAACCTGGGCTCGGGGCCGTTCCGCCGATAGGCCAACAGCGATAGCGTGAAAGACGCCCCCAACATTGTTGGGGGCGTCTTCTGTTCTCCTCCCAGAGGGTGTACCCTGAGCGCGAGTATGACTATTCGTGTCGTCGTCAGCGGAACGGGCAACATGGGCCGCGAGGTGCTGGCCGCCGTCAGCGGCGAGCCGGACATGGAGCCCGTCGGCGTCCTCGAGAAGTTCTCGTCTGAGGATGAGTTCGCGCTGCCGGGCGGCGGCGTCGTGCCGATGAGCGCCGACGTGCCGTCGCTGTTGGAGCGCACGAAACCGGACGTCGTGGTCGACTTCACCAACGCCGGCTGGACGCCGCTCGTGGCGGACGCAGCGCTGGAGCGAGGCGTGCGGCTGGTGATCGGCACCACCGGGCTGCCCGATAGCTGGCTCGACGAACTGGAGGCGCGCTGCCGCGAGCGCGAGGTGGGCGCTGTGGTGACCGCCAACTACGCCATCGGCGCGATCTTGCTGATGCACGCGGCGAAGGTGGCGGCCCGCTTCTTCGATGCCGTCGAGATCATCGAACTGCACCACGATGGGAAAGTCGACGCGCCTTCCGGCACCGCTCTCACCACCGCCCGCCTGATGTTGGCCGCTCGCGGCAAGCCGTTCGATCGCAACGTGCCGGAGAACGAGACGGTGCCCGGCACCCGCGGTGGCGATGTCGAAGGCGTCACCATCCACAGCGTGCGGCTGCCCGGCCTGGTCGCGCACCAGGAGGTGATCTTCGGCGGCCGGGGCCAGACGCTCTCCATCCGCCACGATTCCATCGGCCGCGAATCGTTCATGCCGGGCGTCCTCCTCGCCACGCGAGAGGTGATGAACCGCCGGGAGCTCGTGCGCGGCCTCGACACGCTCGTCGGGCTGGCGTGAGCCATTCCGCCGCTGGACGGGGTTCAGCCGTTCGGCTGAGCTCACGCCGAAGCCCTCGGCTACCGCACCCCGCACCAGTACCTGCGCGAGCTCGCTCATGCCGGGAAGGGTTAGTAGAGTGTCACTAATGTACTGGACGAGTACAGCCTATTGACACAAACTTCCACGTCCAATAAAATCTAGCTAACGCCAACAGTCTGTTATAATTACTTAGATTTAGGTAGATTTATGGCTTCGCGCACCCCTCAACCACCCTCACCTGAAGTTCGCTGGTTCACCCTGGGCCAGGCCTGCCGCATGCTGGGCGTCGACGAATCGACGCTACGCCGCTGGGCGGACGGCGGCCACGTGCACGCTTTCCGCACCCCCGGCGGCCATCGCCGTTTCGCCGAGTCCGACCTGCAGGAGCTTCTCGCCGGCCGCGGCCACAATGGCCAGCGCTACCAGGAGTTGGGCGAGCTGGCGATCACCCGCGTTCGACGACAGCTCCACCGCCGTCCCGCGCAGGAGTCCTCCTGGTACGCGACGGTGGACGACTCGATTCGGGAGCGGCTGCGCCCGCTGGGCCGGCGGCTGGCCACGCTGGCGGCGGAATATCTGGGGCGGCGTACGCGCCGCGCCTCGCTGTTGAAAGATGCCCGCGCCCTTGGCCATGAGTACGGCCGCGAGCTGGCCGCCGCTGGCTTTCCGCTAACCCAAGCGGTAGAGGCGTTCATCTTCTTCCGGCGCAGCCTGGACGACGCGACCAAACAAGCCAGCCAGCGCCAAGACCTCTCCGCCGCCGAGGCCCTCACCGCGTATGAGCAGGTCACTACCATTGCCGATCAAGTGCTGGTCGGCCTGACGGAGGCGTATGAAAGCTCGATTGGCGATAAGGCAACGGCGGCCGTGCCGGAGGAGCGTGGCTAATGGCGTACTATCCTATCTTTCTCGAGCTCAAAGATCGACGCTGCCTGGTCGTCGGTGGCGGCAGGATAGCTCAACGCAAAATAGAGGGGTTGCTTGCCGCCGGCGCCAGCGTCACCGTCATCGCCCCAACGTTGACTAAGGAGCTGCAGCGATTGCTGGCCGCCGGGGAGATCGACTGCCAACAGCGCGAGTACGCGGAGAGCGATATCAAGGACTATGAGATGTGCATGGTGGCGACGGACGACGGCGCCGTCAACGCCCAGGTCTTCGCTGAGGGGCGAAGCCACGGCGTCTGGGTGAACGCATCGGACGATCCGATCAACTGTGACTTCATCCTGCCCGCGGTGATCCGTCGCGGTTCGATTACCATTGCTGCGTCTACCGGCGGGACGAGCCCAGCGCTCGCTCGCCGCCTGCGCGAGGAGCTGGAGGCGTACCTAACCGAAGAGATGCCGGCCCTGGCCGATCTGCTCGCGGAGGTGCGGCGCGACCTGCATTCGCGCGGCATCACACCGGACCAGGAGGTCTGGCAGGAAGCGATCGACGAAGAGCTGCGAGTGTTGCTGGCCCAGCGCAAGTATCGCCAGGCAAAGACGCGGCTGCTGAAGGCGCTCGGCGCCGGCGAGCTTGTCGAAGAGCTGGTCGGTGTAGCGAGTGAAGCAGGGGCGTAGTGGCTGTAGAGCTTCTGCAGGCCGGGCTTCAGCCCGACGGTGACTGATGGAGATCATCCTCGTCGGCATCAGCCACAAAACAGCGCCGGTCGCCGTGCGCGAGCGCTTCGCGTTCTCGTCGGAAGAGCTGCCGGACGCGCTGCCGCGCTTCGGCGGCGCGGTTGCGGTGCTATCCACCTGCAACCGGACCGAGGTCTATCTGGCCGTCCCACACACGGTCACAGCGAAATCCGTCATCGCGCTGCTGCGCGAGCTGAAGGGCGACGTCGATGCTCCGGACGACGCCTTCTACCACAGCACCGGCGACGAGGCGACGCGCCATCTCTATCGGGTGGCCGCGGGGATCGAGTCGATGGTGCTGGGAGAGTCGGAGATCCTGGGGCAGGTGCGCGCTGCCTTCTCCGCCGCGACGGCCGCCGGTACCCACAACGCCGTCCTCTCTCGCCTCTTCCACGGCGCGATCCGCAGCGGCCGGCGGGCGCGCAGCCAGACCCACATCGGCCGCCACGCCGTCTCGATCAGCTCGACAGCGGTGGCGCTCGCCCGCCGCACGCTGGGTGACCTCTCGAACCGCTCCGTGCTGGTGGTGAGCGCGGGCGAGGCCGGCAAGCTGGCCGCCCGCAGCCTGGCCCAGAGCGGCGCCTCGAAATTGCTGGTCACGAATCGCACGGCCAGCCGCGCTCGCGAGCTGGCAGCCGATCTGGACGGCAAGGCCGTGCCCTTCAAGGAGTTGGAGCAGGCGATGGCGGATTCGGACATCGTCATCAGCTCCAGCGCTGCGCCTGACTTCCTCATCAGCAAGAACGATGTCGTCGGGGCGATGCGTGGCCGCAACGGCCGCGAGCTGCTCCTCATCGATATCGCCGTGCCCCGTGACGTCGATCCGGCGGTGCGCGAGCTGCCGGGCGTTCATCTGTACGACATCGATGACCTCCAGGCGCTGATCGAGCAGAACATGAACGCTCGCCGGCGGGAGGTCGCGAACGTCGAGCGCATCGTCGACGAAGAGCTCGTACGCTTCGGCGAATGGCTGCGCGCCCGTGGCGTGGTGCCGACGGTGACCGCGCTCCTCGCCAGCGCCGAGGAAACACGGCGGACGGAGGTGGCCCGCACGTTCAAACGCCTGAAGGACCTCACCCCGCAGCAGCAGGAGCGGGTGGAGGCGATGACGAACGCCCTGGTCAAGAAGCTGCTACACGATCCGATCACTCGCCTCCGGGGGGCCGACGGCGAACGCTACGTTGGCGCCGTTCGCGAGCTCTTCAGTCTGGATGATGAGCTCCCGGCGGAAGAGAAGGCCCAGACGGACATTCCTCCCGGGGAAACCGGACTCGAGGCCTAAGGTGGCCGCTCGGCGCGCCTTCACCGTCGGCACTCGCGGCAGCCGGCTCGCTCTGCGTCAGACAGAGCTCGTCATCGAGGCGCTGCGCGAGCACCACCCCGAGCTGCAATTCGAGGTGCGCGAGGTGCGCACCGAAGGCGACGAGCGGTCGCAGGTATCGCTGTCGAGCATCGGGGGGCAGGGCGTCTTCGTCAAAGAGCTGGAGGCGGCCCTGCTGCGCGGCGAAGTGGACCTGGCGGTGCATAGCCTGAAAGACATGCCGGCCGATCTTGCCTCCGGCCTAACCGTGGCCGCTATCCCCCAGCGCGCCGATCCCCGCGACGCCCTCGTCTCCCGTGGCGGGGCCACCATCGCGACGCTTCCCGAAGGCGCGCGCGTCGGCACGGGCAGCGCTCGCCGCGCCGTCCAGCTTCGCGCCCTGCGCGCGGACCTGGAGCCGGTGGACATCCGTGGCAACGTGGAAACGCGAATTCGCAAAGTGGACGAGGGTGAAGTGGACGCGGTGCTGCTGGCCGCCGCCGGCCTGGGACGGCTCGGCCTCCTCGACCGCGCCGCCGAGCTGCTCGCGCCCGACCGCATGCTCTCGGCCGTCGGCCAGGGCGCGATTGCTGTTCAAGTCCGCGCTGGCGATGCCCGCGCCGGCGACGCTGAGCTGATCGAGCTACTCGCCGCGATCGACCACCGCGAGAGCCGTCTCGCTTGCGAATCGGAGCGGGCGTTCCTCGCGCGGCTGGGCGGCGGCTGCCGGCTGCCCTTCGGCGCGCTGGCGGAGATCGAGGGAGACACGCTGCGGGTGCGCGGCTTCATCTCGGACGCAGAGGGCGGCAGCGCCTTCCGGGCGGAGGCGAGCGGCCCGGCCGAGGAGGCCGAATCGATCGGTATCCAGCTCGCCGAGCGGCTGCTCGCGCAGGGCGCGTCGGCGTTCGTGGAGGCGGAGACGAGATGACGGCCGAAAGGACAGATTCCCACGCCGGCCGTTCGTACCACGTCGTAGGGGGGCGGCTGCGTGCTTCACACCGAAGAAGTGGAGACGGTGAGGTGAAGTAATGAGTGCTCAGCGGACAGACCTAAAGGTCTGTCCCTACGAGGTGGCACCAAGTTCGTAGGGGCCGACCTTTAGGTCGGCCCGGCCAAGCGAAAAAAGGCGAGAGGGTAGACAGGCTGAAGCCTGTCCCACAAGTGATAGCTGAATCCCGTCCAACAGATGATAAAGCAGCGCACGATAAGCGTTCGATGAGCGAGCAACAGCGCGGCCACGTCTTCCTCGTCGGCGCGGGGCCGGGCGATCCGGGCCTGATCACCGTCGCCGCCGTCGAGGCGCTCGCCGGGGCGGACGTCGTCGTCTACGACCGGCTGGCGCACCCGCGACTGCTGGAGCTCGCGCCGTCGCAGGCGGAGCGGATCTTCGTCGGCAAATCGGCGGAGCAGCACACCATGTCCCAGGAAGAAATCAACACGCTGTTGGTGGCCCGCGGTCGCGATGGTAGGCGAGTGGTGCGTCTCAAGGGCGGCGACCCGTTCGTCTTCGGTCGCGGCGGGGAGGAGGCCGAAGTGCTGGCCGCAGCCGGCGTCCCCTTCACCGTCGTGCCGGGCGTCACGGCCGCCATCGCCGCCTCTGCCTACGCGGGCATCCCGATCACCCAGCGCGGCGTCGCCTCCTCCGTCGCCTTCGTCACCGGCCACGAGGACCCGACGAAAGACGAACAGGACGTAGACTGGGCGAAGCTGGCCACCGCCGTCGATACGCTCGTGCTGTATATGGGCGTCGGCCGGCTGCCGCAGATCGTCGAGCGGCTGATCGCCGGTGGACGCGACGCGGCCACGCCTGTCGCGGTGATCGAGTGGGGTACGCTGCCCCGCC
>JACZYW010000213.1 GCA_022570885.1 Chloroflexota bacterium | reverse complement strand
CGCCGACGCTGCCCGGCACCTCGATATCCTGCGTCACGAAGCTGAGGAAGCGCTCGTCCGGGTGGAGGTGCAGGCCGCCGTCCCAGTTCACCCCCCAGAGACGCAACAGGAGGGCGATGAACAGGATCACAACGATGGCGGCGATGGTCCAGTCCGGCCTTCTCGTCGCCGAAGCGCGCACCGCGTCCATTCGATCCGCCGTAGCTTGCCTCGCAGCGTACAGTGAGGCTGCCCCGGTGTCGCTCGTGCTCGTCTCTTCTTCGCTCATAAGCCGCTTCTTAGATCAAACGACGGCGCCTAGCCCAGCATCTCAGCGCTCATGCCACGCGCTCTCGCTTCTGGCAGTGAAAATAGAGGAACGCGCCCTCATCTCCCTCCCCCTCTTCGGCGAGCCGCGCCAGCCATCTGGCCAGGGGCAGGTAGCGGCCCTTTCCCGGCCAGACGATCCATCGCCTCAGCAGCCATCTGGTGAGGAACGACGGGGTCGATAGGTACTGTGCGGCATCCATCGCCCTGGTACTGGCTGCTGGGAAGTAGTATCGCCAACTTCGCACCAGGAAGCCAGCCTGAGTGAGCCGCTCCTCCCAAATGTGGGGCGGGTCGCAGTGGTACACCTCGGCGACGTAGCTGATCCACCGTTCGTAGGCGCGAGCCAGGGCAGGCACGCGGAGGAAGCGGCCAAGGGCAGCTCCCAGATGATACGGGAGGAAGTGCTCGCTGGGAATGGTGAGGATGAACGTGCCAAGCGGCGCCAACACGCGGTTCGTCTCTTCGAGCACGGCCTGCTGCTCAGGGATGTGCTCCAGTGTGGAGTTGCAGACGACGGAGGCGAACGCCTCGCTGCGGAAGGGCAGCGAGACGCCGGAGGCGGCGACGAGGGAGCGATGGGCATCGTGCCTCGACGCCCATCGCAGGATCCCACGGTCGAGGTCGATGCCTACCGTCAGCGGCGCATCGGAGAGCGCGCGGGCGAAGGTGCCATCGCCGCAGCCCAGGTCGAGCACAGGAGCGGGCAGCGCAACGTCCGACACGAGCAGACACTCGACGGAGCGGGCGAGCGCTCGGTGCAGCAGCACATGGGGCAGCAGACGATCGAGGTAGGCGATCTGCTGCTGCTTTCGGCCGGCCGCGGGGGGAGCGTCGACGACCATGGTGCGCCTCTAGCCGCCCGGCTCATCGGCCGGCGGGCGGCCTTCCTTCTCCGCGACGACGATCAGCCCCTCGCCGAGGGACACGGGTATGAATGGGAAGACGGTCACGGTCTGAACGATAGCGGGCAGCCCGAAGAAGAGGAGCTGCAACTGGGCCGGCACCAGCGGCACGTAGGGCACGTCCCAGAAGCCATCGCCGAACGCCCGCACGATGCGAAAGCCGGCCTCGTTCAGCATTCGATACCAGGTCTCCGGCTGGTGCAGGGAGATGTGGGTCTCGTCGGTGAAGCCGTACCACTTCTGCCCTTTCCGCTTCACGAAGGGCGACTTCATATTCGGCGTGGCCATCAGCAGCAGCCCGCCGGGGCTGAGGACTTCGGCGCACTGGGCCAGCACCTCCTCGGGCCGGGAGACGTGCTCGAGGACGTGCAGGGCGATCACCACGTCCAGAGCATCGGGCCCGAACTCGCCGATCTCCTCCGCCGAGAGGTGTTTGAACTGCGTGTTGGGAGCCACTTGGCGGGCGTTCTCGAGCGCGGACTCCGACACGTCGATGCCATAGGTCTCGAACTGCGGCTCCAGGCGGGCGAGCGTGTGCCCAATGTCGCAGCCGATCTCGAGCAGCCGTCCCGACCGGCGATAGCGACGCACCAGGTTCGCGTAGAAGCGTCTGGCCCACCAGTACTGGCTGAACCTTCCGCCGTACTTGCCCGCCTCGAAATAGCCGCTGTCGCTCGTCGAGTTCATGTCCCTCGCTTCGATTCTGATACCTTCTCTACGGCCGGTTCCCGGCGCACCGGCGGCTGGCCGGTCAGCGAGAGGAAGAGGTCTTCATAGAAGTCTACAGCCTCGGTAGCGTTGAACGTCTGTGAGATCTGCTCATGTGGCTTCACGTAGCTGGCGCGGTTGCTCAGCACCTTCGTGATGGCCGCGGCGAGGCCGGCAACATCGCGGGGCGCTGCGATCTCGCCCATGCCCGTCGCCCGCACCGGCTCCCGCACGCCCGGCAGGTCCGAGGCCACCACCGGCGTGCCGCAGAGCATCGCTTCCGCCTGCACCATGCCGAACGACTCGGTCGAATTAATGCTCGGCAGCACGAGGACGTCGCATGCCGAGTAGAACTCGGCTAGCTGTGCCGACGGCAACTGGCCGGGGAAGACCAGCCGGTCGCCCAGCGCCGCGATGCCGGGGCGCAGCCGTTCGTAGACCCGTTCGCCGAACACCTTCTCGCGCTGGCCCGCCAGCACGAATCGGGCGTCCGGGAAGGAGCGCAGCACCTCCGGCACGGCGTCGATGAGGTATCCGACGCCCTTATCCTCGGCGAAGCGGCCGAGGAAGCCGACGATGGGGCCATCGCCCAGGCCGTACCGCCGGCGGAGGTCGAGCGGTTCGCCCTCGCCGGCCTTGGGCGTGGGGCAGGGCGGGTACACCGCCAGCAGCTTCGACTTGTACCGCTGCAGGAAGCCCGAGTGCTCGGCGTAGTCGTCGGAGGTAGCGACGATCCGCTGCGAGCAGCGAGCCGTGAGGTGGTGTGAGAGGGAGATCGCCCCACCGAAGATGGTACTAGCGAGACCGCCTGGCAGCTCGATATCGCACTGATACGCGGTGACCAGCGGCTTTCGCGCGATCAACCGCGCGTAGGCGGCCACCGCCGAGGCCTCGAACTGGGGCAGGTGGAGGAAGAGCAGATCGTGTTGGTGGAGGAGACGCGCGGCGCGCCAGAAGAAGCCCGGCATGAGCACGCCCTTGCTCAGCCGCAGCCAGACCGCCGGCCGGATCACCTGCGCGCCATCGATCTCCTCTCGATACG
>JACZYW010000085.1 GCA_022570885.1 Chloroflexota bacterium | reverse complement strand
CGGACTGGCAGGTCTTCACCGTGGCGGAAGAGCGGATGGTGCGGGGTGCGCTCGGCGTAAACGTGCAGGCAGACCACCTGTTCGACGGTGCGCCACATGCGGACATGATCGTCGTGCCGGGCGGCTTCGGCACACGCGAGGGCATGGAGAACGCGGCGCTGATCGACTACATCAGGCGCGCCGGCGCGGACGCGCAGTACGTGACCTCCGTCTGCACCGGCTCGTTTCTGCTGCATAAGGCCGGCTTCCTCAAAGACAAGCGGGCCGCGACCTACTTCCGCTCGCGGGAGCAGCTGCGAGAGATGGGAGACGTAACCGTCGTTGAGGATCGCTGGGTCCACGATGGCAACGTCATCACGGCGGGCGGCGTCTCGTCGGGCATCGATATGGCGCTCTACGTGGTGGGTCTGCTGAGGACGCCGGAAGTGGCGCGCAAAGTGCAGCAGTACATCGAGTACGACCCCGCGCCCCCATATGCGGAAGTAGCGGTTTCTTAGGACAGAACGATGACGAAGAAAGCAAGAAGCGAATCATGAGCTGGTACGACCGCATTGCGCCTCTCTATGACATCGGCTCGGCAGGGTCTGGCCGGCCACGCCGCGAGGCAGTGGCGCAGTTGCGCCTTGAGCCAGGCGATGTCGTCCTGGACATCGCCTGCGGGACAGGGCTGAACTTTCCCTTGATCGAGGCTGGCATCGGCGCCGAAGGGCTCCTCATCGGCCTCGACTTCTCGCCGGGGATGCTGGCGAAGGCGCGGGGCAAGGTGCAGCGCAAGGGATGGGAGAACGTGCGCCTCATTCATGCCGACGCCGGAACCTTGTCCGAAGAGTTGCTCAAGGAGCATACTGGCGTCGGCCGTGTCGATAACGTGCTCTGCACTCTCGGCTTTAGCGTGGTTCCCGATTGGGAGGCGGTCTTCGCGCGCTCCTGGGCGCTGCTCAGGCCAGGCGGCCGCTATGCCATCATGGACTGGCATGTGAAGCGGCGGAACCCCTTCTCGTGGTTCCTGAACTCCATCTCCCAGGGCGATGTCAGCCGTCGCACCTGGGTTTCATTGGAGCAGAAGACTGAGGACTACAGCTACCGAACCTCCATCGGCGGCAACGTGTTTGTCGCTGCGGGGACGGCGCCGGGTGCAGCGTCCGGAGCCCTGACAAGCGTATCACGATGAACGGAGCAGAACGATGACAACGAAAACCAAGGAACGCATCACGATCCCCGTCGCGGGGATGACCTGCGCCTCCTGCGTGGGCAAGGTGGAAGGCTCCCTGCTGAAGGTGCCCGGCGTGGCCGAGGCCGCCGTCAACCTGGCGACGGAGGAGGCGACAGTCGAGTACGACCCCGGCTCCTCCTCCCTCGATGACCTGTACCGCGCGGTCGAGGCGGCGGGCTACCAGCCGAAGCCCAGCGGCAAAACCTTCGCCGTGCGAGGCATGACCTGCGCCTCCTGCGTCAAGAAGGTGGAGGACGCGATCCTCACGGTCGAAGGTGTCGAGCGCGCGCAGGTGAACCTGGCCACGGAGCGCGTCACCGTCGCCGTCACGCCGGCCGTCGATCTCGAGGCGCTGCGCCGCAGCGTCGCCGGCGCCGGCTACGAGCTGGGGCGCGAGGTGGAGGCGGGCGCGGAGATGGAGGACGAGGAGGCGGCGGAGCGCGCCCGCGAGGAGCGCAGCCTGCGTCTGCGCATGCTCTTCGCTCTTGGCGTGGGCGTCGTCCTCATCGTGCTGGCGCAGAGCGCGCGCATCCCCGTCCTCTCGGACGTGCGCCTGGGCACCATTAACGTGGTCCAGTTCCTGCTTGCGACGCCGGTGCAGTTCTGGGCGGGCTGGCGGTTCTACCGGGGCGCCTGGCAGGTGGGGAAGCACCGTTCGACGGACATGAACACGCTGATCGCCGTCGGCACCAGCGCCGCCTACTTCTACAGCATCGTCGCCACCTTCTGGCCGAGCCTGATCGAGACCGCGCCCGGCATCAGCGCGGATGTCTACTTCGACACCGCCGCCGTCATCGTCGGCCTCATTCTGCTCGGCCGCTGGATGGAGGCGCGGGCGAAGGGCCAGACCTCAGCCGCCATCAAGCGGCTGATGGGCCTGCGGGCGAAGACCGCCCGCGTCGTGCGCGACGGCGAAGAGCAGGACGTGCCCATCGAGGACGTGGTGCCGGGCGATGTCGTCATCGTCCGCCCGGGCGAGAAGCTCCCCGTCGACGGCGTGGTACTCGAGGGCCGCTCGGCGGTGGACGAATCGATGCTCACCGGCGAGAGCCTGCCCGTGGAGAAGGGGCCGGACGACGAAGTGTTCGGCTCCACGATCAACAAGACGGGCAGCTTCCGCTTCCGCGCGACCAAGGTGGGGAAGGATAGCGCGCTCTCGCAGATCATCCGGCTGGTGCAGGAGGCGCAGGGCTCCAAAGCGCCGATCCAGCGCCTGGCCGATCTCATCGCCTCCTACTTCGTGCCCATCGTCTTCGGCATCGCGCTCGGCGTCTTCGCTATCTGGTGGCTCTTCGGGCCGGCGCCGGCGATCACCTTCGCTCTGCTCAACACCGTCGCGGTATTGATCATCGCCTGCCCCTGCGCCCTGGGCCTGGCGACGCCCACCGCGATCATGGTGGGTACCGGCAAGGGCGCGGAGTACGGAATCCTCATCCGCGGCGGCGAGTCGCTGGAGACGGCGCACAAGATCACCACCGTGGTGCTGGACAAGACCGGCACGATCACCGAAGGCAAACCCGCGGTGACGGACGTAGTGACGGTCGATGGCCTCCCCGCCGACGAGCTGCTCCGCCTGGCCGCCTCCGCCGAGCGCGGCTCCGAGCATCCTCTGGGCGAGGCGATCGTGCAGGAGGCGCAGGCCCGCAGCCTGCCGCTCGCCGAGGCGGAGGAGTTCCAGGCGACGCCCGGCCACGGCATCGAGGCGCGGGTGGAGGGCCGCCGGCTGGTGGTGGGCAACCTGAGGCTGATGGAAGACCGAAAGCTGGAGCTCAACGGCCTCGTCCAGCGCGGCGAAGCGCTCGCTCAGGACGGCAAGACGGCGATGTTCGTCGCCGTAGATGGGCAGGTCGCCGGGGTGATCGCCGTCGCCGATACGCTGAAGCCCGGCTCCCGCGACGCCATCGCCGAGCTGCAACGCATGGGGCTGTCGGTCATCATGCTCACCGGCGACCATCGCGGCACGGCCGAGGCGATCGCCCGCCAGGTGGGTGTCGACCGGACGCTGGCCGAAGTGCTGCCGGAGGATAAGGTGCGCCACGTGCGCGACCTCCAGGCGGCGGGCGAGGTAGTCGCCATGGTGGGCGATGGCATTAACGATGCGCCCGCGCTTGCCCAGGCCGACGTCGGCATCGCCATCGGTACCGGCACGGACGTGGCGATGGAGGCGTCCGACATCACGCTGATCAAGGGCGACCCGCGCGATGTGGCCACGGCGATCAGGCTGAGCAAGCAGACCATGCGCACGATCCGGCAGAACCTGTTCTGGGCCTTCCTCTACAACACGGCGCTGATCCCGGTGGCGGCGGGCGCGCTCTACCCGCTGTTCTCGAACACGGGCGTGCCGCTGGTGCTGGAGCCGTTCTTCGGCGAATTCGGCTTCCTCAATCCGATGCTCGCGGGCGGGGCGATGGCCCTCAGCTCCGTCTCGGTGATGCTCAACTCTCTGCGCCTGCGCGGCTTCCGGCCGAGTGACACAACCTTAGGGATGTAGTCATGCGGGTAGTTGACGGGACATGGGGTATGCACGATGGCATGGGTAGGCGGATGGCATGAGTGCGCCGCCCTCGAAGGCCAACGGCAGAACGACGGCTGCCATCCAGCGTCGCTATGAGCGGCAGGCTGCCGTCTACGACTTGGTAGAGGGGCCGGCTGAGCTGCTCCTAAACCGCTGGCGCCGCCGCTTCTGGGGGCTGGTGCCTGCGGACAGCCGTGTGTTGGAGATCGGCGTGGGCACCGGCAAGAATCTGCGCTGGCATCCGCCCAATGTCTCCGTCACCGCCGTTGACTTTAGCCCGCGCATGCTTGCGCGCGCCACCCGCCGGACGCAACGGCCGGACGCGCGTCCAGGGTTCGCCCTGATGGACGCCCAGACCCTCGCCTTCGCCGACGCCTCCTTCGATGTGGTGGTTGCTACGTTCGTCTTCTGCTCCGTTCCCGACCCAATCCTTGGGCTGCAAGAGGCGCGACGGGCCCTGCAGCCGAACGGACGGCTGCTGCTCCTCGAGCATGTGCGCAGCGGGCTGCCAGTCGTGGGACGCGGCATGGACTGGCTCAACCCGCTCACGGTCCGATTGCAAGGAGTGAACGTCAACCGGGACACTGTGGACAACGTGCGGCGAGCCGGATTCCGGATCTTGGAAGTCGATAATCTATTCCTGGATATCGTCAAGCTGATCGTCGCCGAACCGGCGCCTTAGCGAATCCATAGTTCTCATCGCAGGGAGGCGGACGCGTGGATACTCGGCGGGACACGGAATATCCACGACGGCATGGTCCGGCGCTGGCCTTCCTGCGCAGCTCCATCACAGGCGGCGAGATAGCCGCTCCCCGCTGGCCGACCTGGCCGGCCGCCGGATCGCGAATCGATTAGCCTAGCCCAGTACGGGCGTAAGAGCCCGCCCGCCTGCGAGCAGCTTCTTGACCTTCCAGCCGACTGGAAGGTTTATACTTTCTATGGCGATGCAACATCGAGACATCGGGAGGCCGAGATGCAGACGAAGATGAAGATCGGCGAGCTCGCGAGACGGACGGGATTCAGCACGAAAGCGATTCGCTACTACGAGCTTCTGAAGCTGCTACCGGAGCCGGACCGCACGGAGTCCGGCTACAGGCTGTACGGACAGAAGGATGTGGAGCGCCTGGAGTTCATCGAGAAGGCGAAGCACCTGGGGTTCTCCCTGGAGGACATCCGCGACATCCTCATTCTAGATGAGCAACAGCAGCGGCCCTGCGTGCACGTCCTGGCATTACTCGACCAGAAGCTGAAGCAGGTCGATGACGTGCTGCGCGATCTGAAGGACTTTCGGAAGGAGTTGGCCGGCCTGCGGAAGGAGTCGGCGGAGCAGATCGAACGCCTGCCAGCGGACGCCATCTGCGGCATCGTCGAGCGAGGCGTCCATGCGAAAGGCGAGGCGGCCCTGGCCTGGCTAGAGTTTCGCCATCCCGGCAAGCGAGGCCGTCGCTAAGGCCCTCCGGCTCTGCATCATCACCCCACCGTAACTCTTCCTCTCCGATCAACCAGACGATAGGCGAGGGCTCCCCTCGCCTTTTTGCTGTCCCCATTGGCTTCGCCGCAGTGCAGACTGAGGGCGAAGTCAGCAAAGGAGGTGGGAGACATCGAAAAAAGTGGAAAAACTTCCCGAAGGGGCTTGACTTTGACCTCGACTGGAAGCTGTAACGTTGAAGAAAAGAGTGAAACGAAAGGAAATTCAACATGACTAGCATAGTTGCTGCACAGGCACCTGAGAGAACCGCCAAGCTCCAGATCAAGATCGGTGGCATGCAATGCTCCTTCTGCGTGGAGAGCATCCGCAAGGCCTACTCACGCACGGACGGAGTTCTAGATGTCGGCGTTAGCCTCTCCCACGAGGAGGCGCTGGTCCAGTACGAACCCGATAAAGTAACTCCCGCCAAGCTCGAGGACACCCTCCGCAGCATGGGTTACACCGTGCGGGACCCCAACAAGGTACGCACCTTCGAGGAGGAGGAGGCCGAAATCAAGGGGCACCGCAATCGGCTGTTCGTGGCCGCCGGTTTCACCCTGACCGCCCTGGGTTTCATGACCGCGATGTGGCTGGGAATCCAGCAGCCCTGGTTCAAGTGGGTGATGCTGGGCCTCACCCTGACTACGATCTTTGGAGTGGGGTGGCCCATCTTGAAGATGGCCTGGGCGGCCCTGAGCCGGGGCATCCTGAACCAGCACAATCTCATGGAGTTCGCCGCCTTCGGCGGCCTGGCCGGCGGTACCATCGGCTTCTTCCACCAGCCCTGGCCCATGGCCGACTTCATGGGAGCCGCCGTCTTCATCACTGCTTACCACATTCTTTCGGGATACGTCTCCATGGTGGTCCGCACCAGGAGTTCCCAGGCGATTAAGAAACTGATGGACCTGCAGCCTGCTACGGCACGGGTGGTCCGGGACGGGATCGAAGAGGAAGTGTCCGTCGAACAGGTGCAGGCCGGTGACCTGGTGCGGGTGCGTCCGGGAGAAGGAATCCCGGTAGACGGCGAAGTAGTAGAAGGCCTTTCAGGGGTGGACCAAAGCCTGGTAACTGGCGAGCCCATTCCCGTGGAGAGAACTATCGGTGACGAGGTCATCGGCGGATCGGTGAACCAGACGGGAACGCTGTTAGTCAAAGTTACCAAAGTTGGCGAGCAGAGCTTCCTCCAGCAGGTGGCGCGGTCGATCCAGGAGGCGCGAGCGCTGAAGCCGGGTATCATGCAAATCGTGGAGCACGTGCTGAAGGTCTTCGTGCCCGGGGTGCTCATCGCGGCGGTAGTGGCCTTCATTATCTGGACCCTAGGAGCCTGGCTGATCACCGGTGAGCCAAACCTGGAGCGGGCCATCTTCGCCACCCTGGCGACGCTGGTGATGGGTTATCCCTGTGCCCTGGGGATGGCCACGCCCCTGGCCATGATCCGCGGCGGCGGCATGGCCGCCCAGAAGGGCATCCTCATGCGCTCCGGCGAGGCCTTCCAGGTGTTCAAAGACGTGAAGAAGGTGGTGCTGGACAAGACCGGCACCATCACCAAGGGGAAGCCGCAGGTGGTGGACGTGGTAGCCGTAGGCAATTACGAACAGGATCACGTGCTAGCACTAGCCGCGGCCGCCGAGAGCCCTTCGGAACACCCCCTGGCCAGGGCCGTCGTAGAACGGGCGGAGGACCTGGTACTACCCGAGGCTGAGGACTTCCAAGCGATCCCCGGACGCGGTCTCAGGGCCACGATCGAAGACAGACTCGTGCTGGTGGGGAGCCCACGCTTCGTGTCGGAGGAAGGCGTGGACCTTGCCACGGTGCAGACCCGGCTGGAGGACATGGAGAAGCAGGGCCGCACGGTGGTGGCGGTGGCGGAGGACGGCAGACTAGCGGGGCTCATCGCCATTGCGGACACGCTGAAGGAAGACGCCGCCGAGGCCGTTGCCCGGATGAAGGAAGCCGGGCTGGAGCCCGTGATGATCACCGGCGACAACTGGAGGACTGCGGAGGCGGTAGCGGGCCAAGTGGGGATCACGGAGGTGATGGCCGAAGTGCTCCCCGATGACAAGGCGGAGCAGGTGCGAATGCTTCAGAAGCAGGGTCACCGGGTGGCGATGGTAGGCGATGGCATCAACGACGCGCCCGCCCTGATGCAGGCCGACGTGGGCATCGCCATCGGCGCCGGTAGCGACATCGCCATCGAGTCTGCCGACGTCATCCTCCTTGGCGACAGGCTGGGCGGTTTCGTGGATGCTTACTATATCGGTAAGAACAGCTTTAGCAAGACCGTGCAGAACGTGATCCTGGCCTTCAGCTTCAACGGCATCGGGGTGCCCCTGGCGGTCACGGGCCTAGTACACCCCGTGATGGCTATGGTCGCCATGGGGGCCAGCGTCAGCGCCGTGCTACTGAACTCCTTCGGCGGCAAGCTCCTGCCGAAGGTCAGGGAGCGCCTGACGGGCGAGGAGGAAGAGACCTCGCGCGAAGTTACTTTCAGCGTGCCCACCATCCACTGTGAGGGCTGCATCAGCGGCATAGAGGAAGCCCTCGCTGGAATAGAGGGGATCGAAGCCGTGCGGGCCGAGCTTGACGCTAAGACGGTAACCGTGATCCATCGCGACGGCGCCGACCTGGAAGGCGCCGTGCGAGAGGAGCTCACCAAGGCGGGCCACATTATCAGCGACGGCTAAAGAAAAGTGGAAAAACTTCCTGAAGGGGCTTGACTCTGACCTCGACTGGAAGGTGTAACGTTAAAGAAAAGAGAGGGAATGGAGGTGAACGCGATGGAACAGGAGACGACGCTGAAGGTCCCAGCGATCCACTGCGATGCCTGCGTGAAGACGATCACGGGGACGCTGGAGGCGCTGCCCAGCGTGAAAATCGCCGAGGCCGACACGGAAACGAAGCTTGTACGCGTCCAGTTCGACGAGTCAGCGGTTAGCGTCGACCAGATCCGGGAGGCGCTGGACGAAGTCGGCTTTAGCGCCGACGACTAGCCTGCATCATGATGAGCATCGCTACCTTCGCGCAACAGACGACATCGCTCTGGGCCCGGCTGGGCCAGACGGCGCAGTTCCTCGTGGCGCTGGCCGCGGGGGCGGTGCTGGCCCTCGTGAGCTGGCAGGCGGGCGTGCTGGACAGCAACATCTTTGGCTTCGCCTCGGGCGCCGCCGTGGAAGCGGGCGGCCCCGGCTCCGTCGTGGCAATCGGAGCGGCGTTCGTCATCGGCGCCACCATGATCGCGCTGCCCTGCGGCTATCCGTCCGTGTTCGTCATGCCGTCGATCCTCGGCTCGCGCAAGGGGCTGTCGCAGCGGGCGGTGCTCAGCCTGCTCTTCCTGGCGGCGAGCGCCCTGCCCCTGGCCGCCGTCGGACTCGGCCTCGGCTTTGGCGGCGAGGCCGTGCTCGGCCTGCTGGACGAGATGTCGGCGAGAATGGCCTTCGCCGTCGTCCTCTACACCGCCCTGGGCGTGGTGGCCATCGGTTACGCCCTGAGCGAACTGGGGCTCTTCCACCTGCCCAGCCTCCTTGGCAGCGTCACCGGTCCCAGCTTACCTGGCGAGGACAGGCCTTACCGGCGAGCGGTGGTGCTGGGGAGCACGTTCGGGGCCGGCCTGGGCATCGGCTGCCCCATGCCTACGTACTACATCATCCTGGGCTGGGCGGTGGCGGCGGCGAACCCCCTGTACGGCGCGATCCTGCTGGGCGTCTACGGCTTGGGCCGCGTTCTGCCCGCGGTCGGCCTCGGCGCCCTCATCGTCGCCGGGACCGACCGGCGAAAGGTGTCGCAGGGGATGACATCGTTCCGTCAGAAGACGAGCGAACTCACCAACGGTATCCTGGCCGCGATGGGGTCCTATCTGATCGTCCTCTTCGGTGGCGTGGTGCTCTACCGAACGCTTACGTTGTAGGTAGCTGAAATATGAAGCTCGTTGTGAAGGAGACGTAACCGATGCGAAAGAACGCTGCCGCCATCGTGGGATTGGCCGTCTGTATTCCGTGTCTCATTCCGGTGCTGCTAGCCGCTGGGATCGGCGCGGGCACCTTCTCCGCGGTCGGCGCGTGGTTCACGGACAGCAGCTTCGTGCTGGGCGCGGCTGGTGTGACAGCCATTGCCTTCTCGCTGCTGGCCTGGGCGGCGTACGGGCGGAGAAAATCGGCGGCAGTATGCGAGACGGACATCCCGCCGGCTGTCAGTGGTGAGAGTCCCCGCCGCACGCGCGAGGTTATTGGATCGTCTGACGCAGAGCTGCGGAAATGAGCAGCAAGGCGGCCCGCAAGCGAAAGCGCCAAGAGCGACGGCACGACGAGATGTCAATCGCGGAGCGCGCCAGCGGGATCATGCGCCGGTATTTCAGTGTTCGGACGCTGGCCCTGCTTGGCGTCGCCGCAGCCGCCGTCGTTGGTGCTGTCCTGCTGATCCAGCTACTGGGAGGCGGCGCGGAGTCCGCAACGATCGTCGACCCAGTCCGCAACGAACGAACGCAAGGGCTGGGTGTCAGCCCCTCCGTTAACCAACTCGCGCCGAACTTCGAGGCGCAAGACCTGGACGGCAACATCGTTCGCCTCTCCGACTTCCAGGGCAAGGCGGTCATCCTGAATTTCTGGGCGACGTGGTGCACGAGTTGCCGCGCTGAGATCCCGGCGCTCCAGCGCGTGTTCGAGGAGCGCAGGGATGCAGGGCTGGAGGTAATCGGCGTTGACTGGGACGAACGGAGCGTAGGTTCGGCCCGCAGCTTCATGGAAGACCTGGATGCCACCTACCTCGTGGCGATGGATCCAACCGGTGGCGTAGGCGACGCGTATCGCGTGTTCGGGCTGCCGCTCACGTTGGCAATCGATAGAGACGGCGTGATCCTGGAGATTGTGAACGGTGAACTAACGTACGAAGCGTTCGATCAGTTCGCTCAATTGGTGCTCGGAGAAGTCGAAGAAATCGAGGACATCGGGCCCGTGGGTGACGTCACGACGCAGGAAGACTCCGCGCAGTAGGTGCGATAGGCTGGAAGCCCCATCAGAAAGGGTCTGCTGATGCCAACAGAAATCGCTAGGGACAGAGTTCAGCAACTGGTCGCCGAGGGAGCGCTCCTGTTCGACGTGCGTCCCGAACGGGAGTTCATGGACGAACACATCGTGGGGGCGCGCCACCTCTGGCTCAAGACGCTCGACGCGACAACGACGGCCGGCCTCGACAGAGACCGGGCCACGGTTGTCTACTGAGCGGACA
>JACZYW010000084.1 GCA_022570885.1 Chloroflexota bacterium | reverse complement strand
AACTGGTAAGACTTACTCAGTCCGCCAGGCTGCGGCGCTAGCCAAAGTGTCACACGGTACCGTACGAAACTGGCTCTTTGGCGGTTATGAAGTTGAACCCGTGTTCGGGAACAGAGAGAAAGGACGAGGCGACCTCGCCCTCGTATCGTTCCTTGAGCTTTCAGAGCTAATAGTCGCGGCTAGGTTTAGACGGCTAAAGATTCACCTCCAGCGGATCAGAGATGCGCACGACTTCGCAAGCAAGGACTGGAAGGTCGACTATCCGTTCGCCCATCTCAACCTACAATCGATTGGCGGGCACATCCTGAGTAAGTTTGAGGAGGAACAACCTGCGCCGGGCGGCCACTTTGTGGTTCTGAGTTCACCCGAGCAGCACGTGCTGCCAGGCTTGGTGTCGGAAGAATTGGCCAATTTTGAATATGCGCGAGACAAGTTCGCTGCGAGGTGGTTCCCCTTCGGTCGGGGAGTTCCCGTCGTCGTGGACCCGCGCTTCAGTGCAGGGCAGCCAACAATCGTCGACCGTGGGGTGAGGGTCGAAATTATTCATAGGCGATGGAAGGCCGGGGAGACAGTCAATTCTATCGCCCGAGACTTTGAACTAGAACCTCCGCAGGTGGAAGCAGTTTTGCAGCACGTTGCGTGAAGCTCTGGTTCGACGAGGACATAGGGCGGGGTGTTCCTGATGCTTTGTTGGCGGTCGATGTTGACTGTGAATATGTTTCCAACAGGTACCCGATAAAGAAGGGCACTCCAGACGAAGACTGGATTCCCTACGTTGGCACAGAGAAACTGCTGGTCGTCTCCTGCAACCGCGAAATCCTGCGAGCGGAAGCACAACGCAACCTCTGGATTCAGCATGGAGTAGGTGGAGTCTTCCTGACAACCGGCCAGGAGCGGAAGAGGGACGTTCTTCTGCTAATCCTAAGACGATACGACTGGTTCGAGCAGATCGATGCCGTGAAGCGTCCCTTTGCGTTCACGACGACCGTCAATGGCCGCTGGCAATCCGTCGATTTGAAGAACTAGTCTAGAGCAGCGTTTACGCCTCTACGGCCGCCATGACCTTGTCGAGGACGGCCTGCGTGCCGACGACGTGGCGGTTCATGCGCAGCAGCTTGTCGTCGATGCCGATCGCGAGGCCGAGGAGCTGCGGCAGGTGGATGATCGGCACGTTCAGCTCACGCTGGATCACTTCCGCGGCGCTGGGCTGCTGGGCGTCCAGGTTGAGGTGGCAGAGCGGGCAGGGCGTCACGAGGCAGTCGGCGCCCTGGTCCTTCGCGGAGCCGATGTGCGTCCCGGCCTGCGTCAGCGAGTTCTTGCGGTTGTTCGTCAGAATCGGGAAGCCGCAGCACTTGTCCTGGCCTTCGTACTGGACGGCCGTGGCGCCGACGGCCTCGATGATCTGCTCCAGGTAGTGGTCGCGCTCAGGGTGCTCCTCCATGCCGAGGATGCGCGACGGCCGCAGGATGTAGCAGCCGTAGAACGGGCCGCAGTTTAGGCCGTCCAGCTTGCGGACGACCTTCTCCTTCAGCTTGTCGAGCCCGTAGTCTTCGACCAGCACCCACATGAAGTTCTTGATCACCAAGCCGGGCTTGTACTCCAGCCCCTCTTCCGCAAGCTGGGCGTTGATCTCGGCCCGGTACTCCTCATCGCGGTCCAGCTTCTCCTGCACCATGCTCTGCACGCCCTGGCAGGTCGAGCAGATGTTGACGAGGTCGTGGCCCATCTTCTGCGCGATCGCGAAGTTGCGCGCGTTCAGCAGGTCAGCCAGCTTTGGCTCGTGCTCGCTGATCACGCCGGCGCCGGTGCAGTTGCCGTCGTACATCTCCTCCAGTTCGATACCGAGCTTGGCGCAGGTCAGAATCATGGAATCGTACAGTTCCGGGCAGGCGCCCTTAGAGACACAGCCCGGCCAGAATGCATACTTCACGAAGAGGCCTCTTTCTTCTCGCGCCGAGCGCGATCGAACAGCCGGCGCACGTGCTTGATGCCGGCGATGGGTTTACGCCAGGGTAAGGCATGATTCCAGGGCAGCTTGCCCGCTCGCAACATGCGGAGCGCGCCCGGCATCTCGCTCAGCAGACGCGGGGCGTTCCAGAGGCCGACCGAGGCGGGCAGCAGCCGCATCTCATCCAGCCGGCCGAGCCGCTGGACAGAGTCGACGAAGGCCTCGCCGTGGCGGGCGCCGGTACCGCTGGCGACGCCGGCCTTCACCGCCAGCTCGCGAAGCTGCATGATGCGGTCCATGGGCCGTACGTCCTTGGGGCAGACCTCCACGCACATGTTGCAGCGCGTGCAGTCCCAGATTCCGCCTTTCACGGCACTCAGCTCCTCCAGGCGCTCCTTTGTCTTGGCATCGCGCGGGTCGTCGACGAAGCGGTGGGCCTTAGCCAGCGCCGCCGGCGCGATGAAGCTCTTGTCGATCTCCAGCACCGGGCAGTCGGAGACGCAGACGCCGCAATGGATACAGCCCATCGTCTGTGCCAGGTCGAGCATCGCCTCATGTGACACCAGGTTCTCTCGTTCAGGCCCGGGGTCGGCCGGCTGCAGCCAGGGGGTCACCTGATCCATCTTGCTCCAGTACATCTCCATGTCCGTCACCAGATCCTTGATGACGGGCATGTTGCCCATCGGCTCGACCAGGATCTCCTGGCCTTCCGTCTTCACCAGATCGGTCACCTTCGTCTTGCAGGTGAGACGGCCTCGGCCGTCGACGCGCATGCCGCAGGAGCCGCAGATGGCACTCCGGCATGAGTAGCGGAAGGCGAGGCTGCCGTCGTGATAGTCGCGCACCTCAAGGAGAGCGTCGAGGATGGTGATGTGCTCCGGGACGTCGATAGTGTAGTCACTGTAGCGAGACGCTTGGCCGCCGTGGGCCTCGGGGTCGTGACGCTTGACCTTCAGGCGAACTTTCATCAGTACGTCCTTACCTCCGGCTGCCAGTTCGTGATGGTGACGGGGCCGTACTCAAGGCGCGGTCCTTCCGGCGTGTCGTACGCGAGTGTGTGCTTGAGCCAATGCTCGTCGTCGCGCTCCGGGAAGTCGCGGCGGGTGTGAGCGCCGCGGCTCTCCTCCCGCGCGAGCGCGCCGCTGATCATCGTGTGGGCAATGTCCAGCATGAAGCCGAGTTCGTGGACGGTGATCAGGTCCATGTTGAAGACTTTGCCGGTGTCCTCAAGCCGGACGCTTTGGTATCGCTTCTCAAGCTCCCGCACCTTCTCAAGCGCGGACGCCAGGCCCTCGCGGCTGCGGAAGATGCCCACCTGGTGGTGCATCATCTCGCCTAGCTCACCACGGATAACGGCGGGGCGGTCTCCGCCGTCGCCCCTGTGTGACCGCTCCATGAGCGAGCTCATGAGCGCCTGGTCGCGCTGGAGCACCGACTCCGAGAGCGGCTGCGGGCTGGCGTGTTCTTTGGCATAGCGTGCCGCAGCCTCGCCGGCGCGGCGGCCGAACACGATCGTCTCCAGCAGGGAGTTGCCGCCGAGCCGGTTGGCGCCATGTACGCTGACGTTGGCGCATTCGCCGGCGGCGAAGAGGCCGGGCACGGGCGATGCGCCATGGACATCTGTCTTGATCCCACCCATGGCGTAGTGGGCGCCTGGCCGCACTTTCACCGGCTCGTAGACGATGTCCGTATTGGCGAGGTCCTTGGCGAGGTCGCGGATCTGCCCGAGGCGCTCATTGATCTTCTCCTCGCCCAGGTGCCGCACGTCCAGCAGCACGCAGCCGTCTACGCCGCGCCCCTCGTCGATCTCCGTCTGCTCCGCGCGGGAGACGACGTCGCGGCTGGCGAGCTCGATCTTGTTGGGGGCATATTTCTCCATGAAGCGCTCGCCGTCCTTGTTGAGCAGATAGCCACCTTCGCCGCGGGCGCCCTCCGTCATGAGGACGCCGGAGTCCTTGAGCGTGGTGGGGTGGAACTGCATAAACTCCATGTCCTGAAGGGGCGCTCCAGCCCGATAGGCGATGGCCATGCCATCGCCGGTGCAGGCGAGGGCGTTCGAGGTTGGCGAATAGACCCGGCCGAGACCACCGGTGGCCATGACGATAGCCGACCCCTGCACGGGCGTGAGGTTGCCGGTCATCATCGGCAGCGCCACGACGCCGCGGGCGACGCCGTCTTCGACGATGAGCGAGGTGCAGTAGTACTCCTCGTAGACCGTGACGCCGAGCTTGAGGATCTGTTCGTAGATCACGTGGAGGATGGCCTGGCCGGTGATATCGCCGATGAAGCACGTGCGAGCGAAGCCTGCGCCGCCAAAGGGGCGTTGCTGGATGCGGCCGTTCTCCTGGCGGCTGAACGCGGTGCCCATGCGCTCCAGCTCGATGATGTTGTCGGCTGCCTCGCGCGCGAGGATCTCGGCGGCGTCCTGATCGGCAAGGTAGTCGCTGCCCTTCACCGTGTCGAAGGCATGGGCTTCCCAGGAGTCCTCCTCGTCGAGGGCGGCGTTGATGCCACCCTGAGCGGCGCCGGAGTGGCTGCGCATGGGGTGCAGCTTGGTGACCATGGCGACATCGGCGCCGTTGCGCGCGGCCTCAATGGCGGCGCGCATGCCGGCAAGCCCTGCGCCGATGACCAGCACGTCGTGCTTGATGACGGTCATGGCTTCCTCCCCGCGGACGCCCGGTGAGTTTCGTCCGTGTACAGGGCGCGAACGGCGTCCGTGCCGCTCGGCCCAGATGCAGTCTACCAAAGTATTTGTGAAATGTTCAACAGACAGAGATCTTCGGCTGGCCAGAGGACGCTATACTACAGGTGCGATGCACTGGATGGCAGTTTTGGCCGTGTTACTGCTCGGGCTTGCGGTAGCCTGCAGCGATGACTCGGGAAAGAGAGCTCAGCCGACATCGCTGCCCACTGCGACCGTTGGCTCGGGAGAGGATGCTCTGCCCAGTCCCACGACGAGTGAGACCGTTACTCCTGAGCATGATATTCAGGCGCGCCCCGTAGACATCGAGACCCTCCCGTTCAGCGCCCATGACGCATCGCAGAGCCGATTTCTTGTTAGCGTACGGTTTGAGCCAACCCCCGGTCCTAACGCGGAAATAGCCGTTGAGATCATCGAGCAAGGTTTGAATGGAGTACTTGCGACACTCACGAGAGATCACAGCGGCCGAAACTTTTGCCTGCCAAGTTCGGGAACCGAAATATTTACGGTGAGTGGTCACGAAGCACCAAGCCTCCTGTCTACGGGGATTTTCGGTGCTTCCCCAAACTCATATCAAATACGCGTTACCATACATGAACATGGCGCGACGCAGGCATTCACGTTCGATTCGCCCAGTCCGTCCTGTTTTATGACCGAGTAATATGCGCTGGGTGAGACGGCCTGTCGATAACGTGTTACGCGTCTTCGGCTTTGGCGGAGGGCCGGTCCCCCGCGAGCCGGTGAGCCTGCGGCCCATCGCCGTTGTCCGCAACAACGTGTTCGAACCGATGATGGACGGTTGGGAGCAGGTCCGCTCCGACCTCATCTTTCGCGATGAGCTGATGGAGGCGCTGGACGGCATCGAGGCATACTCACACGTCATCGTCGTCTTCTACTGCCATAAGGTGCCGGACGAGGAGCGTACAGACGGGCACATCCACCCGCGAGGCGACTCAAACTTGCCCGAACAGGGCGTGCTCGCCACCCGCAGTCAGCGCCGGCCATCGGCGCTGGGCGTGGCGGTGGTGCCGCTGCTCCGCCGGCGGCGCAACATCCTGCGCGTGACCGGCCTGGACGCGATCGATGGAACGCCCGTGATCGACGTGAAGCCATACCTCCCCTACTACGACAGCGTCGCCGAGGCAACGGTACCCGAGTGGGTGCTGGGGCCCCCGTCCGAGCGGTGAGCGTTCGCCGCAAGCTGACGGACATCCTCGCTCGACTGGATGCCGCGTACGACTTCGACGGCTGGCACTGGCAACCTGACACATCGCCGGAGTACATCTGCATCGGCGCGATCTTGGTGCAGCACACCGCGTGGGAGAACGTGGAGCGCGCCATCGAGCGGCTGCGGGAGGCCGGCGCATGCTCGCTGGAGGCGGCGCTACGGCGTTCCGAAGAGGAGCTGGCCGGCCTCCTGCGGCCCGCCGGCATGCCGCTCACCAAGGCGCGACGGCTGCGCGCCCTCGCCCTGCTCGCCGAAGCGTGCGGTGGTCTCGACCGGCTGCTGGCGCTGCCGCGCGACGAGCTGCGCGAGCGGCTGCTCGCCACCCACGGCATCGGGCCGGAGACCGCCGACGCTATCCTCCTCTACGCGGCCGGCCACCCGGTATTCGAGATCGATGCCTATACGGTGCGCCTCTTCCGCCGGCTGGGCCTGGGGCCGGAGCGCGACGGTTACGCCGTGTGGCAACGTTGGTTCGAAGAGGCGCTGCCCCCCGACACGAGCACGTACCGTCGCTATCACGCGCTGATCGTCCTGCACGGCAAGCAGGCCTGCCGGTCGCGGCCACGCTGCCCGGGCTGCTGCCTGCTGGAGATCTGCCCGACGGGGCGAGGGGCGAAGAACGTCTCGCCCTGAACTGCCGCCGGTTTGTCTCCCACCGGCCTTCGTGTTAGCATCCCGACGGCATGGCCGCAATGCTCCGCCCGCTACCCGACTACCTGCGCCCCGGCCTCGACGTGGTGTTCGTCGGGGCCAATCCGGGGGAGATCTCGGCGCGACAGGGCCACTACTACGCCAATCCCAGGAATCCGTTCTGGACGCTGCTGCACAAGGCAGGCTTCCTGCCGGAGGAGCTCAGCGCCCAGGACGACGCGCGCGTGCTCGAGTTCGGCATCGGGCTGACCGATCTCGTGAAACGGCCCACGAGCGGCATCCGCGATCTCTCGCGAGAGGAGATGAAGGCCGGCGCGATTCGTCTGGAGAAGAAGCTCCAGCTCTGCCAACCGCTCGTCGTCTGCTTTAACGGCGTAGCAGTGTACACGGGCTTCAACGGCGAGAAATGCGAACCCGGACTGCAACGCGGAGCACGGCTCGCCGGCGCCCACGTCTTCGTCGTGCCCTCCACTAGTCCCCAAAACACGCACTGGACGGCCCGTCGCAAACTGGCGTACTTTCGCGAGCTGAAGCGGGCCGTAGACCAAGAGCGTCGGCATGACTGAGCCCGGGCAAGCCGACATCCCGATCTTCTCCGAGCGGCTCATGACGGCGCTGGCGGCGATGGTCAAAGGCGAAGCGCCCAACGTCGGGCGTTTCTGCGGCTACTGCTACACGCCTCTCGATCCGGAGCGCACGCAATGCCCGCACTGCGGCCACCCTGTCGAGGAGCAACCACCGGTGGAGCGGGTGCCGAGCGAAGTGCTACAGATGTTTCGCCAGTTGCGCCGCCGCGAGAGCCTGGTGGTGAACAGCTTCGCCTATCTGGGGCTGGGGTTGGGCGTGCTCACGTTCATCGTCATCTTCTACGTGATCTACACCCTCAATGCCAGCATCTGGTGGTTCGTGTCCAATATCATATTGCTCTTCGTCCTTTCGCGCGTGCTGGCGGGCCTGCTGGGCGGCGTGGTGGGCGACGAGGTGGGCTTCCGCTACGCTCGCCGCAAGCTGGTGGAGGAGTGGCGCGAGTACGAAGTCGCGCGGAACCAACAGCCGTCGACGTCGTAAGGGGATGATGGGTCATTCCCGCGGGTTGAAACCCGCGGCTTCGCATTTCGCAACCAGGAGGAGCTGCGGGATTCATCCCGCAGGGCTGGAAAACAGCTCAGCGAGTGTTAACCAGTCACTCCCGGCCTCCCGCTTTCGCCAGCCGGCGCTCATCGGCTATAACGGTGTGGAAGCGCCATGCCGGTAGACCGCGAGCAGATCGAACAGCTGGGCGAGCTGATGCGTCGCTACTGTATTCAGCACGGCGACTTCACGCTCGCCTCCGGCCGCTCCAGCAAGTACTACTACAACGGCAAGCGCGTCACGCTGCGGCCCTCGGCGGCCAAGCTCATCGGCGAGGCGCTGGTCGACGTGGCCCTGGCGGCGGGCGCGGAGGCGGTGGGCGGGCCCGCGCTGGGAGCGGTGCCCATCGCGACGGCGGTCGGCATGGCGAGCCTGACGCGGGAGCGCGAGCTGCCGGTCTTCGTCGTGCGCATGGAACAGAAGGCGTACGGCGCGAAAGACCTGATCGCCCAGCCCTACGCCTCCACTGAACTCGGCGAAGTCGCGGAAGACGCCGACGAGCTGATAGCCGCGGGGCGGCCCGTCGCGCTGGTCGAAGACGCGATCACCACCGGCGGCTCAGCGCAGAAGGCGATCGAAGCGGTGGAGGCGCTGGGATGCAAAGTCGTCCTGGTCGCCGTGCTGCTGGAGCGCCACGAGGGCGGCGGCGACGCGCTGCGTTCGCGCGGCTACGATGTGCTCTCGATCTTCCGCACCGACGAAGAAGGCCAGCTCTCGATCAACGAGGAGTTCCTGCGCAGGCTGCAGGCGGCGCAAGTCGCCGCGCCGGCTGGCTAAGGCCACCGCGTTCGCAGTACAAAACCGCCCCGATAGTTCGGGGCGGTTGATCGTTCGGCTAGGGCAGCGTGCTAGTTGACGGCCGCCTCGACAGGCGCGCCACATTCAGCGCAGAACTTCACGCTCGGGGCGAGTTCAGCGTTGCACTTGCTGCATTGGCTCGGCGCAGACGATACGGCGTCCTCAGCCGGGCTTTCCAACTCGTCCGGCTCCTTGCTCGCCTTGCGGAATTCGCGGATGCTTCGCCCGACAGCGCCGCCGACTTCAGGCAGCCGTCCAACGCCGAAGATGATGAACACCACCGCCAGGATGAGGATCATCTCGGGAAAGCCGAGACCAAATGGGCCAACTGCTAACATAACCTCACCTCTCCTTCTTGAGGCGCATCTAGGGTAGCACCGGTCTGCGAGGGCGTCAAGGGACAGATAGCAGGGCCGGTTGGCAGGTTCGTCAACCGCCGTCCTATATAATGAGAGCCGCCGGCCTTAGCGCGGAGCGGTCTGGCCAGAAGGAAGACACGATGCGAGTGCAACTCGCTGTCATCGCGGCCTTGGGCATCGTTGCTCTAGCCTGTAGCGACGGGAACGGGGGCGAGGCGACGCCGACATCGACGGCGAGGCCCGAATCAACGCCAACGCTTGTCATCGCTGCTACGCCGACGGTGGCGCTGCCGGTTCCGGAGTGGATTCCGGCGGATCTGTTCGGCGGCACAGAGTGGGGACTGCAATTTATCGCGGACACGGTCAGTGGCGAAATCTGGGAGCTTGAGTATTCGGGAGAGCGGAGACTTTACTACTTCGGTAGCCGGCTCGCGGCATGGTTGCCCGGTGGGGAGGCGCTGGTGAGTGTGACCGATGGGTCGAGAACCACCCTCTATCGTGGGGCGCCGGGAGAGCCACTCCGTCAAACCTCCACGCTCGAGCTCTCCACTTCCTCAGCAATCTGGCATTCCGCAGGCTGGGCGTCCAATGGAGAGCTCCTGGCCCGCGCTAGCGGCCTTATTACCGACATGAAGACGGGCGACATCATCGCCGAGCTGGATGAGCCGGCCAGGTCGGTCATCGGTTGGTCCGCCGACGGTCGCTACCTGGCCTTCGTCGTTGGGTCCGCCGGCGAGCGTGAAGTGCTCGTGTGGAAGCGCGATTCGGGTCTCACGGAGCGCATCTCTACGTGGTCGGCGGTGTGGTCCAGTACCGGCGCCCGTTTGGCCTACGGCCCATCGCGCCCAGATCCTGCGGATCCCGGCCCCTTCGAAGTGCGTGTGCGCGATTTCAACGCCGGCACCGACACGGTCGTCAATACGAGGGACACGCGAGCCCGGCCTGTCGCCTGGTCCTCCGATGATCGGTTTTTGGCTAACTCGCTGTACATGGACAGCTCTTCCACGCTGATTATCGACATGAGTGGCGAGAGAAGCGACGTGCTTGTGCCCCACGCGGAGCCACATGCCTGGCTTGGAACCAGCCACACATTGTTGGCAACCGGCAATAGTTGCGAGTACACGGCTGGAGTCAGAGATCACGTCATCACGGTTAAAGCCGATGGCAGTGGCCTCCGCAGCTACACCGATTCGCCCTTGTACGAACTGTATCCGCGGGCGTCTCCTGACGGGCGTCTAGTCGCGTTCGATGCACCGGCTGGACCTGAAGGGCCCAGTACGATTCGCTTGCTGACCCTGGCAACGGGCGAGATCACAGTGCTCGCCACCGGCCCGGCCATCACGCTATTCCAAAACTCGATCGACCCTGCAATCGTCTGGTCTCCGGACAGCCGCTACGTCGTCTTCGGCGTTACGGACGGCCACGACTGTTAACTGCAAGCCGTAAACTGGAGGTGGATGTCCCGCCATGATCGTCGCCGTCTCACCGCTGATCGCCAAGCAGTACGGCGAGCGTATCCGCGCCGTCTCGCCCGAGATCGAGCTCGTGTGGCCGAACGAGGGCGGCGGCTGGTCAGGCGAGGCGAACGCCGTGGAGGTGGTCTACTTCTCGGAGGACTTCTGGACCACGGGCTCGTTCCGGTC
>JACZYW010000212.1 GCA_022570885.1 Chloroflexota bacterium | reverse complement strand
ACGGAGCAGGGCGTTGCGCTGGGATATCACCTTGCCGTAGCGCTGGAGCGCCCGCAGGTAGGCTGTGTCGAGCTGCGAGAGCGTGACGTCCAGGTAGCGGCGTCGCTCTGCGGGCGGGCCACCGATGAGATTGAGGTCTTCGGTGCTGAAGAGGACGGCGGTAAGCTGGCCCACCATGTCGATCTGGCGACGCGCCACGCCGTTCACCCGCAGCCGCTTCGACGCGGCAAGGCGCGTCGCGTCGGGGCCCTGTTGCCGGCCGACGACGATCACCTCGAGCTGGAGCGGGCCGTCGTCGCGCACGATCTCCGCCGTGACGCGCGCCACGGGCTGCGGTTCGCTCAGCGCGTCCCAGTTGATCAGCTCGCCGTCGGTCTGGGCGCGTTGCGCGCGGGTGGTGGCGAGCAGGAAGACGGCCTCCAGCAGGTTGCTCTTGCCCTGGGCGTTATCGCCCAGCAGCAGCGAAGGCCCCTGGCCGAAGGTGAGCTCCTGGCGGCGGTAGTTGCGGTAGTTGGTGAGGGTAAGCTGGCGGATCCACATGCCGGCCGGCTACCTAGCCGTGCGGCTGCGACCTCTGGAGGCTTTCGTCGAAGCCCTGGCTCTGCTGATTGATAAAGCGAAGGCGCAGGCGCTGGGTCTCCGGCCGCGCCTCCTCGATGAGGAGCTGGCGGTTGGTGGATTCGCCCAGCCGGTCGATGATCTCGCGGGCGGTCACCGGCGCGTTGAGCGTCAGCTCTAGCGAGGCCTCGCCGTTCCGATAGCTGGAGACGGAGGCGCCCTCCACGGCGGCCAGGTCGCTCAGGCCGCGCTGCATGTCCATCAGCTCCTGAAAGCCCGGTACGGCATTGACGATCACGCCGATGGCCTGGTCGCCGGGCTGGAACTGGGGCTCCTGCGGGATCTCCGGCTCAGGCTCTGGCGCTGGCTCTAACACGGGAGCCGCCTGCCGGAGCGAGCGGGCCAGCCCCACGAGCCGCGACTCCAGCCTGTCCGCGAGAAGCGTGATGCGCGAGGTTTCATCGGAGAGGCGCTGAGCCTCGATCCCGAGATGGTCCAGGGCGTCCTCCATCCGGTGGACTACCTCCCGAAGCAAGCGCTTGAGGTCGGTGAGCTCGTTGGATGCCATGGCCTGCCCCTCCTCTGCCTTGGCCGGACGCTCCTTGCGTTCGTCGAGCGACCCCAGCATCGACTCGACCTGCGCCAGCGCGCGCTCCAGGATTTTGGAGGCTTCCTTCGCCGAGGCCGGCTCCGATCCCGGGTCTTGTTCCGGCTGTTGCTCTTCCCACTCAGCTTCGTTCGCCATGTTCGTCCGTCCACCGAAGAGCTGGGCCGCCAATCGAAAGATCAGCGGGCCCACCGCCCCGGCAGGCCGGGACGGGCTTGGGTGTGTTTCCCCGCCCTTTTGTTTATCTACGACCATAGCAACCTGGCGGGGCGATCAGCGTGTCATTCCGCACGCTACTGAATTATCGGCAGCCCGTTGGAGCGTCGTTAACGGGCCGGCGGGAGCATTATAGCAGAGTGTCACCAATGTTTCTGGACGAGTACAGTCTCTTGAACCGACCGCGACTATCCGAGTACAATGCCGCCGCAAGCAAAGGAGGCGTGCCATGATCGAACAGGTATTGCCCTACGGCGAAGGCACGGTGCGAGTCGCCCTGCCGGAGCGTACTCGTGTCGTCCGAGGCGGCGGTGGCGGCGGAGGAACGCGGCTGGCCGCGGTCGAGGACCAGGCGGCCGCTGTGCAGACCGCGCTGGCCCAGCCGCTGGGCCTCCCTCGCGTCCGCGAGCTCGTGTCTGCGGGCGCGCGTGTGCTCATCGCCTTCGATGACCCGACGGTGCCGTCCTACGGCCCGGCGCGCCGGCTGGCGATCGAGGCGGTGCTGGCGGAGCTGGCCGAGGCGGGCGTGAGCGAAGAGCAGGTGACGCTGATGTGCGCCAACTCGCTGCACCGGAAGTGGACGAGCGAGGAGCTGGCCTCGATCCTGGGCGATGAGCTGGTCCGGCGCTTCGGGCCGAGGCTGGTCTGCCACGACGCCGAGGATCAGGAGAACATCGTCAACCTGGGCACCACCCCCAGCGGCTACGACGTGGAGGTGCACCGCTTGGTGATGGAGAGCGACCTGACGGTGTACGTGAACGGCGCGTGCCATCTGGGCTTCGGCGGCGGCTGGAAGTCGGTCTGCGTTGGCCTCTCCACCTGGCGCTCGATTCGCTGGACGCACACGCCGGACGGCATGTCGATGTCGGTGCGGGGGAACCGGATGCACAAGGTCTTCGACGAGATGGGCGAGCACTTGGAGTCGCGCCTGGGCCGCCGCATCTTCAAGATCGAGACGATACTCGCGAACGCGACGACGATCGGCCGCATCTGGGCCGGCGGCGTCGCCGAGACGCGGGCGGCGGCGCAGGAGGTGCTCCTTGAGCGGCACCCGCCCCGCCGCAGCGAGGCCGAGCCGGCGGACGTGGTGATCTACGGCGTGCCGAACTGGAGCCCCTACGCCACCTTCGCGGGGATGAACCCCATCCTTACCCTCATCTCGTCCGGGCTCGGCTACCTGGGCGGCTACATCGAGGCGCTGGGCAAGCCCGGCTGCTCCGTCATCATCGCCACGCCCTGCCCCGAGGAGTGGGACAGCGAGCACCATCCGGCCTACCAGGAGGTGTGGGAGCGCATCCTGCCCGAGACTCGCGACCCCTACGAGATCACCGACCGCTTCGGCGAGGAGTTCGCCACGCGGGCGGACTACATCGAGCGCTACCGCAACGGCTACGCCTTCCACCCGGTGCACGCGATCCTGGCGACGCATCCGCTGAAGCGGCTGCGCCACGCCGGCCGCGTCTTCGTCGCCGGCGCGCAGGACGCGGCGGTGCCGGAGCGCGTGGGCTTCATCGCCACGCCGACCGTCGAGGACGCCATCGCGGAGGCGGAGCGCATCCACGGCCGCGACTGCTCGATCGTCTGCGTCGAGCAGGCGATGGGCTAGGAGCGAAGG
>JACZYW010000083.1 GCA_022570885.1 Chloroflexota bacterium | reverse complement strand
GACGATCAGGAGATCACCTGTACGCTGATCCGCGCCCAGGAGATCCCCCGCTACGTGCAGGACGGCCTGATGGACGCCGGCCTGACCGGGTACGACTGGATCGTCGAGAACGGAGCATCCCTCGTCGAAGTTGGGGAGCTCCGCTACTCGAAGGTCTCGCGCTTGCCGGCGCGCTGGGTGCTGGCCGTTCCCGAGGCGTCGCCTATCCGCTCCGTAGGCGATCTGGAGGGGAAGCGTATCGCGACGGAGGTCGTCAACATCACCAACAAGTATCTGGAGCAGCACGGCGTGAAGGCCGCTGTGGAGTTCTCCTGGGGGGCGACCGAGGCGAAGCCGCCGGATCTCGCCGACGCGATCGTCGAGATCACCGAGACGGGCTCCTCGCTGCGCGCCAACGGCCTGCGCATCGTCGAGACGGTGCTGGAGAGCACCACCCGCTTCGTCGCCAGCCACGACGCCTGGGCCGATTCCTGGAAGCGAGGCAAGATCGAAGACATCGTGCTGATGCTGAACGGCGCGCTGGCGGCGGAGGGAAAAGTGGGGCTGATGATGAACGTCCGCCGCTCCCAGTTGGACGACGTGGTGGCGGCGCTGCCGGCGCTCAAGCAGCCGACCATCTCCTCGCTCTCCGACCCTGATTGGGTAGCGATCAATACCGTGGTTGAGGAGCGTGTGGTGCGGGAGATCATCCCTAGACTGAAGCAGGCGGGCGCTCAGGGGATCGTCGAGTATCCTCTCAACAAGATCATCGAATAGGAACCTCCATGCCCCCTCTGACGATGCACATGACGCTGGCGCGGGAGCTGGCGCCGCAACTCGATCATCCGGCCGTGCGAGCGGAGCCCGGCGCCTACTACCTGGGCGCCACGACGCCCGATATCCGCGTACTGACCAAGTGGGACCGCGCGCGGACGCACTTCTTCGACCTGAACGACTACGGCGAGCAGTGCGGCGCCTCCAGCATCTTCCAGAAACACCCGGAGCTCGCCTCGCCCGATCGCCTCGACCAGAGCACGGCCGCCTTCCTCTGCGGCTACGTTTCGCACCTGGAGATGGACGAAACGTGGATCGTCGATATCTACCGGCCCTGCTTTGGGGAACGCTCGCCGCTGAAGGGCGATGTGCTGGCCAATCTACTGGATCGAGTCCTCCAGTTCGAGCTGGACCGGCGCGAACGCGCAGACCGGGCGGCGGTGGCGGAGATCCAGCGCGACCTGCTCGCCTCGGCCGTGGCGGTCGCTATCGGGTTCGTCGACAGCGAGACGCTGCTTCGCTGGCGCGACGTTTCGGCGGACTTGCTTAACCAGCAGACAGACTGGGACCGATTCAGCCGCATCGCCAGCCGCCACCTGCGCGCCTACGGCGTCGAGTCCGAGGCGGACATCGCCCACTTCCTGCGCAACCTCCCGGACCTGCTCGACCAGTCGATTCGGCAGGTGACGCAAGAGCGCATCGAGGCGTTCCAGGAGCGTTCGCGCGAGCGGGCGCTGGCGGCGATGCGGGAGTATGTCTCGTGAAGATCGTCCTGGGAGCAGACGAAGGCCGCCGCACGCTTTTGCGCCGCCAGCCGGTGGGCGAGGTGACGCTGCCTCCGGAGATCTGGCGTCGCACGCGCGACGCTGTCGGTGACGTGGCGACGGTGGAGGAGGCGGTGCGACGCATTCTCCAGGACGTGCGCGAAGAGGGTGACGCTGCCGTCTTGCGCTATTGCCACGCCTTCGACGGCGCTGAGTACGAGACGCTCCGTGTGCCGCCGGAGGAGCAACGCGCCGCCTACGATCAGGTCGAGCCTGCGGTCGTCGAAGCGCTGCGCTTCGCGGCCGGCCGGGTGCGCGCCTTCCACGAAGAGCAGCGTCGCCACGCCATGCAGAGCTTTCAGCGCGATGGCGTGGGCGTGCAGGTGCGGCCGCTGGCGCGCGTAGGCTGCTACGTGCCAGGCACCGCGGCCGTCTACCCCTCGTCCGTGCTGATGACCGTGTTGCCGGCGAAGGCGGCCGGCGTGGAGGAGGTGCTGATCGCCTCGCCCGCCGATGGGCAAGGGCGGGTCTCGCCGCTCAAGCTCGTCGCTGCCGACATCGCCGGAGTCGACGGCATCTTCCGCATGAGCGGCGCGCAGGCAGTCGCCGCCTTCGCCTACGGCACCGAGAGCGTGCCGAAGGTCGATAAGGTGTGCGGGCCGGGCAACGTCTTCGTCACGCTGGCGAAGCGCGCGGTCTTCGGCGACGTGGGGATCGACGCCCTCTATGGCCCGAGCGAAACGATCGTCGTCGCCGACGAGTCGGCAGATCCCACGCTCTGCGCGGCCGACCTGCTCGCCCAGGCGGAGCACGATGAGCTGGCCACGCCGATCCTGATTACCACCTCCGGCGAGCTGGCGGAGCAGGTCGGCAAGGAGGTGGAGCGCCAGCTCTTCGGCCTGGAGCGCCGGGAGACAGCCCGCGCCGCGTTCGAGGCGCGCGGCGGCGCCGTCGTGGTCGATTCGTTGGATGAGGCGCTCGCGCTGGCCGACGAGTTTGCTCCCGAGCACCTCTGTCTGCTGGTGCAGGACGCGCCGCGCTGGGCGGCGCAGGTGCGCAACGCGGGCGGCGTCTTCGTCGGCGAGTCGTCGCCGGAGACGCTGGGCGATTACACGGCCGGCCCCAGCCACGTCATGCCCACCTCGGGCACGGCGCGCTTCGCCTCGCCGCTGGGCGTGCACGACTTTCTCAAGGCCACCAGCGTCGTCAGCATGGACGAGGCGTCGCTGCGGGCGCTCGGCCCGGCGACGGCTCGCATCGCGCGCGCCGAGGGGCTCACCGCCCACGCGCGCACCATCGAGCTGCGGCTGGGGGAAGAGACGGGTGATGATAGCCCCGCGGACTGAATTAGACATGGCAGCCCCGCGGGTTGAATTAGACCATGGGAGCCCCGCGGGTTGAAAACCCGCGGCTCAAAGACTCGGAAGTGTCGGTCTATCACGTCTGGTTCAGTCCTAAGAAACGAAAGGCGGCTCTTGACGGTGATATTGGACAAGCTGCCCGAGAGGAGTTGGTCCAGATTGCGAAGGCCAAGGCCATCAAACTGCTTGCATGTGAACTCGGCTACGATCATGTGCATATGTTGATCGAGCTAGGCGAAAGCCAGACGCTACCCGCTGTGATGCATCAGCTAAAGGGCGCAAGCGCCCATCGACTGTTTCAGCGCTTCCCAAATCTCAAGATGGACTTGGGGCACATTAGTTTTTGGCAACGTGGCTATGGCTCCCGAAGGTTGCAGCCCTACGAAGTACCAATAGTGCAGACATATATCCTCAAGCATCGCGAGCTGTTGGAGCCGCGGGTTGAAAACCCGCGGGGTTCGCCATGAAGACGCACTCCGCTGCTGATATCCTCAAGCTCGTCCGGCCAGACATCCTGGAGATGCTGGGCTATGAGCCGATCGAGCCCAGCGATCTGCTCGCCGAGCGGCTGGGCATCCCGGCCGAGCAGGTGGTCAAGCTGGACGGGAACGAGAACCCCTACGGCCCGTCGCCGCGCGTGATCGAGGCGCTCGGCGCCATCGAGGACTACCATCGCTACCCCGACCCGCAGCAACGCGCGCTCCGGCAGGCGCTGGCCGGCTACGCGGGCTGCGAGCCGGAGCAGATCGTGGCCGGCCACGGCAGCGATGAGCTGATCGACCTGCTGCTGCGCGCGGTGATCGCGCCGGGCGACGGCGTGATCGATTGCCCGCCGACGTTCGGGATGTACGGCTTCTCGACGCGCGTCGCGGGCGGGCGGGTGATCGAGGCGCCCCGCCGTGACGACTACTCGCTGGACATCGACGGTGTGCGATCGGCCGCCGGCAATGCGAAGGTCGTGTTCGTCACCTCGCCGAACAACCCCACCGGCAATCCGCTGACCGAAGCGGAGCTGGAGGCGCTGCTGGCGACGGGCCTGCTGGTGGTGGTGGACGAGGCCTACGTCGAGTTCGCGGGAGGGGGCTACGCGTCGCTGGTGGCCGACCGCGAGAACCTGGTGGTGCTGCGCACGTTCAGCAAGTGGGCCGGGCTGGCCGGGCTGCGGGCGGGCTATGGTATCATGCCCCCAGCCCTGGCCGAGGTGCTCATGCAGATCAAGCCGCCGTATACCCCGAACGTCGCCGCCGAGGTGGCGATGCTCGCCTCGCTGGAGGATCGGGAGCGGCTGATGGAGCGAGTGCGGACGATTGTCCAGGAGCGGGAGCGGTTGAGCCGGGGGTTGGGAGCGCTGGAGTTCGTCGAAGTGTACCCGTCGCAGGCGAACTTCGTCCTTGCCAGGCTGAAGCCTGGCCTACGAGGGGGCGAGGAGGGCCTGGACGCACGAGGGGGCGAGGACGGGCCGGATGCACGAGGGGGAGAAGAAAGGCCGGATGCCCCCGTCCGGGCTCGCGCGGTGTACGATCAGCTTGCGCGGCGCGGCATCTTCGTCCGCTACTTCGATACGCCACGGCTGCGCGACTGTCTGCGTATCAGCGTCGGGCTGCCTGACCACACTGATCGATTGCTTGAAGCGTTGCAGGAGCTAGGAGGGGAACGTGGCCGCTGACCGTCGCGCTACCGTCACACGAGAGACGAAGGAGACGAAGATCCGGGTGGAGCTGAACCTGGACGGCCGCGGCGACGCCGAGGTGACGACCGGCATCGGCATGCTCGATCACCTGCTGTCGCAGGTGGCGCGCCACGGGTTAATCGACATAACGATAGAGGCGAAGGGCGACCTGGAGACCGACGAGCACCACACCGTCGAGGATGTCGGCCTCGCGCTCGGCCGCGCGCTCGACGAGGCGCTCGGGAAGCGGGAGGGCATCGTCCGCATGGCCGACGCCACCGTACCGCTCGACGAGGCGCTGGCGACGGTCGCGATCGACCTGAGCGGTCGCAGCTACGCTGCCGTCGATGTCGACTGGACGGGCGAGCGCATGGGTGAGCTGCCGACGGTTCTGGTGGAGCACCTGCTCTGGTCGTTCGCCAGCGAAGGGAAGTTGACGCTGCACGGCCGCGTGCTCTCCGGCGTGAACGACCACCACAAAGGGGAGGCGCTCTTCAAGGCGCTGGGCCGCGCCCTGGGCGCAGCCAGCAGGCTGGACCCGCGCCAGGCGGGCCGCACACCCAGCACCAAAGGCACGCTAACATCCTAAGCAAAGCGCTAAAATACTACGACTTCCGGTAGAAGTCGCGGCGGCGGCGCGCCAGCACCAGTTGGATCTGGGTGCGGTCGATGCCGTAGCGATGGAGCGTGTGGCGCACGAACTCCAATCCAGCCTCGAACTCCGGCTGCACCACCTCCGCCGCCCCCGCCCCCAACAGCGCCCTGTAGTCCTCTTGTGCCCGGCCGCGGACGATGACATCGAGCCGGGGGTTCAGGCGCATCGCATGCGATATGACGAGCTCGGCCGCCGCCGGGTCGGGCAAGGTTATGGCTAGTACGCGGGCCTCCTCCAGAGCGCACGCGTCGAGTACGGCCAGGTTGGTGGCGTCTCCATACACATGCGGGATGCCTTGCCGGTGCAACTCGCTGATCAGGTAGGGGTTCTGCTCCACGACCACGCAGCGAAAGTTCCGCTGCGTGATCTCCCGCACCAGCTCGCGGCCCACGCGGCCATAGCCGCAGATCACCACGTGCCGGCGAAGCTGCGCCGGGGCGTCGCCCAGTGCCGCCAGCGCTGGCTTCGCCATCAGCCGCCTGAACACTGATCGGCGTTCTGCCCAGGTGAGGAACGGCTCCCCGGCCTGGAGGAGGAGGGGGCTGACCAGCATGCTCACCATCGCCGCCATCAGGATGGCCGCGTTCAGGTCGGCTGAGATGAGGCCCTCGTCCACGCCCACCCGCGCTAGCACGAAGGAGAACTCGCCTGCCTGGGCCAGCACCAGCCCGGACAGCACCGCCGTCCGCACCGGATAGCCCAAGAGCGCCACCGGCCCGGCCGTAAGCACCAGCTTTCCCAGCACCAGCGCCGCCGCGATGGCTGCCACCCGTGCCGGGTCGTCGAGCAGCACCTGCGGTTCGATCAGCATCCCCATGGCGACGAAGAAGATGGTGGCGAATATCTCGCGCAGTGGGAGCACCTCCGCCAGGGTCTGGTAGCTGAACTCCGACTCGGAGACCACCAGCCCGGCCAGGAAGGCGCCGAAGGCGAGGGAGAGGCCGAGGGCGAAGCTGCCTCCCGCCAGCCCGAGCGCCAGCGAGAGCACCGCGAGCAGGAAGAGCTCTCGAGAGCCGGTGGCGGCGACGCGAAAGAGCAGCCGTGGCACGATGTAGACGCTCAGCAGGTACGCGGCGCCCAGCAGCAGGAGCGCTTTCCCCGCCGCCAGCGCCAGCTCTCCCGCTAGCGATGCTCCCACCTCGCCTGCGGTGGCCGGGATCAGGATCACCATCGGCACGACAGCGAGATCCTGGACGAGCAGTATGCCTACCGCCACCCGGCCATGGAGGGCGCCCAGCTCGCCACGGGCGTCCAGCAGCTTGAGAGCGACCATGGTGCTGCTCAGGGCCATGGCTGCGCCCAGCACGCCGGCGGCCCGTATATCCAGACCGAGCAGCTTGCCGATGGCGAGGCCGAGGACGATGGTGAGCACGATTTGCACCAGCCCGCCCACGATGGCCACCCGTCGCACGTCCGCCATCTTGGAGAAGGAGAACTGGATCCCCAGGGTGAAGAGGAGCAGGGCGACGCCAAGCTCGGCGATGCCCTCTATGCGGTCGACATTGATATCCCACCAGGGGATGTAGTTGCCGACGACAAGGCCGGCCACCAGGTAGCCCAGGATGACCGGCAACCGCAGGAGACTCGCCAGCACGCCACCGCCGGTGGCGGCCGCGATGATGATGATCAGATCGAAGATGAGCTCCTGCTCGTCCGGCACGGCGGGCTCCTCCCTCCCGCCCGACGATACCATATTCGGAGCGCCGCTTAGCGCTCGCAGTCGCGACCAGGGTCGATGTGGGCTCTTAGGCCGATGCTGGCCGCACGTCCAGCTCGGCGAGCTGCGCCGCCAGGTCGTCGCCGCGGTCGACCCGAAAGTGAATCGCGGCCATCCCCACCTCTCGCGCGCCCTCGACGTTCGGCTTGGTGTCGTCGATAAAGACACACTCCTCGGCTTCCAGGCCGAGGCGCTCGGCGGCCAATCGATAGGCTGCCGCGTCGGGCTTGGCCAGGCCAACGTCGGCCGAGCAGATCACCTCGTCGAAGAGATCGTAGATGCCGTAGTCGTTGCGGATGCGATCCTCCAGCGTGATGTCGGCGTTGCTGAGGACGGCGAGGCGATAGGGCGGCCTGAGCGTCCGGACGAGCTCGACGTTCTCTGCGATCAGGCCCCAGGTTTCGTGCCACTGTTCGTGGAGGGGAGGAAGCGTCCGGCCGGCGGCCGCCTCCAGCCGCTGTTGGGCGGCCTCTCGCCACGCCTGCACGTCGCCGCGGCCCACCTGCACCGCGCGCCACTCGTCGCTATCGTACAGCGTGCGGACCACCGTGTTGCGCTCCAGGCCGTGCTCCTGCTCGAGTGCGTGGGCGACGTCCCAGCGCATGTTGTGGATCACGCCGCCGAAGTCGAAGATAACGCCACGAATGGCCAACGGGCTGCCTCCTCTCGCAAACGCCTCATGATACCATGTGGCAGTGGGTCAATTTGAATGCGCCGCGTGCTTCTCCGTAGGCGAGGCCTTCTAGCCTCGCCGCCGAGCCTGGAAAGGCTCGGCTACGGTATGCAAGGGCTGCAAACTGACCCACTACCGACCCCTGTTGCGGCCTTGACAGCCCGCCGCGACTGGCTGTACAGTGCACAGCACAGACGTTCGATTGGGTAGACCTCCCAGCTATCGTTCACTCGTAGCCGTTATGAACGCTCTCGACTCCTTCCACCCCGCCGTCCGCACCTGGTTCGAGCGCCGCTTCGCTGCGCCGACGGAGGCGCAGGCGCGAGGCTGGCCGGAGATCGTCGCCGGGCGCGACACGCTGATCGCCGCGCCGACCGGCTCCGGCAAGACGCTCGCCGCCTTCCTCGTCGCCATCGACCGGCTGCTGCGGCGCGCGGAGGAGGGGCCGCTGGACGACGCTATCGAGGTCATCTACATCTCGCCGCTGAAGGCGCTGAGCAACGACATTCAGCGCAACCTGGAGCAGCCGCTGGCCGAGATCGTCGAGGTGGCGCAGGAGCTGGGCTCCGCCGCCGCCTCCGAGATCCGCACGATGGTGCGCACCGGCGATACCACCTCCAGCGAACGGCAGCAGATCGTGCGAAAGCCTCCGCACATCCTCATCACCACGCCGGAGTCGCTCTACCTGATGCTCACCGCCGAGCGCAGCAGAGAGGTGCTTCGCTCGGTGAAGACGGTGATCGTCGACGAGATCCACGCCTTGCTCCGCGACAAGCGGGGCAGCCACCTGGCGCTTTCGCTCGCCCGGCTGGACCACATCTGCGCCGAGCGGCCGTCGCGCATCGGCCTCTCCGCCACCGTGCGCCCGATCGAGGACGCGGCGCGATTCCTGGTCGGCAGCGAGCGCGTCCGCGCGGATGCGTCGGCCGACTGCGCTATCGTCGACGCCGGCCACCAACGCGACCTCGACATCGCGATCGACGTGCCGCCGGCCGATCTGGAGGCGGTCTGCTCCGGCCAGCAGTGGAGCGACATCTACGACCGGCTGGCCGAGCTGATCCGCGCCCATCACACCACGCTGGTCTTCGTCAACACGCGGCGGCTGGCGGAGCGCGTCGCGCACCACCTGTCGGAGCGGCTGGGCGAGGAGCGCATCGGCTCCCACCACGGCAGCCTCTCGAAGGAGCGACGGCTCGCCCTAGAGCAACGGCTGAAGGCGGGCGAGATGCAGGCGCTGGTCGCCACGGCCTCGCTGGAGCTGGGCATCGATATCGGCACGGTGGACCTCGTCTGCCAACTGGAGTCGCCGCGCAGCGTCACCACCTTCCTCCAGCGCGTGGGCCGCTCCGGCCACACGCTGGGGCTCACGCCCAAGGGCCGCCTCTTCCCCACGACCCGCGATGAGCTGGTCGAGTGCGCCGCGCTGATTCGCGCCGTCCGCGCCGGCCGGCTGGACAGCGTCCACCCGCCGGTGGCGCCGCTCGATATCCTCGCGCAGCAGATCGTCGCCGAGTGCGCCTGCGAGCCCTGGGGCGAGGACGACCTGTACGCCCTGGTGCGAAAGGCCGCGCCCTACGCGACGCTGGGCCGCCGCGACTTCGACGAGGTCGTCGAGATGCTCAGCGAAGGCGTCGCCGCCGGAAGCGGGCGCGCGTACACGTACCTCCATCGCGATCGCATCAACCGCGTGCTGCGCGGAAGGCGAGGCGCGCGCATGACGGCGCTCCAGTGCGGCGGCGCGATCCCGGACGTGGCCGACTACCGAGTGCTGACGGAGCCGGAGGGCACGCTCGTCGGCACGCTGGACGAGGACTTTGCGATCGAGAGCATGGCGGGCGACATCTTCCTGCTGGGCACGACATCGTGGCGCATCCGCCGCATCGAGTCGGGCGTCGTGCGGGTGGAGGACGCCCACGGCGCGCCGCCCACGATCCCGTTCTGGCTGGGCGAGGCCCCCGCGCGCACGTCCGAGCTGTCGCAGGAGGTCTCCGCGCTCAGGCGCGAGGTCTCGGAGCAGCTTCAGCGTGGCGACGACGTGGCCGCCTGGCTGAACGCCGAGTCGGGCCTGCCGGCGGAGGCGGCGGAGCAGCTCGTTCGCTACGTGCGGGCCGAGCTTGACGCGCTCGGCCTGGTGCCGACGGACCGCGACGTGGTCTTCGAGCGCTTCTTCGACGAGAGCGGCGGCATGCAGCTCGTGGTGCACGCGCCGTTCGGGGGCCGCGTGAACCGCGCCTGGGGGCTGGCGCTGCGCAAGAACTTCTGCCGCACGTTCGACTTCGAGCTGCAGGCGGCGGCCAGCGACGATGCCATCCTCCTCTCGATGGGCCCGCAGCACAGCCCGCCGCTGGAAGACCTCTTCTCCTTCGTCAGCTCGTCGAACGTCGAGGAGACGCTGACGCAGGCGCTGCTGGCGGTGCCGATGTTCACCACGCGCTGGCGCTGGAACGCCACCCGCGCGCTGGCCGTCTTGCGCCAACGCAACGGCAAGCGAACGCCGCCGCCGCTCCAGCGGATGCGCTCCGACGACCTGCTGGCGGCCGTCTTTCCCCAGCAGGTCGCCTGCCAGGAGAACGTGACCGGCCCGATCGATCTGCCGGACCACCCGCTGGTGCGCCAGACGGTGTACGACTGCCTCCACGAGGCGATGGACATCGACGGGCTGCGCGAGCTGATGGAACGGATCGATCGCGGCGAGGTACGCCTCCACGCTCGCGACACGACCGAGCCGTCGCCCTTCGCCCATGAGATGCTGAACTCCAAGCCGTACACCTTCCTGGACAATGCGCCGCTGGAGGAGCGTCGCGCGCGCGCCGTCACGCTTCGCCGCACACTGCCCGAGAGCGCCCGCGACCTGGGCGCGCTCGACACGTCGGCGATCGAGCGGGTGCGCGAGGAGGCCTGGCCGCAGCCTCGCGATCCGGAGGAGGTGCACGACGC
>JACZYW010000001.1 GCA_022570885.1 Chloroflexota bacterium | reverse complement strand
TAGATCTTCAGGTGTCGCATGAGCCGGCGCGAGAGCCGGTTGTGCGGGAGCATTCCCTTCACCGCGCGCTGCATCACTCGCTCCGGGTGGGTCTCCAGCATGCGGGCCAGGAGCGTCTCCTTCAGGCCGCCTGGGTAGCCGGAGTGCCGATAGTAGACCTTCTGCTGCGCCTTGTTGCCTGTCACCTTCACTTTGCCCGCGTTTACGATGACGACGTAGTCGCCGTGGTCCATGTGCGGCGAGAAGGTGGGGCGATGCTTGCCCCGCAGCAGCTGCGCAACTTCCGACGCCAGCCGGCCTAGCACACGTCCTTCAGCGTCTCGAACATGCCATTGCGGCTCGATCTCTTTCGCCTTAAGCGTATAGGTCTTCATTCTGCTCCTATTCGTCTGCCGGACTCCCATGATAGCGTGTTCGACTCGCATAGGTCGAGCCCAGGATAGGCCACCCGCAGGAGGGAGAGTCCGTGGGCGGGCGCAAGCCGGCCCGAGCTGGCCGGCTCCGCCCGGCGCAGAAGCTCGACGAACTCTGCTACGCTCAGCCGGCCGCTGCCCACCTGCACCAGAGAGCGGACGGTACGGCGGACTTGCTGGCGGAGAAAGGCGTTCGCTTCCATCTCCACGATGACCACTGAGCCTCTACGTGTCACGTCGCATCGCCGCATGCAGCGGACGGTGGTAACGTCCTCCGGACGGCTGAAGGCGGCGAAATCGTGCTCGCCGACGAGTGCGGCCGCCGCCTCCTGCATCGCGTCCGTATCGAGCGGCTTTGGCACGTGCCAGGCGCTGGCCCGGCGGAAGGGGGAGCGCACCCGGCCGTTGTAGATCGTGTAGCGGTATGTGCGGCTGCGAGCGTGACGTCGCGGATCGAACCTTTCGGCCGTCTCCACCGCGGCTCGCACGGCGATCTCGTCGGGAAGGCCGGCGTTGAGCCCGCGCACGAACACGTCCGTCGCCAGGGTAGACGCCGTACTAAAGGCGGCGACTTGGCCCCGAGCGTGGACGCCGGCATCGGTGCGGCTGGCAAACGCGACGCGCAGCCGCTCGCCGGTGAGCTGATGGAGAGCGGTCTCCAGCTCTCCCTGAATGCTAGGGGCGTTCTTCTGTATCTGGGAGCCGCCGTAGCTGCTGCCATCGTACTCCAGCAGCAGAGCGAGCCGGCGCAGCGGCGGCTGGCCGCTCACGCTTCGTCTGCCAGCAGCTCCAGCCGGACCATGGGAGCGCCATCGCCACCCCGCGGGCCGAGCTTGATGATTCGAGTGTAGCCACCACGCCGGGCGGCGAAGCGGGGACCGAGCTCGTCGAACAGCTTCTTGACGACGAACTTATCGTTGAGATATTTTAGCGCCTGACGGCGAGCGTGCAGGCTACCGTCCTTCCCCAGGGTGATCATCTTCTCTGCCGGTGAACGCGTCTCCTTGGCCTTCGCCTCTGTGGTGCGGATAGCCTCATGGATGAGCACGTCCTTGACCAGATTGCGCAGCATCGCCTTCCGGTGGGCGCTCGGTCGATTGAGTTTTCTGCCGCCAAGTTTATGTCTCATAGTCACGCCGCCAGCGCTGGCGCCGGGCTACTCCTTCTCTTCCAGCTCGGACGGGTCCTCGCCCGCCTCCTTGAGCGCCTGGATGAGGGCCGCGCCCAGCGGGCTGACAGCGTTCCCTCCCTCTTCTCCTTCGACAAGCTCCGCTTCCGGCTCTTCCGCTTCCGGCTGGAGGTAGCCAAACTCTGCGAGGCGGCTCTTGAGCTCGTCGTAGGACTTCTGGCCGAAGTTGCGCAGTGTGAGGAGTTCGTCCTCGCTCTTCTCCAGCACCTGGCCAACGGTCATCAGGCCACTTCGCTTCAGACAGTTGTAGGCGCGCACGGAGAGGTTCAGATCCTCGATAGGTGTGTTGAACTGCTCAAGCGGCAACGAGAGGCCGCGCCCAACGCCGTGCTCCACTACGGGCGGCTCCGGCTTGCCTAGCTGGGCGAAGATGTTCAGCTCCTCGCGCAGGATATCGGCGCTCTGGCTGATTGCGTCGACACCGCTGATGCTGCCATCGGTCCAGACCTCGAGGATGAGCTTGTCGAAGTCGGTTATCTGCCCGACGCGGGTGTGCTCCACGCGGTAGGTCACCTTCAGCACCGGGGTGAAGATGGCGTCGACAGGGATGACACCGATGGGCATGCCATCGGACTGGCTGGCAGGGAGATAGCCCCGGCCGCACTCCACGGTGAACTCTACGATGAGATGCGCCTTATCGGAGTCGAGCGTTGCCAGGACCAGGTCCGGATTGACGATCTCGTAGTCCGCGGCTACCTGGATATCGCTGGCGTGCACTTCGCCCGCGGTGCGGGCCTCGAGGTACATCTTGGCCGGCCGGTCAGAGAGGGGACGCAATCGGAGCTGCTTGAAGTTAAGCAGCAGCTCCATCGTGTCCTCCTTCACGCCGGAGATGGTAGAGAACTCATGCTCCACTTCCTCGATGCGGACGGAGGTGATAGCGGCGCCCGGCAGTGCGCTGAGCAGCACGCGGCGAAGCGCATTGCCCAGGGTAATACCGAAGCCGGGAGCCAAAGGCTCCGCTATGCAGAGGGCGTGTACCTCTGTCTCTTCTTCTATGGTGATGTGGGGAGCGGCTATTTCTTCTTCCGTGATCTCCCCGGCCACGGTGGTCTGAAAGGTGTCAACTTCCATGGACTGCCTTTCTTAGCGAGAGTAGTACTCCACAATGACTGCTGGGTCGAACTTAGCGCCAGCTTGCGCGACATCCGGCTGGGTGATGACCCGGCCGGACATGGTGGCAGCATCGACGCCCAACCAGTCGGGAACCTCTTTACCCTGCATAGCTTCCTGTACGATCTTGAATAGTTCTGTTCGCTGACCTTTGGGGGACCACGCTATCTCATCGCCTACTTTCATCGCGCAGGATGGGATATCCGTGGTACGTCCATTGAGCATGATGTGGCCGTGCCGAACGATTTGGCGGGCCTGTGAGCGCGAATCGGCAAAGCCGAGCCGAAAGACCACGTTGTCCATCCGCTGCTCTAGGAGGCGGACAAGCGTTTCGCCGGTGACGCCGGCGCGGCGCACGGCCTGCTTGTAGTAGCGGCGAAACTGGCCTTCCATGATGCCGTAGATGAAGCGAGCGCGCTGCTTCTCTCGTAGCTGAAGCGCCCGGTCAGAGACTCTGCGTCGTCTCATGCCAAACCGCTTCTGCTGGCCGGGAGGGTTGGGGCGGCGCTCGAAGGCGCACTTCGGGCCAGCGCAGCGGTCGCCCTTAAGGTAGAGCTTATCGCCGTAGCGCCGGCAGAGTCGACAGACGGGTCCGGTGTAGCGAGCCATCGTTCCTCTCCCCCCTAGACTCGTCGCCGCTTAGGCGCGCGACAGCCGTTGTGCGGCAACGGCGTCACGTCGCGGATACTGGTGATGGAGAGACCAGCGCTCTCCAGCGATCGGATGGCTGCTTCGCGGCCGGAGCCGGGGCCTTTCACGTACACGTCCACCTGCCGCATGCCGTGCTCCATCGCTCGACGAGCGGTACGCTCGGCGGCCAGGCCGGCGGCATACGGAGTGGACTTTCGCGACCCTTTGAAGCCGGCGCTACCGGCGCTTCCAGAGGCGATCACGTTGCCGTTGGGGTCAGTGAGGGTGACCAACGTATTGTTGAACGTGGACTGAATGTACGCCCGTCCCCTGGGCACCGACTTCTTCTCCCGTCGACGCGATCGGCTCTTACCTTCGGCCATGCACTCCTCCTACTTCTTCGCCATGGTTCGGCGTCTGCCGGCCACGGTCCTACGCGGCCCCTTCCGGCTGCGGGCGTTGGTGCGGGTGCGCTGCCCCCGCACCGGCAGGCCGCGCCGGTGGCGCACGCCACGATAGCAGTTGATCTCGATCAGGCGCTGGATGTTTTGTCGCACCTCTCGGCGCAGGTCACCTTCTACGGTGCAGGTATGGTCGATCACCTCACGAATGCGAGTGATCTCATCGTCGTTGAGATCGCGCACCTTCGTGACGCCTTCTACCTGCGCCTGCTGGACGATGCGGCTGGCCGTGGTAGGGCCGATACCAAAGATGTAGCGCAGGGAGACATCCACCCGCTTGTCGTTCGGGATGTCGATACCGGCGATACGTGCCATCTGTCTCCTCCTCAGCCCTGCCGCTGCTTGTGCCTTGGGTTCTCGCAGATCACGCGCACAATGCCGCGGCGACGGATGATCTTGCACTTGTCGCAGCGCGGCTTGACCGATGCCTGTACTTTCACGCGAACGCTCCCATGCTACCTGAATCGATAGGTGATCCGCCCACGGGTCAGGTCGTAGGGCGAAAGCTCCACCAGCACACGGTCACCGGGCACGATCTTGATGTAGTGCATGCGCATCTTACCGGAGATATGCGCCAGCACATCGTGCCCGTTGGGCAGTTCTACCTTAAACATAGCATTTGGCAGCGGGGTGCGCACTACCCCCTCCACCTCAATCGCGTCCTTCTTCGCCATCAAACCTACCTAATTCTTCCCGCTGGCCGCTGCCACGGCGGACAAGGCCGCGATCGGCTCCTCGTCACTGCGCAAGGTCAGCACCTCCGGATCGCCATCGGTGATAGCGACAGTATGCTCAAAGTGAGCGGAGAGGCTGCCATCCAGTGTGCTCACCGTCCACTGGTCGTCGTGCTTTTTCGTGCGCCAGCCGCCCACGTTCACCATCGGTTCCAGCGCCAGCACCATCCCTTTGCGCAAGATCAGGCCGCGGTCCCGAGGGCCATAGTTGGGCACTTGCGGCTCTTCGTGCATCTCCCGGCCCACGCCATGGCCAACGTACTCTCGCACTACCGAGTAGCCATCGGACTCGGCGCAGCTCTGAATAGCGTGAGATATTTCGCCCAGCCGCGCTCCCGCTCTCATCGCCCAGATCCCCTCCCGGAGCGACTGGTAGGTCACCTCCATGAGCTGCTGCGCCTCCGGGCTGATCCGGCCCACGCCCACTGTCAGCGCCGAGTCCGCAACGAATCCTTCGTAGGTAACGCCGAGATCGATGCTGACCAGATCGCCTTCCTGGAGGACACGATCGCCCGGGATGCCGTGCACGATCTCGTCGTTCACAGACACGCAGACATGAGCTGGATAGCCGAGGTACCCGAGAAACGTAGGTACCACGCCCCGTCGTTCATACTCTTCTTTCACTATTCTATCAAGTTTACTGACGATAAGCCCAGGCCTCACCTCGGCGACGAGGATCTGCAACACCTCGGCCAGGATGCGTCCCGCCTGGCGCATGACGGCGATTTCGTCGTCCGATTTGATGATGACCGGCATTGTTCGCTTGCTTCTCTCTTCTTTCGCTCGGTTAGCGGACTGTCGCTTTGATCTTCTCGATGGCCGCGAGCAGGTCTCGGGTAACGGCGTCGATGTCGCCTTCGCCGTCGATATCCACCAGGTCGTCGCGGTCTCGGTAGTGCGCCAGCAGCTCCACTGACGGCCGCTGATGCCGGAGCCGCTCCCGCACCACCGCCGGCTTGTCGTCCGCGCGCTGCTTGAGCTGGCCGTCGCAGCCGTCGCATTTGCTCTCTTGCTTGGGCGGGCGATGCTGCTCGTGATAGATCTCGCCGCAGCCGTCGCACAGCCAGCGACCGCTCAGCCGCCGCACGATGACGTCGTCGGAGGCGGTGACATGAAGCGCGATGTCCACAGCCTTGTCGCGGCGGCGAAGCGCCTCGTCCAACGCCCGCGCCTGCTCGAGTGTGCGCGGGTAGCCATCGAAGATCGCGCCCTCGCGGGCATCGGGCTGATCGATCCGCTCCTCCACCATCGCGATGGTGACCTCGTCCGGCACCAGCTCGCCCCTGTCCATGTATGACTTGGCGAGCCTGCCCAGCTCACTGTCCTGCTGGACTGCCTCCCGAAACATGTCGCCTGTCGCGATGTGGAGCAGGCCGAGCCGCTCGGCGATGCGTTTCGCCTGGGTGCCCTTGCCTGTGCCCGGCGGCCCGAGCAAGATTAGATACACGGCTGCTCCCTTGATGTTCTCACTTGCCTAGCGAATGAAGCCTTCGTAGTTGCGCATCATCAGCTGCGATTCGAGCTGCCGCATGGTATCGAGCACGACGCCGACGATGATCAGCAGGCTGGTGCTGCCCAGGGTAAGCGCCGTGTTGCTCCTCAAGCCGGTGATGACGTATGGCAGCATATAGGGGACAACAGCGATCAGCCCAAGGAAGATCGCGCCGGCCCAGGTGATCCGCACCAGCACGCGCATGATGTACTCGGCTGTGGGCCGGCCCGGCCGGATGCCGGGGATAAAGCCACCGTTCTTCTGGAGGTTCTCCGCCAGGTTCTGCTGCTGGAAGACGACCAGCGTGTAGAAGAAGGTAAAGACCATCACCAGGAGAAAGACCGTCACCATGAAGGCGGGCGATACGACGTTGCCTATCCCCTGCGGGCTGAACCAATCGATAATGAACCTGCCGGTATTGTTCACCAAGCCGGTACCACCACTCCCACCCGTCGAGTCGACAAGAAATTGAGCTATCGCCGCGGGGAAGATCACGATCGAGAAGGCGAAGATGAGCGGGATCATGCCGGCCGAGTTCACACGCAAAGGGATATGGGTCTGCCCTGACTGGCGATACATTCGACCGGATTTAAAGACGCTGCGGGCATATTGAACGGGTACCCTCCTCTGCGCCTCCTGCACGAAGACGATGGCTGCCAGGATGAACAGGCCGATCCCGATCATCGCGCCGATGCCGAAGAGGCCGAGGCTCGAGGTCGCAATGCTCGGTATCATCGTTGGCAAGCCGGCGACGATGCCGCCGAAGATGATCAGCGAGATGCCGTTGCCGATGCCGTTCTCCGTGATCAGCTCGCCCAGCCAGACCAGGAACATCGTGCCCGCGGTGAGCGAAATGACGGCTGAGAGCGTGGGCAGCGCATCTGGACCGGTGAACCCTATGCCTTGCACCGCCTGCGCCTGCTCCAGGATGACGAGCTGGCTATAGCCCTGCACCACCGCCATCGGCACGGCCAGGTAGTGGGTGTAGAGCTGGATCCGGTTTCGCCCCTGTTCGCCCTCTCGGGAGATCGCCTGCAGGCTGGGTATGATCGGCACCAGCAGCTGCATGACGATGGAGGCGGTGATGTACGGATAGACGCCCAGCGCGGCGATGCTGAGGTTTCGCAGCGCCCCTCCGCTGAAGAGGTTGAGGAATCCCAGGATGGCGTTGTTGTCAAAGGCAGCATCAAGGAAGCCGGGGTTGACGCCGGGAATGGGAACGTGGGCGACGAATCGGAAGATGACGAGCAGGCCGATGGTGTAGAGCAGCTTTTTGCGAATGTCTGGCTGCTGGAACGCATCGATCACCGCCTGGAGCAGGCGGGGCTTGCCCGGTGGTTGCGCTCTTGCCGTTCTCGCTGCTGATGCCATGCTCAGTCCTTCGCCGCAGCGGCCTCTGGATCAGGAGACACGTTCTCCTCAGTCCCAGCGGCCTCCGCCTCGCCCTTCTTCGCTTTCGCAGCGCTTTTCTTAGGCTTCGAGGCGCTCGTCTTCGCCTTCCGGGCCTTCTTCGGCTTCTCCTCGCCCGCCTCGGCCTTCGCCGTGGCCTTCTTCGGCTTCTTCTCGGCCGCCTCAGCCTTCGCCGTGGCCTTCTTCGGCTTCGCGGCGCTCGGCTTGGCTTCCGGCGTGTCTACGTCTGCCGACGGCGCCTCCGGCGCTTCCGCCTGCGGGCTCGTCTCCTCCGACGCGGGCTCCTCGGCCTTCGGCGCCCTCGCCTTAGCCCTGCGCTCCGCCTTAGTCTCGCGCTCCGAAGGGGGCGGACGCGGGGTCAGCTCCTCGACGGTGCCGCCTGCGGCCTCGATCTTGGCGCGAGCGGCGTCCGAGACGCGGTGCGTTCGCACCATCAGTGCGACGCTCAGGTCGCCATCGCCCAGGAGTTTGACCGGGCGGCGGAGCGAGCGAACCACGCCCATCTCGTGCAGCGATTCCGGCGTCACTTCGCCGCCATCGGGGAACTTGGCGAGATCGTGCAGGTTAACCGGTGTGTAGGCGACGCGAAACGGGTTGGTAAACCCGCGCCGGCGGGGAAGGCGCCGGACCAGCGGCGTCTGACCGCCCTCGAAGGCGTGTGACGGCCCGGAGCCGGACCGGGACTGCTGACCCTTGATCCCCCGGCCGGAGTAGGTACCGTGGCCGCTGGCGTTGCCGCGCCCAATGCGCTTGCGGGGCCTCTTCGCCCCACGAGGCGGCCGAAGCTCGTGTTGTTCCACGGCTACTCCCCCGCCTCCTCAACGTCTATCAGATGTTCCACCTTAAATAGCATACCACGCAGCGAAGCCGAATCGTCACGCTCCACCGTCTGGCCCAGCTTGCGCAGGCCCAAGGCGCGTATGGTATCTTTTTGGTCTTGCCTGCGGCGGATGGCGCTGCGTCGCCAGGTGATACGAACCTTACCCACCTGTCTTCGCCTCGATCTCCCGCTGCCTCTGAGCGTAGGCCCTCCGCCGCGCCACGACTTCCTCCGGCTGGCGAAGGCTGGCCAGGCCGTCCACCGTGGCTTTCACCACGTTGATAGCGTTGTTGCTGCCTAATGACTTGGTGAGGATGTCTCGGACGCCAGCCGCCTCTAGGACAGCGCGGACGCCGCCGCCGGCGATGACGCCGGTACCTTCCGAGGCGGGCTTCATCATCACCTTGGCCGCGCCGAAGCGGGCTATCACCTCGTGGGGAATGGTGCTGCCCTTCATCGGCACGACGATCAAGTTACGCTTGGCGATAGAGATGCCCTTGCGAATCGCCTCCGGCACAGCGTTAGCCTTACCCAGGCCAAAGCCTACCCGTCCCTGGCCATCGCCTACCACCATCACTGCGCTGAAGCTGAAGCGACGGCCGCCCTTCACCACTTTCGAGACGCGGTTGATGAATACGACCTTCTCGATAAGCTCCGGCTCTTGATCTTCCATCTGCGGACTCGGCGTAACTGTACTAATCATGATGCTCCCTAAAACGTGAGGCCCGCCTCACGAGCGCTGTCAGCCAAGGCTTTCACCCGACCGTGAAATCGGTAGCCGCCCCGGTCGAAGACCACCTGGCCCACGCCATGCTCGCGGGCGCGTTGGGCCACGAGTTCGCCCACCAGTTTCGCCACTTCTGTCTTGCGCTTGCCGTTCACCTGGCTGCGAATCGCCGCCTCCAGGTCCGAGGCGGCCGCCAGCGTGTGGCCCGCGGTGTCATCGATCACCTGGGCATAGATGTGGACCAGGCTACGGTAGACCGCGAGGCGCGGCCGCTGCGCGGTGCCACGCACCTTCTTCCGCACGCGCAGATGGCGGCGCAGGCGAGCGGCGTAGGGAGTCTTCGTTCGCTTCATGGCCGTGCGCTGCTAATGCAGCGTCTTGCCTGCCTTCCCCGCCTTGCGGCGCACGTGTTCACCTTCGTAGCGGATTCCCTTCCCTTTGTATGGCTCGGGGGGGCGAATGTGACGGATCGACGCCGCCACTTGCCCCACCAGCTCTTTATCGACGCCCCGAATGTGGATGCGGCCGGTGCCCTCAACTTCGAGCGTGATCCCCTCCGGCGCCTCGACGTCTACGGTGTGCGAGAAGCCAACGGCAAGCTGGAGATTGCGCCCGGCCTGATGGGCCCGATAGCCCACGCCGTGCAGCTCCAGCGTCTTGCTGAACCCCTCTTCCACGCCGATCACCATGTTGGCGATCAGCGCGCGGGTGAGGCCGTGCAGCGCACGATGGCGCGCCTGGTCGCTGGGACGGGTGACGATGAGCTGCCCGTCATCCAGCTTCAGCCCCATCTCGGGGTGGCACGCTCGCTGCAGCTCCCCCTTCGGCCCGCGCACGGTGACATGAGACCCCTCGATCTGCACCTGCACCGAGGAAGGAATCGGGATCGGCTGCTTGCCTATGCGTGACATTGCTTCCCTCGCCTACCAGACGTAGCAGAGGACTTCGCCGCCCACCTGCTGCCGCCAAGCCTGCTGACCGGTCATGATGCCCTTCGGCGTGGAGACGATGGCGATGCCCAGGCCGTTGTAGACACGGGGGATCTCTCGCTTCTGCACGTAGACCCGAAGGCCAGGCCGGCTCACTCGCTTCAGTCCGGTCATGAATGGTTCTTTCGTATCGCTATAGCTAATGTGCACGCGCATGAAGCGACGCGGTCCCTCCTCGAACGCCTCGAAGTCGCGGATGAAGCCCTCCTCTTTGAGCACTTTCGCGATCGCGTTCTTCAGCTTAGAGGCGGGGATCGTGACATACTCGTGCCGGGCCGCCGCTCCGTTGCGGAGGCGGGTCAGCATGTCGGCGATTGGATCGGTCATCGTCATGAGCGTACCCCCTACCAGCTAGACTTCTGCACCCCCGGCAGTTTGCCTTCCAAGGCAAGTTGCCGGAAGCAGATACGACAGAGCGCAAAGTAGCGAATATAGCCGCGAGGGCGGCCGCAAACCTTGCAGCGACGCACCAAGCGGGAGGAAAACTTAGGCGGTTTTTGTGCCTTAAGTACTAGCGCTTTTTTCGCCATACCCTGCTCCCTGCTACTCCCTGCTGAAGGGCATGCCTAGCAGCTCCAGCAGCCGCTTGCCCTGCTCATCGTTGCGGGCGGTGGTAATGATGTTTATCTGAAACCCGCGAACGCGATCTACCTTATCGTACTCGATCTCTGGGAAGATGAGCTGCTCCCGCACGCCCAGGCTGAAGCTGCCGCGGCCATCGAACGCCTTAGACGAGACGCCTCGAAAGTCGCGGATGCGAGGCAGCGTTGCGTTGATCAGGCGATCCATGAACTCCCACATACGGTTGCCTCGTATGGTCACCATGACGCCGATCGGGTTGCCTTCGCGGATCTTGAAGTTGGCGATGGACCGTTTCGCGCGGGTGATGACCGTCTTCTGTCCCGTGATCGTCGCGAAGTCCTGGGCAACGGAGTCCAGCGCATTCGCGTTCTGGAGCGCCTCGCCCAGTCCGATGTTGAAGACTACCTTGGTCAAGGAAGGTATCTGCATCACGTTCGCATAGGCGAACTCCTGCATCATTGCCGGCGCGACCTCGTCCCGGTAGCGTTGCTTCAGTCTTGGTAGCATCGTCTGAGCCAGTCCTCGTTCCTAATCGACGTCTTCGCCGCATGAGCGGCAGACGCGAACCTTTACGTTATCCGACCGTACACGGAAGCCGACGCGCACCGGCTTTTGGCAAGCGCGGCAGATGAGCTTGAGGTTGGAGATGTGGATCGGCGCCTCTTTCTCGATGATGCCGGCCGGTGTCCGCTCGTCCTTCTGGGCCTGATGGCGCTTCACCATGTTCAAGCCTTGGATGATCACCCGCTGCTTGCTGGTGAGGACATCGCGGATCTGCCCTTGCTTGCCGCGCTCCTTACCGGTGGTTACCAGCACCAAATCGTCGCGTTTGAGCTTTCGCATCACACTACCTCCGGCGCCAGCGAGATAATCTTCATGAATCGACGGTCCCGCAGCTCGCGAGCGACGGGCCCGAAGATGCGGGTGCCGCGCGGGTTCTCCTTATCCTCCAGGAGGACGGCTGCGTTCTCATCGAACTTGATCGACGTGCCGTCGCTGCGCTGCCAGCCCTTCGCTGTGCGCACCACGACCGCGCGGATAACGTCGCCCTTCTTTACGCCTGAAGCTGGCTGCGCCTGCTTGACGGAGGCGACGATGACATCGCCGACTCGGGCGTACCGACGCCGCGTGCCGCCCAGCACCTGGATGCACATGATCTGGCGGGCGCCCGAGTTATCGGCCACCTTCAGCCGGGTGTACTTCTGGATCACGGTGCGTCACGCTCCTCCGTCTTCTCGCCGCTGGCCGGCTCTTCCGGCGTTGGCTCCTCGGCGGGCTTTGGCTCGTCTGTGGCCGGCTCCTCGGCAGGCTTTGCCTCGTCTGTGGGGGCTTCCTCAGCCGCAGGGGCCTCAGCTTCTGCCTGGGGCTCGGCCTCGGCTGCGGGGGCTTCGCCAGTCGTCGGAGCCTCTGCCTCGGTCGCGGGGGCTTCGCCGGTCGCGGGGGCTTCGGCCTCAGTTGCGGGGGCTTCGTCAGCCGCCGGAGCCTCGGCCTCGGTCGCGAGGGCTTCAGCTACTGCCTGGGGCTCAGCCTCGGTCGCGGGGGCTTCGTCAGCCGCCGGAGCCTCTGCCTCAATTGCGGGGGCTTCGTCAGCCGCCGGAGCCTCGGCCTCGGTCGCGGGGGCTTCGTCAGCCGCCGGAGCCTCTGCCTCGGTTGCGGGGGCTTCGTCAGCCGCCGGAGCCTCGGCCTCGGTCGCGGGGGCTTCAGCTACTGCCTGGGGCTTAGCCTCAGTTGCGGGGGCGTCCTCAACGGGAGCCCGCTCCCGCTTGCGACCGAAGTACTCGCTATCGATCTCTCTAGACGCCACTTCGGCCACTTCGCCTCGCTGCAGGATCTCCGAGACCCGCCAGCGCTTGTGGCGGGAGAGCGGCCGCGTGGCGAGGATGCGCACACGGTCGCCCGGCTTGGCTTCCAGCCGGTCGTCGTGGGCTTGGTAGCGCTTGCTCCGGCGCAGGATCTTGTGGTAGAGCCGGTGGCGAGTGGTGGTCTCGACGAGCACGACCACGGTCTTGCTCATCTTGTTGCTCACCACCGTGCCGATCAGGCCTTTCGCTTGTCCGGGCATGGTTACGACTCCGCTTCCGTTGCCGCCTGGGCGACGGCGGCTACCTCACGCTCACGCTGGAGCGTCTTGATCCGGGCGATCCGCCTTCGCACTCGCTTAGGCACGGACGTGTTCGCCTGCTGACGCGTAGCGAGCTGCAGGCGAACGGTGAATTGCTCTCGATAGGTCTCCTCCAACTCTTTCGCCAGGTCCTCGTCGGAGAGCTCGCGTAGCTCTTCTGCAAGTTTCCTTGTTCTGACCATCGCTAGAACACCTCGTGCTCGCGGACGACGAATCGGGTCTGGACGGGCAGCTTGTGCGCGGCCAGCCGCATCGCCTCTCGCGCCGGCTCTTCAGCCACGCCGGCGATCTCGAAGAGCATGCGACCGCGTCTCACCACGGCCACCCAGAACTCCGGCACGCCTTTACCGCTCCCCATGCGGGTCTCGGCGGCCTTCTTTGTCACCGGCTTATCCGGGAAGATGCGAATCCACACCTTGCCGCCTCGTCGAATCTCGTGCGTGATGGCGCGACGAGCGGCCTCTATCTGGCGAGCGGTCACCCACGCGTTGGTCGTTGCCTGAAGGCCAAACTCGCCGAAGGTCACCTGGTTCCCGGCCATGGCCTTGCCTCGGCGCCTGCCGCGATGCGTCTTGCGCCACTTAACACGCTTCGGTGCTAACATGCCCGCTTATCCTTGCTTCTCGCTCTCCGGTGCTTGCTTCTCAGCATCACCGGCCTTGGTTTCGTCTGCGCTGGGCGGCGTGTCTTTCTTCTTGGCAGCAGGCTTCGCCTCGGGTGCGACCGCCGCCTCGGCAGCAGGCTTCGCCTCGGGTGCGACCGGCGCGGCGGCAGCAGGCTTCGCCTCGGGCGCGGCCGGCGCGGCGGCAGCAGGCTTCGCTTCGGGCACGACCGTCGCCTCGGCAGCAGGCTTCACCTCGGGTGCGGCCGGTGCGTCGGCGCTGGGCGAAGTTTCCGTCGCCACGGGCGCCTTGGCAGCAGGCTTCGCTTCGGGCGCCTTCGCCTCTGCTGGGGCCTTCTCTGCCTTCTCAGGCAGCATCTCGCCCTTGTAAATCCAGACTTTGACGCCGATGCGACCGAACGTCGTAGCCGCTTCGGCCTGGCCATAGTCGATGTTGGCGCGGATGGTGTGGAGGGGCACTCTCCCCTCCATGGTGCTCTCTCTGCGCGACATCTCCGAGCCGCCCAGGCGACCGGCGACCATTGCCTTGCAGCCTTCGGCGCCGCGAGCCATTGTCCGGCTCACGGTCTGCTTGAGCGCTCGCCGAAAGGCGACGCGCCGCTCGAGCTGGTCGGCGATGTTACGGGCGACCAGTTGCGCATCGAGTTCCGGCATGCGCACCTCATTGATGTTCACTCGAATGCGTTTTTTCGTGAGCGACTCCAGCTGGGTGCGCAGCTCGTCGACCTTCTGACCGCCACGGCCGATGACGATGCCGGGCTTCGCGGTATGGATCGTCACGGTGACCTGATTGGCGTTTCGGTCGAGCTCCACCTTGGCGACGCTGGCGTCCTTCAGCGCCTTGCTGATATAGCGGCGGATGCTCAAATCTTCGTGGAGAAACTCCCGGTAGTTCCGTTCGGCAAACCACTTGCTCTGCCAATCGAAGATGACGCCGAGGCGGAACCCGGTTGGATGTACTTTCTGACCCATGTTAGCTCCCTCGCTCGTCTACGACGATGGTGATATGGCTGGAGCGCCGCTGGTAGGGATGCACGCGGCCGCGAGCAGCTGGTCGAAAGCGCTTCAGGCGGCGGGCATCGTTCGCGACGGCGCGTTTGACGTAGAGGGTGTCCTGATCCAGGGAATAGTTATTCTCCGCATTGGCGGCGGCCGATTTCACGATCTTGGCCACCAGCCGGGCGTGCGGCGTGGGCATGAACTGCAGCAGGTTCAGCGCCTCTTGTATCGAGCGGCCCGGCAGGTGGGCAAGCACCAGCCGCACCTTGCTAGGCGACACGCTGGCGAATCGGCTCGTTGCGCTTACTTCCACTTGTCTTCCCTGCTTCTCGTTCCTTATCCCTGGCTTCTGCTTGTGCTTCCGGACAGACCTGAAGGTTTGTCCCTACGATCTCCTGGCGCTTCTCGTTCCCCGTTCCTCGCCGGTTCTACGTCCTGCGGATCGTGGTCGTACGCTCTGTCCGGCCGGTGTGGCCGCGGAACTGGCGGGTGAGGGCGAATTCGCCCAGCTTATGGCCCACCATGTTCTCCGTGATGAAGATGGGGACGTGCCGGCGTCCATCGTGCACAGCGATGGTGAGCCCCACCATCTCCGGCATGATCGTGCTGGAGCGCGACCAGGTGCGGATGGCCGTCCGCTCGCCGGAGCGACGCACCGCTTCCACCCGCTTCATCAGCTTCGCCTCTACGAACGGTCCCTTCTTCGTCGAACGTGACACAGTCTATCTCCTCACAAGCCCGCTACTGGTACCGGCGGCGCACGATGTCTTTATCCGAGGGCTTCTTCCCTCGAGTACGGAGGCCCAAGGCCGGCTTGCCCCAGGGCGTCTTCGGGCCGGGCATGCCGATGGGCGACTTGCCCTCGCCACCACCGTGAGGGTGATCGCGAGGCGTCATCGCCGAGCCGCGTACGGATGGACGGCGGCCTTTCCATCGGGAGCGTCCGGCCTTCCCCAGCTTGATCAGGCTATTCTCTACGTTCCCCATCTGCCCGATGGTAGCGAGGCAGGCGGAAGGTACCCGCCGCATCTCGCCGGAGGGCAGGCGAAGCAAGCTCGTTTCGCCCTCCCGCGCCATCAGTTGGGCAGAGGTGCCAGCGCCGCGCGCCATCTGGCCACCGCGGCCCGGCCGCAGCTCGATATTGTGGATCTGGGTGCCGGTGGGGATGTTGGCCAGCGGCAGAGCGTTCCCGACCTTCGGTTCCGCATCAGGGCCGGCATGAATAATATCGCCCGGCTGCAGGCCGACAGGCGCCAGGATGTAGCGCTTCTCGCCGTCACGATAGTGGATGAGGGCGATGCGGGCCGTGCGGTTCGGATCGTACTCGATAGCGGCGACTTTGCCGGGCACGCCGAACTTATCGCGCTTGAAATCGATCACGCGCAGGCGTCGCTTGGCGCCGCCACCCCGGTGCCGGACGGTGATGCGTCCCTGCTGGTTCCGGCCCGCCTGCCTCCGCAGCGGTTTGGTAAGGCTGCGTTCCGGCTTCTTCTTGGTGATCTCCTCGAAGGTGAAACCGGTCATGCCGCGACGGCCGGGAGACGTAGGCTTGAATTGTTTTATTGGCATTACTGCTCGTCTCCTCTCCCGCCTACACGCCCTCGAAGAGCTGAATCTTGTCGCCTTCGACCAGGGTGACGATCGCCTTCTTCCAATCCGGGGTGCGCGCGATCTTGCTGCCGACGCGGCGTTTTTTGCCACGCATGTTCATCGTGTTGACCTTGGTCACGTGCACGTTGAAGGCGAGTTCGACGGCCCCGCGGATCTGCCGCTTGTTCGCCCGCTGGACCACCTCGAACACGTACTTGTTCTCGCCGGCCAGAATCGTCGCCTTCTCCGTGATGAGCGGCCGGACGATGACCTGGTACGGGTGGAGAGCCTTAGGCATTGGACACCGCCTCGGGTAGCGGAGCGCGGCGCTTGTTCGCCCGTTCGCCGCCCCAGAGCGCTTCCGCCCTGCGAACCGCATCTTCCGTCATCAGCAGCCCTCGATGGTTTAGGAGATCGAGCACGTTGAGGTAGTCGGCCGGCATCCACTTCACCTTCGGCAGGTTGTGGACGCTCAGCTTAACGATCGGCTCAGGCTGGGCCGTGACCACCAGGGTCGATCGGTCGAAGCCGAGCTTCTGGAGCACGCCCAGCATCTCCTTCGTGCGCGGCGACTTCATCGTCAGCTCGTCGAGCACCTGCAGGCTGCCGTTCGCGGCCTTCGCGGAGAGGACGGAGCGGAGGGCGAGGCGGCGCATGCGTTTCGGCAGGTCCTGCCGATAGCTGCGAGGCCGCGGGCCAAAGATCACCCCGCCGCCGCGACGAATGCCCGAACGGGCGGAGCCCGCCCTGGCGCGGCCGGTGCCCTTCTGTCGATAGAGCTTCGCCGTGCTGCCGCGTACCTCGCCCCGGCTCTTGGTCTTGTGCGTGCCACGGTGCAGGTTCGCCCGCTGAGCGACCATGGCCTGGTGCACCAGGGAACGGTAGGGCTTGAGCCCGAATACCTGCTCGTCGACCTCGATGGACTTCACTTTCTTGCCTGCGCGATCGCGCACGTCCAGCTTCATCACGATTTCTCTTCGTCCGCAGCCGTCTCGGCCTCGCTCTCGTTAGCGGTGGCCTCCGGCGTCTTCTCTTCGGTCGTAGTCTTCGGCGCTGCTTCCTCGGTCGCGGCCTCCGGCGTCGCCTCTTCGGTCGCAGCCTTCGGCGCTTCTTCCTCGGGCGGCTCCACCTTGCGGTTGCGAGCTATCTCCAGCGTCTGCGTGGTGTAGCGGATCTTAAGGAGGCCGTGGCGGGCGCCGGGCACCGCCCCCGCCACCAGGAGCAGGCCCCGAGCGGGATCACTCTGGAGCACCTCCAGGTTGCGGACGGTGACGCGCTCCGCTCCCATGTGGCCGGCCATCTTCATCCCTTTGAACACGCGGCCTGGGCCGCCCGCGCCGATGGAGCCGGGCGCGCGGTGGCGATCCGACTGACCGTGGGTCTTGGGTCCGCCGTGGAAGCCGTGGCGCTTGACTCCGCCTGCGAAGCCCCTGCCGATGCTGGTGCCGGTAACGTCCACGCGATCGCCTTCTTGGAAGATCTCCACTCCGATGCGATCGCCCACCTTGTGCTGGCTGGAATCGTCTGCCTTGAACTCGCGCAGGTAGCGCAGGTCGCCCAGACGCTTCAGGTGGCCGCGCTTGGGCTTGTTGGTGTGCTTGGCGATACCGAAACCGAGCTGCACGGCGGCGTAGCCGTCGGTCTCATCGGTCTTGATCTGGGTGACCAGGCACGGCCCAGCCTCGATGACGGTGGCGCCGCGAAGCCGGCCCTCCTTGTCGAAGGTTTGGAGCATGCCGAGCTTGCGGCCGAGCAATCCCTGGATCACAGCTTGACCTCGATGTCCACGCCGGAGGGCAGTTGGAGCCGCATCAGCGTATCGACCGTCTTCGAGGTGGGGCTGAGGATGTCGATCAGCCGGTTGTGTGTGCGAATCTCGAACTGCTCCCGGCCGTCCTTATGGACGAAGGGCGAGCGAATGACGGTGAGTTTCTTGATGTGCGTTGGGAGCGGGATCGGCCCGGCGACAACCGCGCCCGTCCGCTCCGCCGCTTCCACGATCTGCTCAGCGGACTGATCGATGAGGCGGTGGTCGTACGCCTTGAGGCGGATCCGGATTCTTTGCTGTGGCATCGCTAGGCCCTCGCCGGCTTCTTGACGCGACCGCCGGTGATACGGTCGGCTACTTCAGCCGACACTTTCTCGTAGCTGTTGAACTCCATGCTATATGTTGCGCGCCCCTGAGAGAGAGAGCGCAGGTCCGTAGCGTAGCCGAAGGCCTCGGCCAGAGGCAATGCGCCGCGGATGACTTGGAGCTTACCCCGAGCCTCTACTCCCTGTACCTGGCCTCGCCGTCCGTTCAGGTCGGCCAGCACGTCGCCGAAGAAGTCCTCCGGCGCGCTGATCTCAAGCTTCATGATCGGCTCCAACAAGACCGGGCCGGCCCGCCCCAGCACCTCACGCACTGCGAGTATACCAGCGTTGCGAAAGGCCAGCTCTGATGAGTCGACCGGGTGGTAACTGCCATCGAGCAGCGTGACGCAGGTATCGATGACCGGGTAGCCGGCCAGGATGCCCGTCTCCAGCGCCTGCTTCACGCCGGCCTTTACAGCCGGAATGTACTCCTTCGGGATGGAGCCGCCCTTCGTCTTGTCGATGAACTCGGAGCCTGCGCCCCGTTCGCGAGGCGAAATCTCGATCTCGGCGACGCCGAACTGGCCGCGGCCGCCGGTCTGGCGCACGAAGCGGCCCTCGGCGCGGGCGGTGCTCGTGATCGTCTCCTTGAACGCGACCTCCGGCCGGCCCACGGTTGCCTCTACCCGGAACTCACGCAGCATCCGGTCGACGAGGACCTCTAGGTGGAGCTCGCCCATGCCGGAGATGATCATCTGGCCGGTGTCCTGGTCGTAGTGGGTGCGGAAGGTGGGGTCTTCCTCCGAGAGACGCTGGAGGCTCTCTCCCATGCGGTCCTGGTCTTCTTTCGTCTTAGGCTCGATCGCGACGGAGATGACGGGCTCCGGGAAGGTAATCGTTTCGAGGACGATCGGGGCAGCGATGTCGCAGAGGGTATCGCCGGTGAAGGTCTTTTTGAGGCCGATGGCGGCGGCGATGTCCCCGGCATAGACATCGGAGATGTCCTCGCGATGGTTGGCGTGCATGCGCAAGAGCCGGCCGATGCGCTCCTTATTACCGTTGGCGCTGTTCAGGATAGTCGCACCTTCGGTGATATGGCCTGAGTAGACGCGGAAATAGGCGAGGCGACCGACATACGGGTCGCTCACAATTTTGAAGGCCAGCGCGCAGAAGGGCGCGTCATCGTCAGCGAAGCGCTCCACCGCGTCGCCGCTCTTTGGGTGGCTCCCGCCAACGGGCGGTATGTCCGCGGGCGAAGGCAGATAATCGATGACGGCGTCCAGGAGAAGCTGCACGCCCTTGTTGCGCAGCGCGGAGCCGCACAGGATCGGCGTGGCCAGCGAGCCCAGCGTTACGCGGCGAATGGCCTTCTTCAGCTCGGTGGGGCTGACGTCGTGGCCCTCCACGTAGCTGATCATGAGCTGGTCATCGACCTCAGCGGTCCGCTCAATGAGCCGATCTCTGCACCGTGCGGTCTCCTCTGCCAGCTCTGCCGGAACTTCCTTTACGACCGGTTCTTCGCCCGCGTCCGACGAGAAGTACCAGGCCCGTTCCTCGACCAGGTCGATCATGCCCGCAAGGTCGGCCTCTGCGCCGATGGGGATCTGGATCGGGAGGGGCCGAGCATCGAGTCGCTCTTCGATCATGTCGATCGTCCGCCAGTAATCGGCGCCCACCCGGTCGAGCTTATTGACAAAGCAGATGCGCGGCACCCGATAGCGGTCGGCCTGGCGCCAGACGGTCTCCGACTGGGGCTCCACGCCATGGACGGCATCGAAGACGACGACGCCTCCATCCAGGACGCGCAGGCTGCGCTCGACTTCGACCGTGAAGTCGACATGGCCGGGGGTATCGATGATGTTGATGCGGTGGTCGGCCCAATCGCAGGTAGTTGCGGCGGCCGTGATGGTGATGCCACGCTCGCGCTCCTGCACCATCCAGTCCATGACGGCGGTACCTTCATGCACCTCGCCGATCTTGTAGGTGCGACCGGTATAGAAGAGCACACGCTCGGTGATGGTGGTCTTTCCGGCGTCGATATGGGCAATGATGCCGATGTTTCGTACTCGCTCAATAGCGTAGTCTCGTGCCATCTCTCTCGCTCGCTGAGGAAACGTGAGGGCCGTCCTGGTCTTTCAGGACGGCCCCGCCGCTCCTTACCATCGATAATGGACGAAGGCTCGGTTCGCCTCCGCCATTCGATGGGTATCCTCTTTCTTCTTCACCGTTGAGCCCTGCCCGCTGGCGGCGTCGCTCAGCTCGGCGGCCAGCCGTTCGGCCATCGAGCGGCCGCGACGGGCGCGGGCCGAGGCGAGCAGCCACCGCAGCGCGAGGGCGAGTCTACGTTCGGCGCGGATGTCGACCGGCACTTGGTAGGTAGCGCCGCCGACTCGCCGTGGCTTCACCTCAATCGTCGGCGTCGCGTTCTGCACCGCCTGCTCGAAGACCTCCATCGGGTCGCGCTTTTGCTGCTCCTCGATCGTGTCCAGCGCCTGGTAGACGATGCGCTCCGCGATGCTCTTCTTCCCGCGCTGCATCACCTTGTTGATGAACATGCTAAGCAGCCGGTTGCCATACTTGGCATCCGGTATCACCTCTCGTCGTACCGCGCGGGATCGTCGCGACATACCTTAGTCCTTCAAGTAGCGGTCGCCCCGGCTGGCCGGGGCGTTCCGATGCGTGCTTGGCGCTGGCGGCCTCTCCTAAACGCCGCCGCCCGGCGTACCACCCTTACGGGTGCCGTACTTGCTTCGCCCGCGCTGCCTCCCGCTCACCCCCTGGGCATCCAACGCGCCCCGGATGATGTGGTAGCGAACGCCGGGCAGGTCCTTCACTCGGCCACCTCGAATGAGGACGACTGAGTGCTCCTGAAGCGTGTGTCCCTCGCCGGGAATGTATGCTGTCACCTCGATACTGTTGGTGAGCCGCACACGGGCGATCTTCCGCAATGCGGAGTTGGGCTTCTTGGGGGTCATCGTGCGCACCTGGGTGCACACGCCGCGCTTCTGGGGAGACCCTTTCCCCCGCACCATCCGGTTCTTCAGCGTATTGTAGGTGAAGCGCAGGGCCGGCGCCTTCGTCTTCTTCACGATCCGCTTCCGGCCTTTTCGCACGAGCTGGTTGATAGTTGGCACAAGCTCTCCTTATTCTCCCCTGAAAACTACAGCACGAGCCGAAGGCCGCAACCCTGAGCCTGACCCGGCGTGGGATCATCTCCCTTAGGTAGACAAACCCACCATTGCCGGCGGTGATCACTGTTCTGCGCCTTCGGCCCAGCGAAAAAACGCTGTTCTCAGGCGGTGACAGACTAGTCTATCTGGAATCTGCGAGGTGTGTCAAGCAGGTTCGCGGCAAGTTTCGGGCCATCTGTTGCCACTGTTCGCTCCATTTCCCTTAAGGTTTTCACCTACTACGCCGATATTCCCTAAGAGACTCCTCTACATACACATTCGCTGCTTACGCGAGATCGGAGCAAACATGGACAACATTCCACCCCGCCGCTTTGGGCGCCTTCGCTGGCTGACGGGCAATACGCGCGTCGCGCTGCTACGAGCGGCGTTGATCATCGGCGGGCTCAGCCTCTTCGCCTTCTCTGCAACGTTCCTTCTCGCAGTGGATTGGGACGGGGCGCCCGCTTCCAGCGCCGCCGACGAGCTCACAGCGGTCGAGCCAGCGGACGGCAGCAGCACCATCGCGGACGATCCTACGGCCACTATCATCCCCACGGCGACGCGCGCAGCCTCGCCAACGCCGATAGGAACGCCGCTTTCGCTTCTGACACCTACGCCAGCGTTGGGAGATCCGAACGCAGTATCGCCAGCGCCAACCGCAGTACCGCTAGCGCCAACCGCCGTGCCGCTAGCGCTAGCGCCGACCGCAGTACCACCCACGGCGGTGCCGCCGACGGCTGTTCCTACGCCCCAGCCCCCAAGCTGTCCCACGGCCGCCATGGGAAGCTTCGCGCAGGCGCTCTTCGACGCCATCAACAGCGCGAGGGCTGACAACGGGATGTCAGCGCTGGGCCTCAACTCATGCGTGGTGTTCGTCGCCAATCTCCGCTCTGAGGATATGGCAGCGAAAGACTACTTCGCGCATGAGAGCCCACACGGTGACACCGCCTTCTCGCTCATGAACGAGAACAACGTGGGCTACGGCTGGGCCGGGGAGAACCTGGCGCGGAACAACTATCCCGACAGCGAGAGCGTGGCCGTGGCCATCCGCGACCTGATGAACAGCCCCGGCCACCGGGCGAACATCCTCCACGTCGAGTTTACGCAGCTAGGCGTCGGGTTCGCCGCCGATGGGAACATGAAGTACTTCACCATGGTCTTCGTCGGGCCGCCGTAGAGGCGGAGTAGCACCGCAGCGAAGAGAGAGGCTCCCGGCCGAACGGCCGGGAGCCTCTCTCGTATCGTCCTCCGCGTATTCTACTTGTGGCTCCGCGACCGCCGGTTTGTGCGGCACGGGCGAGGAAGTGTACGGGCTGAAGTCGGACCAGGGTTGGCGGCCAGTTTTGCCCGGCGCGCATCTACTGGGTAGCGAGGCCTGGTAGACGATAGCGCCAACCGTAGGAGAATCAGCCCAGCTTCGTAGAGGACCTTACTACCCCCTACCGGGAAGCCCACTGCTTCAGTGATGGTCTCGAAGTCGTCGGGGACGACGCTCCCCGGTGACCCTAACTATTCAGTAGGCTCATCGCTCGTGCCGACGAATGCCTCTAGGCCTTTCATCACTTCCTCGAACGAGCCCGGCGTGAGCTGGGATGCTCTAGTCAAGACATCGGCCATATGCATGGCTCGTTCCGGAGGCTCTCCAAAACGCCTCATCAGCCGGTCGAATCGAGGTGCAAGAGCTACCGGATTTTCGTGAAAGACCGCCCCGAGCATTGCTATGGGCTTCGCCATCAGCGTGATTTCCTCAGGGCTCCGAGCGCATTTAGCCAGCGCAGCAGCCAGCCGTGCGGATCCCAAGAGCCCGAGAACTTGAAAATGCTTGCCTTCGGATCGAACCAGGCTTCTCATGAAATTTTTGCTCTTGTCTCGATCCATCCGCCAATGGATTGCCGCGTCTGTGGCCACTTCGTCGTACTGGACCGCCAGCCTTATCGAGGTGATGAGGATCAACCCACTGACCACAGAGAAAGCGATGAGTGAGCCGATTAGAGGTCCCATTAGCACAACGCTCGCAACCAATACTCCAAGTTCAAGGAGTGTCATAGTGACTAGCCAGGGGTGACTAAGTTCCAGCTTGCTATAGCCTAACCCCATGGCTAGCACGGTCAGCGCGATTCCGGTTATGCCTATGATGGGTGCCGCATCCACACTAGCACCTTCGCTCGCTTTGAGAACAAGTGTACCATACGCCGCCACTCTCACCTCAAACGTAAACGGGGCGCTATCGAAGGGATAACTTCACCATGGTCTTCGTCGGGCCGCCGTAGAGGCGGAGTAGCACCGCAGCGAAGAGAGAGGCTCCCGGCCGAACGGCCGGGAGCCTCTTGGTATCAGAAGCGCGTCGGACGCCTAGGCAGCCTCAGCCTCGACGAAGTAGGAGGAGCAGGCCAGGTCGATCCACTCCGGCGTCAGCTCCGGCTCCTCGCCGTAGAAGTTGGTGATATCGATCAGGAGCTCCACCAGGTCTCGGGGATGGCAGCCCTTGAATTCACGGTCAGTCTGATCATAGTAGGCCTCAACCAGGTAACGCGCGCCTTCCTCCGTGTGCGCAACGCCCTGCTCCTCGCAGACCCGAACCAGGATCGCCAGATACTCCTCTCGGGTAGGGTTGGGGACCTCTACCTTGTGCCGGATGCGACGGAAGAACGCCTCGTCGCCCAGCTTCGCCGGCGGGATGTTCGTCGAGAAGATGAGCAAGACCTCGAAGGGCAAGTCCAACGTATCGCCGGTGTGGAGCGAGAGGCGATCCACCCCCTGCTCCATCGGCACGATCCAGCGGTTGAGCAGCTCTCTCGGCTGCACCAGCTGCCGGCCAAAGTCATCGATGATGAGCACACCGCTGTTCGCCTTCCACTGCAACGGCGCGATGTAGAACTTGGAAAGCTCCGAATACCGCAGCTCCAAATCCTGGAGCGTCAGCTCGCCGCCCACCCGAATCATCGGGCGCTTCGCCACCACCCAGCGCCGGTCCTGGCGGCGTTCCCGCCCAGCAGGTGGCGAGGCGGCGGTCTGCCGGCGTTCCTCCGCCACCTGCGGCTTCGCCGGTTCGTGCATGCGCGGATCGAACACCTTGATGATCTGCCCATGCACCTCTACCGCGTACGGGATCAGCACTGCGCCTGGCATCATGCCGGCGATAGCGAGGGCGAGGCTGCTCTTGCCGTTGCCGGAGTTGCCGTAAATGAGCACAGAGCGGCCGGTGTTAGCCGCCGGGCCCAACGCAGCCAGCACGTTTCGACTCAAGACTAGGTGCGAGACCCCATCGAGGAACGTTTGACGGTCGATGTGGACATCGCGCACGGACTGGTGCTGCAAGACATCGGTATAGAGCGAGAGGGGGACCGGCGCCGGCCCGACGTACTGATTGCGCCCCAAGGCCTCCTCCGCCTTCTCCGTGCCCCGCTTCGATAGTGCATACTGATACGCCTGCTCTCCAATGCCTGAACTGCCGACGACCTCGATGGCCTGCTCTTGGCGGAGAAACGCGACGATCTCCTCGATCACCGGGAAGGCCAAGGCGAGATGCTCGCCCAACTGGCGTCCGGTAGGCCGGCCGCTGAAGTGGATGGACTTCAGCGCCAGGTCAACCAGGAGCGAGAGCTCCAGCCCCGTCTCCTCGATGCTCCTCGGCTGGGGCACGAAGGCGCCGGTGGGGGTGTCGGGCTCAGCGGGCTCGTCTCGCGTGATAGAGGGCGTCGTCTCTGTGGTCATGGTGTAACCTCCTTAGCTCGCCAAGAGCAGCTCTCGGGTCAGGTCGCCCCAACTAAAGAGCACCACGGACAGGCTGCCGGCGCTCTCGCCGGCGATGGTGGGAAAGCGAGACCAGGAGCACAGCGTCTCCCGTACCTGCTCCTCCACGAAGCTTTGGTTGTAGAAATCGCTGGGGCGGAGCACGCCGAAGTTGACGCTCGCTACCTGGCCCTCCCCTTCGCGGAGCAGCCCCACCGCCAGCGTCACGTAATCCAACCCATACGGCCGGCGCGTTTCGCCCAGCACCTCCCTGCACCAGCCGACTAGCTGCGCGGTGAGCTCCTCGCTCGCCTCGGCTGCCGCGCTATTCTCGAAGGGCCAGGTGGTGTGATAGAGGCCAACGCCAGACATGAGAGCTCGGCGGACATCGGCCTGGAGCGAGCGACGCTCGACCAGACGGCTGATGGGATTGGACACGCAGACCTCCCGCGCCGCCTTACGGCGGCTTCATGGGGAGTATCGGCAAAGAGTCGAGGTGGCTGAAAACGTGTGACGCTAGCGGTTCGTGCTGGAGCGCCAGGCGAGGCCAGTACGTATCAGCAGGCCGCCCAGCAGCAAGAGCGCAAAGCCGGCCGCCCGGGGCAGCGGGTTGGCCGCGCCGAGGTTCGGGCCGGCGCCGGAATCGGGCAGGGCAGCGGCCTGGCGCGGCTGCACCACCACAGCCGGCGCTAACTCAGAGACGTAGGTGGGAGTCGCTGTCGCCGCCAGGGAGACGCTGGTGGTCTCGCTCGTGGGGACGAACGCGAACCCGAGGATGACAAGTCCAGTGCCTGTGGAGAGAAGAACAGCCAGGAGACCGGCGCAGCTGGCTCGTGCTAATGTCCGCTTCATCGAAGATCCTCCGAACGGTTCCTCTTCGGCAGCTCGGCTGTCGTTCCCCTCGCGGGGAGTAGACCCGAAGCTTTGCGCCCGGACGAATCGCCGGGGGCCTTTCGGCCAAACGCGGTTTCCCGCGCCGCGCCTTTATCGGAGGCACTCTTCTGTTGTCATGGGTGGGAACCAGGGGACGCTAATCAGGCCCCGCCTCCTGAACGCGCGTCCCCTGGGCCCGTAGCCCGATCTCAACTCCCCCCGAAGGGAACAGCTGTAGATCGCTTAGTTAAGGTGGGGATTCCTACAAGGAGCACCCCTACGCTCCCAGGCCCGCCTCCTGCTGCCCGACAGCGATCCTTCCGCTGGGACGTCCTTGCCCTGAACAGTACGCTCGTCCGTCCGATACTACACTTGAGTATCTGATCCGAAAGCGAGCCGCGAACGGATCGTACTGCGCCATGCTGATCGCGCCGTATTGTGTCACAGCTTCCACGATATGTCAAGCACGATCGCCTGGTTCTATGGATCAAACGGAGGGTGAGCCGCGGTGTTACATCGACGGCAGCGTGAACTGAAGTCACGTCTGCGCTGGAGCCACCTGATATGGCTGCTCCTGGCCTTAGCGACGCTGTTGCTTTCGCCGGTAGCCGGGCTCGCGCAGGAAGAGACGCTGACGGTAGAGGTGGCCAGCTTCACCACAGACGAATCTTCGCAGGCGCAAGCGGTGGTGACGGTGCTGGCGAGCGACGGCCGCCCGCTGGCCGACCTAACGGCTGAGCAGTTCCAGGCCAACCTCAACGGCGCCGCCGTGCCGGTAAGCGCGGTCACCCGCGGCGTAGACAGCAGCTTGGGCATCGCCGTCGTGCTGGCGCTGGACGTAAGCGGCAGCATGGCCGGTGGCGCCTTGACCCAGGCGAAGACAGCCGCCCATCGCTTCCTGGACGACCTTGGGCCACAGGACACCGTCGCTATCGTCGCCTTCGCCGATACTGTGGCGCCGCTCTTGGCGTTCACGACGGACAGAGCAGCGGCAGGCGCTGCGATCGATGGCCTCGTCGCGAGCGGCAATACAGCGCTATACGACGCGACGGTCGCGAGCGTCCGGCTGGCGGCCGACTCCGGCAACAGCCGCCTGACGGTGGTGCTGTTGACCGACGGCGTCGACGACGGCAGTCTGCTCTCGCGCGCCGACGCCCTCACGACAGCTCAGACGCTGGGCGTGCCGGTGTTCGCCATCGGGCTCGGTACTGGCATCGACCGCGCGTACCTTCAGGAGCTGGCCCAGGGAAGCGGCGGCCGGTTCGCAGAGACACCATCGCCGCAGGGGCTGGCCCAGCTCTATGCGGAAGCGGCTGAGCTGCTGCGAGGCCAGTACATCCTCACGCTAGACACGACCGGGATCACCCTGGACGAATCGCAGGCGGTCACCCTCCGCGTGGACGTGACCACAGGCGAGCTGACGGGCAGTGGCGAGCGCACGTTCGAGCCCCGGGGGCCGATCGTGACGCTGAGCGCGGTGGAGCCAGGCGAGCGGCTAGAGGGCGCGCGCATCGTGATCGCCCAGATCGTCTCGGCCGATCCCATCAGCAGCGTCACCTTCCTAGTGAACGGCGAAGCGGTGCTACAGCTCACTGAGCCGCCCTACCAGTTCACGTTCGACCCGGCGCTCGTCAGCGACGGCGAGCACTCGCTCCAGGTAACGGTGGCCACCACCACCGGGCGGACGGCAACGTCAACGGCGGTGCTGGTGCGCACCGGCCCGCCAGCCGCACCGTCGGTCACATTAAGCGGCGTGACCTCCGACGAGCAGCTCACTGAAACGCGCACCGTGACCGCCGAGATCGAATCGCTCGATCCCATCAGCAGCGTCACCTTCCTGGTGGACGGCGAGTCCGTGCTAGAGCTCACCGAGCCACCTTACGAGTTCAGCTTCGACCCAGCCTCCTCAGCGGGTGGAGAGCACACGCTCCAAGTTGAGGTTGTCACCGACGCCGGCTTAACAGCCACGGCCGCGGTAACGGTGCGCACGAGCGAAGGCGAGACGATGAGCCTAAGCCTTCTCATCGCGGCCGGGCTGATCGTGGTCGCGGGCGTGGGCGGGGCGCTCTTCGTGCGCTACCTGCTGCGGCGGCGGCGCAGCGACGAGGGAGAGCCCGACCCGGATGCGCCACAAGGCCCGTCGCCCGGGCCCATCGTCACAGGCGGATGGAACAAGAATCCTACGCCTCGGCCGCTTTGGGGCGACGAACCGCCGCCGGCGACGCCGGTCCTCACCAACAAGCCGCTGGGCCGCCTGATGGTCACCAGCGGCTCGCTCCAGGGCCAGGCGTTCCCGGTGAGCGACGCGGCCGCCAGCATCGGCTCCGGCTATCGCTGTCTCATCAAGCTTCCCGAGAAAGATGGAGACGAGGAGATCGTTCCGGAGTGGGCGAGAGTCTGGGTCCGAGATGGAAAGCTCATGGTGCACGAGCTGCAACGGTTGAGCACCAGCGGGTCGATGCCCGGTAGCTGGCTGATCCTGGATTCCGGCGAGACGTTCACGGTCGGCTCCTGGACGTTTCTGTTCGAGTTGGACGCTACGGAGACGGTGGCTGCAGCAGAAGGCTCGGACCAGGAGCAGATCCCCAACATTCTCCGTGACTCCTACGAGCAACCGTCGGACGAAGCTCCGGCAGAGAGCGACGATCAGGGAGACGGCGGCTCTAAGCCGGCTGAGGCAGCAGAGCCCGCGGCATAAGGACACCCCTCTCGTTCGCCTCCGAATCTGCCGATCCTAACGATATAGAAGGCTTTTGCACAGCTTAGGCAGTCTCCTGAGCGAGGCCGGTAACGTTTGCCGGGCCATCCCGTTTCGAAGATCGAGTAGGACAATGCTCAAGTCCATTGCCCCGCAGGAAGAAGTAGACGAGCGCACCCTGGTGCTGCGGGCTATCGCCCGTGACCAAGCGGCATTCGGCGCGCTCTACGATCGGCATGTGGTGCGAGTGTATCGTCACATCTACTATATGGTAGGGAACCCAGCCGAGGCGGAAGATCTCACGGCGCAGGCCTTCCTCCAGGCTTGGCAAGCCATCCCTCGATATCAGCCGCGGGCCGCGCCCTTCGTCTCCTGGCTGCTTCGCATTGCCCACAACCTGGGCGTGAGCTACCTGCGCTCCCGAAAACAGAACGCGGAGCTTCCGGAGACGCTGATAGACCACAGCCGCCTGCAAAATCCGGAGGCGGCTCTTGATCAGCGGTTGAACAGCGAACGCGTGCACGACGCGATCCTGAAGCTGCGAGACGAGCACCGCAAGGTGATTATCCTGCGCTTTGTGGAAGACCTGGAGTATCGCGAGGTGGCGGAGATCCTTGGGAAGAGCGTGGCGGCGGTGCGCGTCATCCAGCACCGAGCGCTGAACGCGCTGCGCAAGCAGCTGAAAGCCGAAGGTGCGACGGAGTTGGCGGCCAATGGCTGAGGAGGAGATCGTCAGGGCGCTGGCCGAGTGCCTGGAGGCGCTGCGGCAGGGCGAGACCGAGGTGCAGGCCTGCCTTGAGCGCTACCCAGCTCACCGAGCAGAGCTCGAGGCGCTGTTAGAGGTAGCTCGACTGATCCCAAGCCTTCCCCTATCGGTCGCGCCGTCGCCCCCCTTCCGCGAGCGGACGCGGCGATGGCTCCGCGGAGGCGCCAACGGCGCTCCCTCTTCGCCCCCCAGTTGGCACTGGCAACCCCCGTCGCTGCGCTAGCGGCACATTCACCCCGCACGCCAAGAGCCTCGTAGGGACACCCCTTCAGGTCTGTCCGGAAGCGCGAAGCCTGGAAATCCGAACGAGATGCTTCGACAGGCTCAGCATGACAGGCGGCGACAGCCGAGGACAGAGCTAAAGCTTTGTCCCTACGAGGTTGGCGGTATGCGCTGTTTCATCGTCGTAGGGACAGACCTTCAGGTCTGTCCGGAAGCGTGGGGCCTGGAGCACGAACGGGATGCTTCGACAGGCTTCGGCGTGAGCTCAGCCGAACGGCTCAGGATGACGCGGGCGAAGTGCTCAGCATGACCAGAGACGACGAGGCGTCCCGGGGGAAGTTGGGACGCCTCTCGCGGCAGGCCGTCGGTGCTGGTGGCGGGGTGGTGGTTTCGACGGCCTAATGCCCAATGTGGAACTGCACGGATCGCGCCCGCCGGAGATCGATCGGGGGGCATCCTTGCTCCCACCGGTCGGCATCTCCGGCGGGCGTCACCATCCTATTCCCTTTCCGCCGAATGGTGGGGGTTTATTACGTTAATTTCAGCACCAATTTCGACGAGCTACCATAACGCTTACGAGCAGCCGCTGGTGCTGCCGCAGTTCTCGCAGCGGTAGCAGGTGCCGCTGCGGGTCATGATCCAGCCGCAGCTCGCGCAGGCGGGCGCGTCCGACTGGTTGTGGCCCTTCAGCACCCCGGTCTCTACCACGCTCGCAGCGTCCTCACCGTGGCCATTGCTCCCGTTAGAGCCGTTCTCCGCCTTGTCCAGCCGCTCGGCGAGACGCCGCTTCACCTCCGGCGTCAGCACGCCCAGCTCCTCAGCAGCCTCCGCGGGGAGGAACTGGGACGCCATCCAGCGGAACAGGTAGTCGATGGCCGACTGAGCGAACGGGATCTCCGGGTTCGATGTCCTGCCCGATGGTTCGAAGCGCACGTGGCTCAAGCCACGCACCAGATCGGCCAGCGGCACGCCGTACTGCAGCGCGTAGGAGATCGAGCGGCCGAACGACTCCATCAGGCCGTAGATCGTGCTCCCTTGCTTCGCCATGCTGATAAACACCTCAGCCGGCGTGCCGTCCTCGTAGAGACCGACGGTGATGTAGCCGGTGTGCCCTTCGATCTTGAACTTGTGCGTGATCGAATTGCGCGTGTCGGGCAGAGGCCGTCGCCGCGGCTGGGCGGCAGCGGATTCGTCTGACCCACCCGAGCTTGTCGAGACCGGCTGCACCTTCTTCGAGCCGTCACGGTAGATGGCGATCGACTTCAGCCCGTGACGCCACGACTCGATATATGCGTCCATCACCTCCTCGACGGTCGCCTCATGCGGCAGGTTCACCGTCTTGGAGATAGCGCCGGAGATGAAGGGCTGCACCGCGCCCAGCATCTTGATGTGGCCCATGTGGTGGATGCTGCGCTTGCCGCGCTCCGCCTTGAAGGCGCAGTCGAAGACGGGCAGGTGCTCCTCGCGCAGGCCCGGCGCGCCCTCGATGGTGCCCTGCTCGTCGACGTAGCGAGTGATCTCCTCGGTCTGCGCTTCGCTGTAGCCGAGGCGGCGCAGCGCGAGGGGTACGGTGCCGTTGATGATCTTCATCAGGCCGCCGCCCACCAGCTTCTTGTACTTCACCAACCCGATGTCCGGCTCCACCCCGGTGGTATCGCAGTCCATCATGAAGGCGATGGTGCCGGTGGGCGCGATGACGGTGGTCTGGGCGTTGCGATAGCCGTGCCCGCGGCCCAGCTCCAGCGCGCTGTCCCACGCCTCGCACGCCGCATCGACCAGCTCTCCGAGGTTCGACGTGGTGAGCTGAACATCCGTCGTCCGCAGCTCATGCGCGGCGTCACGGTGCTGGCCGATCACCCGCAGCATCGCCTCCCGGTTCTTCTCGTAGGCGGCGAAGGGCCCGACGCGCTCGGCGATGGTGGCGGAGGTAGCGTACGCATGGCCGGTCATCACTGCCGTGATGGCGGCGGCGTAGGCGCGGCCTTCGTCGGAGTCGTAGGGGATGCCGAGCGACATGAGGACGGCGCCCAGGTTGGCGTAGCCAAGGCCCAGTTGGCGCATGTCCATTGCGTTGCGCTCGATCTTCGCCGTCGGGTAGCTGGAGCAGCCGACGATGATCTCCTGCGCCCAGATCATCGTCGCGACGGCGTGGCGGAAGGCCTCGATATCGAACCGTCCCTCCTCGTCGAGGAAGGTCATCAGGTTCAGCGACGATAGGTTACAGGCGGAGTCATCGACGTGCATGTACTCCGAACATGGGTTAGAGGAGTTGATGCGGCCGGACGCCGGGCAGGTGTGCCAGCGGTTGATGATGGTATCGAACTGCATGCCGGGGTCGCCGCACTCCCAGGTCGCCTGAGCGATGCGCCGCAACACGTCGCGCGCCTGCACCACCTCCAGCCCGCTGCCGTCAAGCACGGAGCGCAGCTCCCAGCTCCCATCGTCCAGCACCGCCTGCATGAACTCGTCCGTGACCCGCACCGAGTTGTTCGCGTTCTGGAACTGGATGGAGGTCCAGGCCTCGCCATCGAGCGACATGTCCCAGCCCTTCGAGCCCAGGTCGTACGCCTTGCGCTCCTCGCGCGCCTTGCACTCGATGAACTCCAGCACGTCGGGGTGGTCGACGTTGAGCACCACCATCTTCGCCGCGCGCCGGGTCTTGCCGCCCGACTTGATCGAGCCGGCGATGGCGTCGGCGCCGCGCATGAAGGAGACCGGCCCGGAGGCCTGGCCGCCGGCGGAGAGCTGCTCGCGGCTGGAGCGGATGGGCGAGAGGTTGACGCCGGAGCCGGAGCCGCCCTTGAAGATCATCCCTTCCGTCTTCGACCAATCCAGGATCGACTCCATCGTGTCCTCGACCGAGAGGATGAAGCAGGCGGAGCACTGGGGCTTCTCCTCCACGCCCACGTTGAACCAGACCGGGCTGTTGAAGCAGGCCTGCTGGTGCAGCATGAGGTGGGTCAGCTCATCGTCGAAGGTCTGCGCCTCCTCTTCCGAGGCGAAGTAGCCGCCATCGCGGCCCCAGCCGGTGATCGTGCCGACGACGCGGCTGATGAGCTGCTTGGCCGACGTCTCGCGCTCAGGCGTGCCCAGCGGCCCGCGGAAGTACTTCGAGACGACGACGTTGGTGGCGGTCTGCGACCAGAAGTCGGGCACCTCCACATCGTGCTGCTCGAACACCGCCTGGCCCGACTCGTCGGCGATGCCGGCGGTGCGCCGCTCCCAGGTCACCTCATCGAACGGGTGGGCGGCGCGATCCGAGGGCTCGCCAGGGACAGCGGGCCTGGTGAAGTACCGCTCGATGCGGGTGGCGGGCGCATCCTTTCCCGTGAGCGTAGAGCTATCTCGTGTCATGACCATGGCGGGGATCCTTCCTTCCTGCTCCTCCTAAATGCCGAAGGGGCGACCCGGGTGGCGTCCGGGCGCCCCTTCGACCAGGTTTGCTAGCGTGCGGCCGGCGTCTGCCTCTGGGGGGCAGCGGGCGTTCCTTCGCCCGCGCCGGCCGCTGTCGCCTCCTGCGCATAAGTAGCGGCGGGCTCGGCCGGGCCGACTTCGGCACGATCGGTCGAGTCCACCAGCCGCAGCCGGTAGAGGGTGCGGCGATGATACGGTCCGCCTGCCTGGGTGGGCGGGCGGATTCGGAAGATGATCGGCGTGTCCGAAACGTGGAGCGTACGGCCGTTCTCTAGCGTGAGCGACAACACGCCTCGCTCTTTCTGAATGACGCCGGGCTCTCGCTCCGGCTCCAGCATCGCCAGGCCCGCGGCCTCGTCCAGCCGGCAGGGCCCCTCGGCAATGAGTTCGCCTTCAGCGTTCAGCAGACGGGCGTGCAGCTCTTGGTCCATCAGGAGCGCCTCTTTCGCCGGCTGGCGGGCAGCTCTTCGTGGAGCACCCGTGGCGCTGCGGTCGACTGGCCGGTGGGCCGGCCGCGCCGCCGGGGGCCCGTCCGTCGAGGGAAGGAGCGCAGCCCTTTCGTGAGGTCCTTGAGCTCTTCTTCCGGTAGCAGCGACGGCTGGCCAGCCCCCAGGCCGGGCGGCGTGCCGCGGCCGGCGAGGCCTTCCAGCTCTCGCTGCAGCTCCTCCAGGTCGGCGAAGGAGCGGTAGACGGAGGCGAAGCGGATGTAGGCGATATGATCGAGATCTCGCAGGTGGTCCATGACCGCCTCGCCGATCTCCTCGCTGGGCACCTCGGGCGCGCCACGCTGGCGGAGCCCGGCCTCCACGGCGTCGGCTACGGCCTCCACCGTGCCGGCGGGCAGGGGGCGCTTCTCGCAGGCCTTGCGCAGCCCGGCGAGCAGCTTCTCGCGAGAGAACTCCTCGCGCCGTTCGTCCTTCTTCACGACGAGGAGCGTGCCCATCGTCTGCCGCTCCATGGTGGTGAAGCGCTGCTCGCAGTTCAGGCACTCGCGGCGGCGGCGGATACCCTCGTCGGCGTCGCGAGAGTCGGTCACCTTCGTATCAGCGAAACCGCAGTAGGGACAGCGCATCGAATACCTCTCTAAACGGTAGCGAATTTGACGATAGCACAAGATGTTGTATCTGTCAACCAATCTCCCCATATTTAGTAGTCATAATAGCATCTATCGAGGGTAGCGAGCGTGTTGGGCTACGTAAGACGGCTAAGGATTTTCGCTGGATGGTCGATGATGACTGTGGTGAGCCCCCTAGGGGTTCCGCCTTAAAACCGGATAGATGACTCCGAACAGGGCAAACCCGGCGAGAGCCGGGGACGCAAAGCCACGGGTCCACCACCTATACGGGAAGAGGACAGCCGGGCTGCCGGACCTCTTCGGAGCCTTCGGCCCACACGCAGGCTCGAGGGCGGTGGGCTAGGGGCATTGCCACCGGAGGGCACATGAGCATGCAGGAATCATCGCAGGCAGCCCAGGGCAAGCGGCACCGGAGATCGCTGCGACGGCTTATCGGCGATAAGCGCGGCCAGAGCCTGGTGGAGTTCGGGCTGATGTTGCCCGTACTCATACTCCTGGTCCTGGGCGCCATCGACTTCGGGCGAGTCTACTTCGCATACGTATCGGTGACAAACAGCGCCCGCACCGGCGCGGACTACGCAGCCCGTAACTGCGCCGTCTCTTGCGACGAGGACGGCATCAGGAACGCTGTCGTCGCAGACACCAGTGACCTGCTCAACCTTTCACCGACCAACCCAGCCGTTTCCGTGACCACCGATGGGTGGTTCGGCCCGGACCATCGCCGCGTTGATGTGACCGTGACCTACACCTTCAACATGCTCTTCCCTTGGCCGGGCATACCAGAATCGATAGATGTCGCCCGTACGGTGACAGCGAGGGTCAGGGAATGAGGCGGTTCCGCGTTGCCAAACGGGGCGAGGGCGGCCAAGCGTTGACGGAGTTCGCACTGATCTCGCTTATCTTCTTCATGCTGGTCTTCGGCATGATCGACATCGGCCGCGCCGTCTGGCACTACAACGCGCTGGCCGAGGCGACGCGAGAGGGCACTCGCTACGCGATCGTCCACGGCGCCGACTCCTCGGATCCCAGCGGGCCGGGCAGCAGCTATTACACGTCCCCGAACAGCGATACGCAGGTTTCCCAGGTGGTTGAGAACCATGCCGGCTCACTGAACACTTTGCAGTTGACGGTGGAAACCACCTGGATCGACGGCACCAACGAGAAGGGCAACCGAGTCACGGTGTCCTCTCAATACACGTACACGCCTATCTTCAACATGTTCGGGATACTCGAGTTCGACATGTCCAGCTCGTCGACCATGGCGATCGCTAATTAGCACACGAGGAGTCGCCTCCATGAAGCGCAATCTACGAACGCTACGGGACGAACGAGGGCAGATACTTGTGCTCTCGGCATTCGTGATCGTCGCCCTCCTCGCCTTCACTGGACTTGTCATCGACGTCGGTTATCTCTACGCGGAGCATCGCCAGGCGCAGAACGCTGCCGACGAGGCGGCGCTCGCCGCAACCTACGAGCTGTTCAACGGCCGCAGCGTTGCCGATGCCACCACCACGGCGCTGGCATACGCAGACGAGAACGGCTTCGACAACAGCGGCGGCTCCAGCACGGTTACGGTCAACATCCCACCCACTTCAGGCGCGCATGTTGGCGATCCACTCTACGTGGAGGTGATCGTCTCCGAGCAACCGCCGACGTTCTTCATCCATGTCTTGATACCAGGCGGCTCGACGGTGCAGGCACGCGGGGTGGCCGGCTTCCCCCTCTTCCCAGAACCGTATGCTCTGGTTGTGCTGGACCCGGACGATTGCCAATCTTTCAGACAGCAAGGGAATGCCAGCCTGACGATCGCCGGGGGCGGCGTCATGGTCAACTCTAGCTGCCCATCCGACGCTCTGAGCAAGACCGGCGCCGGCGACCTCATCGTGGAAGGCAGTATTGACGTGTACGGCGGATACGACGTCGGCGGTTCGGGCACTATCAGCCCGGAGCCGAATAGTGTGTCTTGGACGGTCAGCGACCCGCTGGCGAGCCTGTCACCGCCCTCGCTGGGGTCGCCAGCGCCGGGATCCTCCGGTACCGCCGTGAACCCCGATACGTGGACCGTCACTAGCGGCGGAGACTTCACGCTGTATCCCGGCACGTACTACGGCGGCTTCTACTCCAACTGCACCTGTACCATCACGCTCCAGCCCGGCATCTATATCATGGCCGGCGGTGGCTTCTCCAAGGCAGGCGGTGCGAGCTTTGTTGGCGACGGAGTCATGATCTACGTCACGGAAAATCCGACCAATCCCACGGGAGATGGCGCGCCCAAGCCGTTCGACCTGACGGGTTCCGGCGCTATGGACTTGTCTCCGCCCACCTCCGGCCCCTATGAAGGCATCACCCTCTGGCAGGACGAAGCGATCACCGCTGACTTTAAGATGCGTGGGAGCAACGATCTGATCAGCGGCATCTTCTACGCGCCGGGGGCCACGTTAGACATCAGTGGCGACTCTCAATTCGGCACGGTGCAGCTCATCGTGAACGGCTTTCAACTATCCGGCAACTCGCCCCTCGACCTCACGTATGGAGAGTTCCGCACTTTCGAAGCCCCGGATGTGGTGCTCGTCGAGTAGCGCCAACCAGTGCCGACGCACTAACCCAATCTAGGCCGCACTAGACCCACGCGGGCGCCCTGCGCAACTTTCCCTTTACCTGTAACGACCGTTGCTATACCGCGTTCGAAGATGTAAAGATACTGTAGGCATCCCCGCCTAGACGTGACATACCCCGCCTTGATACGACGCCCATAGCTGCTTCAAGCGGCGTGGGCTAGACCCTCATTATGAGGGTGGTGCTCAGGGTATAGGGGGACATCGGTATGTCTGGGTCGATACATTACCGACAACGGCGGAAAGCTTCACCGGCAGGGTCTTTCCCGCTCACCGTGCTCTTAGGCCTGCTCACGGCGCTCCTGTGTCTGGCAACCTTCGTCACCATCGGCGTCGCTCTGATGAGAAGCTCATCCACCGCGGGGCAACCCTTCGGGCCAGTGGAGATCGTGTCGATCACAGCCACCTGTGCGCCCGACGGGAGTGTAAGCGGCACCATCACCGTGGCGAACCGGACGCAGGATCAGGTATCGGACCAGATACCGCTGGTACTCGCGCAGCACATCCCACCCGCCCTCGGAGGCAGCCCCTTCTTCCTTACGACCGGCGCCTCCGTTGCAGTCAATGTCACCCTGGATCCTGGGGAAAGCGTCGTCCTCTTATACGGCCCGCTCAGCAGCGCCGGCGTCAGTCCGGACGCCAACTCCATTCGAGTTGAAGTCGACACCAGCCAGCGGCCGGACTTGAACCCGGAGAGATCGGAAAGCTTCCCTCCGTGCGGCGTCTCGCCCACGGCCACGCCGCCACCGCCCACGGCCACGCCGCCACCGCCCACGGCCACGCCGCCACCACCCGCGGCCACACCGCTATCACCCGCGGCCACGCCGCCACCGCCCACGGCCACGCCGCCACCGCCCACGGCCACGCCGCCACCGCCCACGGCCACGCCGCCACCACCCACGGCCACGCCGCCACCGCCCACGGCTACGCCGCCACCGCCCACGGCTACGCCGCCCACGGCCACGCCGCCACTGCCCACGGCCACGCCGACTGAGGCGACACCTACCACGACAGCTCCTGAAACGACGCCCACGTCCGAGATTCTGCCGACGGTGATCGGGCCATCCGCGACGCCGGAGCCAACGGTGGCAGACCCGACCGCGACGCCGGGGCCAGCGGTGAAGGGGCCGCCGGAAACGGGTGGCGGGTTCCCTCTGCCAGGTGGCATTGGCTCGCTCTTCAGCTTCGTCGTTACGTTGGCCAGCCTAGGGATGGGCCTGATCGGGCTGGGCTACTGGCGCCGGCGGCTGAGCCAGCAGAGCTAACAGAGTGCGAAGTTCTCAATGTGAGAGAGTCTCGCCCCGGACCGGTCGGGGGCGAGACTCCAGGCCAGCTCGTGCGAAGAAAAGGCTGCGGGCGGCGCATCTCCCATTCGCCGCCCGCAGCCTTGTTGCCCCTCTTCGATGTGAAGGGGCTGAGTTCCCGGTCGTACCGGGTGCTCACATACGGCTAGACAGACACCCCCTTTCTGCCAAGTGTAGCTACCACCTCCGCTAACGCACCTCTACGGTGCGACGCAGGAAGGCGGGAAGCTCCGTATCCGTCGCGGGGGCCGGCGGCTCCGCGCCGAAGTGTTGGCCAAGGCTGGCCTTCTCTGCTTCGAGCGCCCGCGGCCCCACGGGGAAGCCGGTCGCGATCACCGTCACCTTCACCTCATCGCCCAAGCTGGGGTCGATCGCCGTGCCGAAGATGATCTCGGCATCCGGCGCCACCACCTCGGCGATCACCTGGGCCGCCGCGTGGAGCTCGTGCAGCGACAGGTTGCGAGCGCCGGTGACGTTGAAGAGCACGCCCTTCGCGCCCTCGATGCTAATATCCAGCAGCGGGCTGCTGATGGCCTCGCGGGCCGCCGCTACCGCCCGATCCTCGCCGCTCGCCTTCCCAACGGCGAGCAGCGCCGGGCCGGCGTCCTGCATGATCCGCCGTACGTCCGCGAAGTCCAGGTTGATCTCGCCGGGCAGGGTGATCAGCTCTGAGATGCCCTGGATGCCCTGGCGAAGGACATCGTCGGCCGTGCGGAACGCCTCCTCCACCGTCACCTCCGGCCCGCTGATGTCCAGCAGGCGGTCGTTGGGGATGATGATCAAGGTGTCGACGTGCTGGCGGAGCAGGTTGATACCCTCGTCCGCCTGCTCGCGGCGCTTCGCCCCTTCGAAGCTGAAGGGCTTGGTAACGACGCCGACAGTGAGGGCGCCCACCTCGCGCGCGACCTCCGCCACCACCGGCGAGGCGCCAGTGCCGGTGCCGCCGCCCATGCCGGCGGTCACGAACACCATCTCCGCGCCGCGCACCGCGTCCAGGATCTCATCGCGGCTCTCCTCGGCGGAGCGCAAACCCTTCTCCGCATCGCCGCCGACGCCCAGCCCCTTGGTCAGCTTCTCGCCGATGCGAACACGCACCGGCGCCTCGCAGCGGGCCAGCGCCTGCGCGTCGGTGTTGATGCCGACGAACTGGACGCCTTCCATCTCCTCGCCGATCATGCGGTTCACGGCGTTGCAACCGCCTCCCCCCACACCAACGACTTTGATGGGGGGCAGTCCGTTCAGCTTCTCGCTCATCGCTCTCTCCTTCCTCTTTGCGCCCCGACTAGCCTTGCTCCGGCCACGTTGGGACACGCTGGGGTCTGACGCCCCTCCTGCTCCGTGTTCTCCTGTTGCCTCGGTTCGCTTATCACCCTGTTCGTCTGTCGCTGCTATGCCCGGCAGAACTGGCTGGGCCAAAGGCCGTTCGACCTCTTGGCTCTGGCCGTCCGGCCGGCTCGCACCTGGTTCATCTATCGTCGACACGTCACCCCCTTACTCCGGCATCAGCACCCGCACCCAACGCGAGACCCGTTGCCAGAGGTCGCCGGGGACCAGGAACGGTCGCGGTCGCGTGTGCAAGGCGCCTGCTTCAAACTCACGGACAGCCCATTGGAGTACGCCCACGCTGGCGGCATAGGCGGGATCGCAAAGCACATCGACGAGGCCCTGCAGGTTGCGCGGCGCGCTCACGCGGGTGGGCAGGCCAGTGACCTGCTCCGCCAGCGAGGCGATGCCGATCAGGTTGGCGGTCCCGCCGGTCAGCACCAGCCCGGCCGAGAGGATGTCGTCTTGGACAGCCCGCCGCACCTCCCGCATGATCATCTCGCAGATCTCCTCCACGCGGGCTTGCAGGATCTCGGCGATGCGGCGTCGTTGGAAGGATTTGCGCCCCTCAGCGCCGAAGGCCTCCAGCTCCACCGTCTCCTCGGCATCGATGGCGCTCGCCATCGCGTGGCCGAAGAGCGTCTTCGCGTCTTCCGCCGCCTGGTACGGGCAGCGCAGCCCAATGACCAGGTCGCGGGTGAGATGGTTGCCGCCCACCGGCAGCACGGCCGTGTGGTACACGCTCCCGTCCACGAAGAGGGCGATGTCCGTCACGCCGCCGCCGATATCGGCCAGCACCACGCCCTGGCGCTTCTCCTCCGTCTCCAGCACCGCCTCCGCGCTGGCCAGCGGCGCCAGGATCAGCGTCTCTACCTGCACGCCGGCGCTCTCCACGCCCTTGGTCAGGTTCTGGAGGACGGTGCTCAGCCCGGTGATGATATGCGTCTCTACATCCAGCCGCTGCCCGTACATGCCGATGGGATCCGAGACGTGATCCTGGCCATCGACGATGTAGTAGCGGGGGACGGCGTGGATAATGTCTCGGTTCGTCGGGATGCTGACGATGCGGGCGCCGTCCAAGACGCGAGACACATCGTCCTGGCTGATCGGCCGCTCCCGGTCCGGGATAGCGACGATCCCCCGATTGTTCAGGCACGAGATGTGGGAGCCGGTCACGCCAACATGGGCCGAGAGGATGCGCGTGCCGCTGGAGCGCTCCGCCTGCTCCACAGAGCTACGGATCGACTCCGAGGCGTCGTGCAGGTTCTCCACCATGCCGCGGTTGAGGCCGTTAGCCGCCGCGATGCCGACGCCCAGGATGCGCAGCGGCTGTTCGGGTAGCACCTCACCCACCACAGTGCAGATCTTCGTGGTGCCGACATCGATAGAGGCGAATACGCCACCTTTCATCGTCGGGCCTCCCTTCTCCCATTCGCGCTGGCCGCAAGCGACGGCGCGAAGCTCATGCTCTCTTCCCCATGCATCACTGGACAGCCACCCGATCGCCGAAGCGCAGGTCGACCCTGGTCAACGTCCTACCCTCCTGATCCGCCTGCCGGAGCAGGGTGTAGAGGGTGGCTAGCTTAAAGTCGTAGCCCTGAGCGTCGCCGAAGACGGCGCGGAGGCCCGGGTCGTCCGGCCCTACGGCCAGCACCGCGGTGAGCCCGCTCGCCTGCGAGAACTCCAGCGCGACGAGCGACCGCCCCAGCGTTCGCCGCGCCGTCGGCGCGAGCTGCCGCGCGACGGCGACCGCGCCGGCGTCCACCCTGTCGCCGGCGACGAGCGGCTGGAACGCGCCGTACTGTACGATGACGGGCGCGCCGGCCGGCGCTGGGACGTCCAGCACCACCCCTTCGTCGTCGATGACGAAGCGCACGCCGCCCGCCTGCCAGACGCCCCAGGGCGTCCGCTCGACGATAGTAATGTGTGCGGCTGAGGGCCAATCGCGGCTGATCTGCACATCCTTGACCATCGGCAGAGCCAACAGCCGCTGGCGGGCACCCTCGAAGTCCAGGCGAAGGAGGCTCTGGCCCTCCAGGTCAGCGAGGCCGCTCACCATCTCCGGCGACAGCGTTTCGACGCCCTCTACGGTCACCTCTCGAATCGAGAGCAGCGGAGAGCGGTAGACCCACCAGACGCCGGTCCCTATCGCCACGACGGCGATCGCGAGCAGGATCAGCCGCCGCCAGCGAGCCGTCCAGCCTGGCAAGCCAAGCCGAGGCCTGCGCCAGCGCAGCCGTCCCGCGACAGGACGGGCCGGCCGCCG